>NZ_CP150145.1:2413866-2715600 GCF_037963835.1 Paenibacillus sp. FSL H8-0332
CATCGGGAGCCAGGAGAAGAGGATACCCAGTCCGCTGATGCCGAAGGTATTCCAGATGACCTGCATTAACTGGTCGATCTTGACCTGATTTTCGACCAGGGAATGGAACCATTTGAAGCCGACGAACTCAGATTGGGACAATGGGATAGGCGGGGTATAGTCAAAGAATGCGTACACCCATCCATAGAGCGGGTAATACGCAAATACAGCAAGTAAAACCATAAAGGGCGAAATGTACAGGAACTTCCGGAAAGAATTGCTTCTTATGCTCTGGCTGCGCATTGTTTCACTCCTCATTGTATTCTCTTTGTATGATTGCTTTCTGAAGCTAAGCCGGGGCAAGCATTCCCGGGTATCTTGTCCGTCTGTCATCCCCCTTCTTCAGTAAGCAACTTCGGTTTTGATAACGCTTTCATGTATGAAACTATAATAAGTTATCGTCTATCTTCCTACAATGACCGATCCTCACCAATTATTGATCTATTGTCAGGTGAAGGAGGCGCGGATGAGAAGGGAAAGTGCATGGGAGGGGAAGCGAGAGAAGCAGGGGGTGCGGATGCAACGGGAGTATAGGAAGGAGAAGAACGGAATACGGGAGGCGAGGGGGCAGATGAGCCGAATGAGGGGTATTAGTGCACCTGATTTCATTAATGGACTGGGAGCAGGCTTCTATGGTCTGGCAGGCAGCGGCCGTGCTTACTCAGAGCCTTGCACCAGATTTCACACTGGCCGCTCCCTCCAATCCCCTCCGCCTCAGGCGGTGATGAAGCATTGCTTGCGGTATTCATTGGCGCTGGTTCCCGTGTATTCTCTGAATTTCTTGTAGAACCAGTCGATTTCCGAATATCCGACAGCGTCTGCAATCTCATAGATCTTCATGTCGGTCGTTTCCAGCAGCAGCTTGGCCTTCTCCATCCGCTGGCGCAGGAGGTATTCGTTGAAGGACATCTTCTCCTGCTGCTTAAACTTCTGTCCGAGGTAGGCGCAATTGAAGTTCAGGGAGTCGGAAATCCGCTTGAGTGTAATATTATGATGGAGCTGCTCATCCACGTATTGCTTGATCGTACTGACGATCGGGCACGGGGAGGGCGGCTCTTTTTGAAGGCTGAACTCCGCATAATCCTGATCCGCATAATCCCGCTCAGCAGCCGGTCTGCCAGCCGAAGCCAGCACCCGTCTAACCGCCTCCAGGCTTCCGCCCAGCTCAGCCGGGTTCACCGGATCTGTCAAGTAATCGCTTACATTATAAAGTAAGGCTTGGCGCGCCAACCCGAAATCCCCGCTGCCCCCGAGCAGGATAATCGGAACGGAGCTTCCCTGCCTGATCTGTTCACAGACTCTCATGCCCGGCGTATGGGCGTCCCTGATATTCAGAAGAACCAGTGATATCCCCTCGCTGCGGATCAGCCGCAGAATATCGGATGAATAATCAGCATGCGCATGAATGATGAAATTCTTAAGTCTGCTCCCTGCCATATAAGAAGCGATCTCCCGTACCTGACGGTTTCGCTCTACACATAAGATTCTGTACAACCTGAAGACCCCGCTTTCAGAGAGAAGTTAAGCTTCCTTCATTCATTATGTGCAACAGAGCCGGGCGCTACAATGTGCAATTCTTGCACCAGGCTCCATTTGTTTACCTGATCGAAATCCGGTGGCCCGGTGCATAAGGACTTGCGGACCCGACCTATAATTTGACAGGTGAACACCTGAAGTTAGACGGGTTGCTGCCTGAAAATGTAAGCGCTAAACTTTCGAGGTAAGTCATTCATACTTGGGGGGACAGATCATGCGGGCAAAAAAAGTAATGTCAGTATTCATTAGTATGTTGTTATTAGCTGCAACGACGGCATGCGGCGGAGCAGGTAACGGCGGGAATGCCGGAGGGGGAGCGTCAGCCCAGCCGGCGGCGGCTACGGAGGCACCGGCAGCGGAAGCCACAGCGGAAGCTACAGAGGCTGCGGAGCCGAGCAATGCTACACCGGAAAAGGATTTTGATATGGGCGGCAGAACGATTAAGATTGTCTCCTGGTGGGATATGAAGATTCCCGAGGATAACCCGGATAATATCCAGCGCTCGAAGAATCTGAAGGAATTGATGGCGAAGCATAACTTTAAGGTTGAATATGTGGCGCTTGACTTCGGTGAATACCAGAAGAAGGTAGTGGCTTCACTGGTCGCCGGTGAACCGCTTGGTGATATTGTCCGAATGGGCAAGGGATATATGATTCCAGTGTTGACGAAGCAGGATATGTTCTGGCCGGTTGACGAGTACACCAAGAATGAGAATGCCTTCAATCAGCGGATGACTACAGAATTCTCGCAATATGAGGGCCGGGGCTATGGCTTCTCGGAGAATGCGGGCAACCTGATCAGCGGGGTCTTCTATAACCGCACCCTGATGAAGAAGCTGGGCATGAAGCCGCTCCAGGAATATGTGAACGAGGATAACTGGAACTGGGAGACCTTCACCCAAGTTGCCAAAGAAGCGAACAAAGATACAGATAACAACGGAAAACTTGATGTTTGGGGCTTGGCCTCAGGCGGGTTCCTGGAAATGGCACTGGCCTCCAACGAGACAGATCTGACCATTGACGACAAACAGAATCTCGATGATCCCAAGCTGCTGGAGGTCTTCAAGTTCATTGCGAAGCTGGGTGCCGAGAAGGTAGCGCGGCCGACAGAAGGCGGGGACTGGCAGGAACCGGCGCAGTTCTTCCGCCAGGGGAACACGCTGATGTATGCGGGAGCAGATTATGAGGCGAGCGGCTTCAAGACGGATATGAAGGATTATGATATCGGCTTTGTTCCTTTTCCAAAAGGACCTAATGCTACCGAGTACCACAGTGTGGAATCCAATGTCCAGTTCCTGACCATCCCGAAGAAGGCCGAGAATCCGGACCAGCTGCTGTATATCTGGGAGAAGCTCAACGATATCGAGTCCATCTACGATTATCCGAAGCAGGCTTCCCTGGAGAGCACCTATGACAACGAGGATGATATCAACAACGCCAAGCTGGTCGAAGGCGGCATGCTGCTCACGAACCATAACACCTTCTCGACCATGCCGTACTACGAGATGATTGACGAGCTGAAGAAGGGAACCTCGGCGTCTACTGTCATTCAGAAGTACAAGGCGAAGGTTCAGGCTTCTGTAGACGCGGTCTACAAAAAATAAGCGGATATCCGCATGGAACAACAGTCCCCCGCGGACTGTTGTTCCCATTCTTGCGGCAATTATACAGCTGGAACTTGAAATATACGAACTTATGATCCATCGCTTAAGGGGAGGAGTACGTTGAATATTCGAATCAGGAACATAGCGATTATATTGGTTGTTGTCCTGCTGGCCGGGACGTTCTGGATATTTAATTCCTCGGGGCAGCCTGTGCATTCCGACTCTCCGGCAGAAGGCAAGTTCACGGCAGCCGTGCAGGATGCCGCAGAAGGCAGCTATGAAGCCTATCTGAAGCAACACCGGGATGCCCCGCGCCCTGACCGGGAGATCCGCATCGAAGGGGAGAGCTATTCCCCCGGCAGTGGAGATGTCTTCGAGGTGAAGCAGCAATTCGAGGGGCTTGACGGAGCAGCAGTCATTACCCCGGAATCGGGAACCATCTCCTGGGAGGTGCCGGTTCCCGAATCCGGGCTGTATAACATCCGGGTTCATTATTATCCGGTGGAAGGTAAAAGCTCGTCGATTGAGCGTTCCTTATCCATCAACCGGCAAGTGCCGTTCAAGGGAGCGGATACCTTGCTCTTCGACCGGGTCTGGGGGAACCGTGAAGAGGTCATTAAGCAGGATGACCGCGGCAACGATCTGCGTCCCAGACAGGTGGAGCAGCCGGTGTGGCAGTCCACGGTCGTTGCGGACAGTGAAGGCTTCTATGAGGAGCCATATGCTTTCTATCTGGAGCAGGGGAACCAGACCCTGTCGCTGACCGCGCTCCGTGAGCCGATGGCCATTGATTATATCGAGCTGTTCCAGGACCGGACAGTGCAGTCTTACGCAGAGGCTAAGCAGCAGTATGAGACGAAGGGCCTTCAGCCGGTAAAAGAGCCTTATATCGAGGTCCAGGCCGAAGCGGCATCCGCCAAATCCTCGCCTACCTTATACCCGTTATCTGACCGCTCCAGCCCGGCAGTGGTTCCTTATGCCGTCTCAAATTTAAGGATCAACACCATCGGCGGGGTGAACTGGAAGCTTCCGGGGCAATGGATCGAATGGGAGATTGAAGTCCCTGAAGAAGGTCTGTACCGGATAGCTCTCAAGGAGAAGCAGAATCAGCTCCGGGGCGTCTATGCCAACCGCAGTCTCACGATTGACGGTGAATATCCGTTCACCGAGATGAAGCAGATCCGCTTCAATTACTCTCCCGGCTGGCAGATGAATGTACTGGGCGGGGAAGAGCCTTACCTGTTCCATCTTACACAAGGGACGCACAAGCTGAGGCTGACCGTGACCCTGGGTGATATCGCGCCGCTGGTCCGTACCGTCCAGTCCAGTGTCCTGACCTTGAATGAAATGTACCGCAATATTCTGGCGATTACCTCGAATAACCCTGATAAATTCCGCGACTATCAGCTGGAGAAGCGGATACCGGAGATGACCAAGGTATTCCGGGAGCAGGCGGAGATTATCCGCGGTGTCGGCGAATATCTGGAGCAGGCGACCGGGGAACGCAGCGACAAGGTATCGGTGCTGTACTCGATGGTGACCCAGCTGGAGGATATGGCTAAGCACCCGGATACAGTAGCGAAACGGCTGGTCTCCTTCAAGACGAATGTCGGCGGACTGGGAACCTGGATACTTAGCGTGCGGGAACAGCCGCTGACGCTGGATTCACTGGTGGTCTCGGCGCCAGACAAGCCGCTTCCGTCCGCGCAGGCTACCTTCTTCCAGAAGCTGAAGCATGAGCTGAGAGCCTACGGCGCCTCGTATACCGAAGACTATGACAGTATCGGTAACGTAGCGAAGAACCAGAAGGCGATTACGGTCTGGATATCGACCGGGCGGGATCAGGCTCAAGTGATGAAGAGTATGATTGACGATACCTTCACGCCGGATACGGGCATCTCCGTGGCGCTAAGGCTGGTACCTCCGAACATTCTGCTGCCGGCAACCCTGGCTGGGGAAGGGCCGGACGTAGCCATGCAGATCGGTGAGGACCTTCCAGTGAACTATGCGATGCGCAAAGCATCGGCTGATCTGTCCCAGTTCGCCGATTTCAAAGAAGTGGCTGACCGCTTCCGCGACAGTGCCCTTACGCCTTATAAGTACAATGGAAGCGTCTACGGGCTGCCTGAGCAGCAGATCTTCCCGATGCTCTTTTACCGGAAGGATATTCTGCAGGAGCTTGGCCTGGAGCCGCCTACTACGTGGGAGGAAGTGTACAATGTGGTCTCTGTTCTGCAGAGACATAATCTGGAGTTCTATCTTCCGCTGGAGGATACGCTGAACAACGCGACGCTGGTGCCCAATGCGGCCTTCACCATGCTGCTCTACCAGAACGGCGGGCAGTTGTATACGGATGACCAGAAGCGAAGCGCACTGAACTCGGAGACCTCCATGAGTGAATTTAACAAGTGGACCCAGTTCTATACCAATTACAAGTTCCCGGTGAAAGTGGACTTTCCGAACCGCTTCCGTACAGGCGAGATCCCGATCGGGATTGCCGATTATACCATCTATAACAGCCTGACGGTAATGGCGCCGGAAATCCGCAATTTGTGGGAATTCACGGTGGTGCCGGGAACGAAGCAGGCGGACGGCACGGTGGACCATAGCGTGGCCAGCCATACAACCGGTGTCATGCTGCTGGAGAATGCCAAGGACAAGGATTCGTCCTGGGAATTCATGAAGTGGTGGACGGACAAGAACACTCAGGTCCAGTACGGCCGGGAAATGGAAGGGCTGATGGGAGCGGCGGCACGTTATCCGACCGCCAACATCGAAGCGCTGGAGGAGCTGCCTTGGCCGGTGAAGGACTACAAGGAGCTGGAGAGCCAGTGGCAATGGGTGAAGGGTAACCCTCAGGTTCCGGGCGGCTACTTCACAGGCCGGCATCTGGACAATGCGTTCCGCAAGGTGGTCAACGGGAAGGTGAATCCGCGTGAAGCCCTGTCGGATTATCTGATCTACATTAACGATGAAATTCAGATCAAACGGAAGGAATTCAAACTTCCGTATTAGGTTGGAGGCTGTAAGCTGATGGTACAAATACACAATACCACTGAACCAGCCTTGCAAGGGCTGGCTGGCGGTCCGCTCAAGGAATCCCGCCTGGCGCAATTATGGAAAGATATCAAGAAGAGCAAGCATTATTATTTCATGATGAGTCCCTATATGATCATCTTCTTCCTGTTCACGGTGATCCCGGTGGTCGTCTCCTTCGGGCTGAGCTTCTTCTATTTCAATATGCTGGAGACGCCGAGATTCATAGGCTGGGAGAACTATTCCAGGCTGCTGCTGGGCGATGATGTGTTCATGATCGCGCTGAAGAACACCTTTCTGTTCGCGGTCATCACAGGCCCGCTGAGCTATATTGCCTGCTTCCTGTTCGCCTGGCTGATCAATGAGCTGTCGCCCTTTGTCCGGTCGCTGATGACACTGGTCTTCTATGCCCCTTCCATCTCGGGCAATGTGTTCTTCATCTGGCTGATCGTCTTCTCGGGGGACAGCTATGGTTATCTCAACGGCTTCCTGATGAAGATCGGGGTGCTGCTGGAGCCGATTCAATGGCTGCAGAATGAGAAGTACATTCTCGCCATTGTCATTATTGTACAGCTCTGGCTGAGTCTCGGCACAAGCTTCCTGGCGTTCATCGCCGGACTTCAGACCGTGGACCAGACGCTGTTCGAAGCAGGAGCGATGGACGGGATCAGGAACCGCTGGCAGGAGCTGTGGTTCATTACGTTGCCGTCCATGCGTCCGCAGCTGATGTTCGGCGCGGTCATGCAGATTACCGCCTCCTTCGCGGTTGCCGAGGTCTCTATTGCGCTTGCGGGCTTCCCGAGCGTCAACTATGCGGGACATACGGTGGTCACGCATCTGATGGATTACGGGACACTGCGCTTTGAGATGGGCTATGCCTCTGCCATTGCAACCATTCTCTTCGCGATTATGCTCGGAACCAATATGATGACTCAGAAGCTGCTCCGAAAGGTGGGTGAATGACCCTGTATTCAAGAGTGATAGGGGCCTTTCGCCCTCAAAAAAGACTGAACCGTTCCTTTGCTGTCAGCTTTATGCTCTTCGGCCTGCTGCTGGGCTTCGGCGCGTTCATGGTTCTTCCGCTGATCTACACGGTGAACAATGCCTTCAAGCCGCTGGATGAGCTGTTCATCTTCCCGCCGAGATTTCTGGTGCGGAACCCGACGCTGGAGAACTTCACCGATCTGATGGTGATCATGGGCAATTCCTGGGTGCCGTTCACCAGATACATTGCGAACACACTGCTGATCACACTGGTAGGAACCGCAGGACATATCCTGCTGGCGTCGGCAGCGGCGTATCCGCTGGCCAAGTTCAAATTCCCGGGCTCAAGCGTTCTGTTCAAGATTGTAGTGCTGTCCCTGATGTTCTCGCCGCATGTTACGGCAATACCGAACTATCTGGTCATGTCACAGCTGGGGTGGATCAATACCCAAGCGGCGATTATCGTGCCGTCACTGGCCTTCTCGCTAGGCTTGTTCCTGATGAAGCAGTTCATGGAGCAGATCCCGGACGCGCTGATTGAGGCGGCCAAAATCGACGGTGCGAATGAGTACCGCGTGTTCTGGCAAATCGTAATGCCGAATGTGAAGCCGGCCTGGCTGACGCTGATGATTCTGCAATTTCCGGCACTGTGGGGCACAGATGGAGGAAGCTTCATCTACAGTGAGAACCTGAAGACGCTTCACTACGCGCTCAGCCAGGTCATCCAGGGAGGAATTGCGCGTGCCGGGGTCGGAGCGGCAGTCGCTCTGCTGCTGATGACCGTGCCGATTCTGTTGTTCATTATTTCACAGAGCAGTGTCATCCAGACGATGGCCACATCCGGTATGAAAGAGTAGAGAGGAGGAACGGTGACAATGGTCGCAAGGATAAAGAAACTGAGAACCGGTCTGCTGGCCTTGTGCTGCCTGGTCAGTCTGGGGCTTGGCGGAGAGCTGGCCCTGGCAGAGAGCGCAGCCCCTTCCTACAATTATTCATACTGGGAGAATGCGGTGGCGGCTCCGTCCGCCTACGAGGCTACTACGCTAATCACGGGTGCCAGCTCCGGTGCGGGCCCATTCAACAATCCGCAGGATATTCAGGTTACGGCGGATAAGCAGATCTATGTTCTGGATAGCGGCAATAACCGGTTTGTAATACTGGATCAGGACTACAAATCCGTCAAGACGGTAGACGCGTTCCAGTTCATGGGGAAGGCGGAGAAGTTCAACAATCCGCAGGGCATCTATGTGACGCAGCAGAAGGAAGTGTATGTCGCAGACACGGGCAATAAGCGTATCGTCCATCTCGATAGCAGCTTCAAGGCTGTGGGGATCATTGAAGCCCCGAAGTCCGAGTTATTGCAGGCGAATTTTGAATTTCAGCCTGTCCGTGTTGCTGTAGACAAGGCGGACCGCATCTATGTGATGTCGGCCGGCGTCTTCGACGGATTCATGGAATTCGGGGCGGATGGTGTGTTCAAATCGTTCATTGGCGCGAACCGGGTGCATGTCGATGCGGTGGAGTATTTCTGGAAATCAATCTCCACTAAGGCGCAGCGCGAGCAGATGGTCATGTATACGCCAACCGAGTTCACGAATCTGGACATTAATGACGAAGGCTTTCTGTACGCTACCAACGGTGACGATTACGGGGACCCGATTAAGAAGCTGAACGCGCAGGGAGCAGATATTCTGCGGAGAGAGGGCTATTACAAGCCCAGCGGTGATCTGCTCTACTCCACGCGCTCGGGCGGTGCCCCGCGGCTCGTGGATATTGATGTGAGCGACAGTGAAATATACGCGGTGCTGGATGCCAGCCGGGGCCGGGTGTTCACGTACAACGGGGACGGCTATCTGCTGTACATTTTCGGCGGAATCGGTAACCGTCTGGGCGAATTCAACACTCCGGTTGCCATTGAGCACAGCGGTGACGATATTCTGGTGCTGGATCAGGCACTGGGTGAAATCACGGTATTCCAGACCACAGAGTACGGAAGAACGCTGAACAGTGCTGTGCGCAGCTACTATAACGGTGATGAGGAGCTGGCCTCCCAGGAGTTCAGCAAGGTCGTCAACTTGAATGCGAATATGGAGTACGCCTATGCGGGCATTGGCAAGGCTTATCTGCGGCAAGGCGAGTACAAGGAGTCGGCGGAGTATTTCGAGCGCAGCATGGACCGGACCAACTACTCCAAAGCGTTCCTGCTCTACCGTAAGGAAGTGCTTCGCGAACATTTCTCCACTATTATGACGGGTCTGATCGTACTGTTAGCTCTATGGCTGGGCCTGAGGATGTACCGGAAAATGAAGGCCAGAAAGAAGGTGGAGCTCCATTGAACAGAGAAGCGCTGCAACATCCGCTGTATGTGATGGTTCATCCGTTCAACGGATACTGGGACCTCAAATATGAACGCAGTCAAAAAACCAGTCTGATCATCTCCTTCGGCATTCTGTTTATGCTGATTCTGACGAATGTTCTGGGCGATCAATACAGCGGGTTCCTGGTAAATATGAATAATCCGAGGTATCTCAACAGCCTGCTGGAAGCGGTCTATGTGCTGGTTCCTGTTCTGTTCTGGTGTGTGGCGAACTGGTCGCTGACCACGCTGATGGACGGGGAGGGGAAGTTCGTGGAGATTTTTATTACCACCTGCTTTGCACTGCTTCCGATAGTGCTGATTAATTTCCCCTGGATCTGGATCAGCAATTTCATCTCGGCCCAGGAGAGCTCTTTTTATTACTTTTTCAAAAACTTTGCCATCCTCTGGTCGGGACTGCTGCTGTATGTGGGCATTATGACCGTTCATCAGTTCTCCCCGTCCAAAACGATCGGGACGATTCTGCTGACGCTGCTCGCTATGGCCTTCATGGCTTTCCTGACCCTGCTGTTCTTCAGTCTGATTCAGCAGATGATTGCATTCGTCTCAACCATATACCAAGAAATTGTCTTGAGGAGATAGGAGGAGGACCGGGAATGAGGAAGCCGTTAATCATGCTGCTCTCGATTCTCTTCAGTATGAGTGTGCTGGCCGGCTGCTCGGCGTCAAGCTCAGGCAGCCAGGCCAGCGGGCATGAACCGAATCTTGAAGTGTCCTTTACGGCAGGGAGCGCGCTGAAATCTGCCTTCACCGATACTGGGGTGAGCGGTATGACAGGTGTGCTCGAGAACGCGCAGCTCCGGCTGTTCATGGATGAAGCTACCGGAGGGATCGCTGTCAAGAATCTGTCGGACGGGACGCTCTGGTACAGCAACCCGCTGGACCGTGAAGCGGATGCCAAGGCCAGCGGGGATAATAAAGACCTGCTGTCCGCGCAGCTCAAGCTGGATTTCTATAACAACCTGGGTCAAGTCAGCTCTGTCAATTCGTATACGGACAGCGTGGCCCATAAGCAAATGAAGATGGAACTGACGCCGGAGGGCGTCAAGGTCTTCTACCAGTTCGGCACGGCCGCTGCAACAGCGGAGGATCTGCCGATGAAGATGGGCAAGGAGCGGTTCGAGGAGAAGATCATGAGCAAGATGGATAAGACCGGGCAGCGGACGATGAAAATTGCCTACAATTTCGATGAGGAGAACGGAGTATATACACGAAACGATGAAGCGCTGAAGGGGCTTCAGCTGGAGCGGACCCTGAAGGGCTTCGAGAAGGCAGGGTACACAGAGGAGGATCTGCAGCAGGATATCGCTGAGAACAACCTCAGCCAGACCAAGCCTGCGCCGCGTATTTTCCAGCTCGCCATTGAATATGCCCTGGACGGGGACCAGCTGGTCGTCAAGGTTCCGGTAGCGGATATCCGTTATCCTGCGGATTATCCGGTGAATGACATCTCCCTGCTGAGCTTCCTGGGTGCCGGAGGGAGCAAGGACTCCGGGTCCATCCTGGTGCCGGACGGCTCAGGAGCGCTGATTCATTTCAATAACGGCAAGACCCGTTATCCCGCATACAAGCAGGCAGTGTATGGTGTGGACGGGACGATGGAGACCACGGATGCCTACGCACAGCAGCAGGAGGTCAAGCTGCCGGTGTTCGGCCTGATCCGGGAGGAAGGCGCCATGCTGGGCATTATTGAACAGGGCGCATCCTTGGCCACCATCAACGCGGATACCAGCGGCAGATTGAACGGCTACAACTATGTGTATCCGAGCTTCACCCTGATTGCCAAGGGGGATCTTACCCTGACGTCAAGCGATCAGAACCGCACCCTGCCGAAATTCCAGCAGGAGCCGCCTAAGACAGATTATATCGTCCGTTACGCGTTCCTGAGCGGAGCGGAAGCGTCCTATCCAGGCATGGCGCGTTATTACCAGAGCTATCTGGCGGAGCATGGCGGACTGCCTGAGGCGCAGCCGGCAGCTTCCGCAGAAGCCCCTGTGAATACGCCGTTCTATCTGGAGCTGGTGGGCGGAATCACGAAGACCAAGCATGTCCTGGGTATTCCGTATCAATCGCTGGAGGCACTGACCACCTTCGAGCAAGCTGAGAGCATTCTGGAGCAAATGAAGCAGCGCGGCATTGATAATATCAAGCTGAAATATGCCGGCTGGTTCAACCGGGGCCTGGATCATAAGGTGCCGGACCGGCTGTCGGTGGATAAGGCAATCGGCGGCAGTAACGGGCTGAACCGGCTGGCTGCATACGCTAAGGAGCAAGACATTCAGCTCTTCCCTGACGTAGCTCTGCTGCGGGCGAACCAGACCTCCGGCTTCCGGATTAACCAGAAGGCTTCCCGGATGCTCAGTGAGATTCCGGCAGCTGTCTATCCGTACAATATGGCCTTGAACCGGCGGGACCGTTCCTTCACCCCTGCCTACATTATTTCGCCAAGCAGGGTCGGCGGATATGTCGATGCCACGCTGAAGGAGATTGCGCCGTTTCAGACCGGCGGCATCTCGCTGCGGGATATGGCCGATCAATTGAACAGTGATTTCCGCAAGAACCAGGAGATCGACCGGTCTGCGTCCGAGCAGATATCGGTCCAGTCACTGGAGAAGATCACCGGACAGTCCTTGCGCATTCTCGCAGACGGCGGGAATGCCTACGCCCTCCCGTATCTCTCTGACATTACGGATGCTCCGGTGTCCAGCAGCCGGTTCAAGCTGGAGGATGAGGAGATTCCGTTCTATCCGATGGTGGTGCGGGGATATGTGAATTACACCGGTAAGCCTTTTAACCTGTCCACGTTCACGAATCCAAGGCAATATATCCTGAAGAGCCTGGAGTATGGCTCCGGCCTCTATTATGAATGGATGTATGCGCCTAATTACAAGGTGAAGGATACCGACTTCGATAACCTGTATGCGGTCCATTATGAGCAGTGGATCAACCAGGCGGCTGAGATGTACACCGAAGTGAACGGAGTGATGAAGAACGTTCAGCATCAACGGCTGACCGGTCATGAGAAGCTGGCAGACGGTGTGTATAAAAGCACTTACGGTAACGGGATGTCTGTCATCGTCAACTACAATAAGACCGCAGTCGTTGCCGGGGGCCGGACGGTTGAAGCCGAAAGCTATATTACGGGTGGTGAGCAATCTTGAAATCCATACTTAGACTGGACCGCAGATCCTACAAAGAGCAAAAGGCATTCATGGGCTTCTTCTATGTGCTGCCCTGGCTGCTCGGCTTCATCTTCTTCTTCCTGATTCCGTTGTTGTCTTCGCTGCGCTACAGCTTAAGCTCGGTGCAGGCCAATTCCGACGGACTGATTGTTCATTTCAGCGGCTTCCAGAATTATGTTGAAGCACTGACGGTCAATACCGAATTCAACCGCTCGCTGGCTGATGCCATGATGAATATGGTCATCAATGTGCCGCTGATCGTTATCTTCAGCCTGTTTCTGGCGGTGCTGCTGAATCAGAAATTCATCGGCCGATCGCTGGCCCGCTCGATCTTCTTCCTGCCTGTCATTCTGGCCTCCGGGGTCATTCTGAGCCTGGAGAGCAGCAGCCTGATACAGGCGGTCAACGATCAGAACGCCGGTGCGGGGGCGATTCAGGGACTGGGCACCTTCGAGCTGGAGGGGCTGATGCTGGACGCGGGCTTAAGCGAATGGGTAGTGAACTATCTGACCAGCGCCGTGAGCCGTATCTATAGTATTGTGAGCCAGTCCGGCGTACAGATTCTGATTTTCCTGGCCGGCATCCAGACCATCTCGCCGCAGCTGTATGAGGCGTCCAAGATGGAAGGGGCAACCGGCTATGAGGCCTTTTGGAAAATCACTTTTCCCATGGTCAGCCCGCTCATTCTGGTGAATTCCATCTATACGATTATCGATTCCTTCTCGAATAACGCCATGACTGACCTGATCCGGGAGACTGGCTTCACCCAGTTCAACTTCGGTCTAAGCTCTGCGATGGCCTGGCTGTATTTCGCCGCAGTAGCCTTAATTCTGGCCGTCAGCAGCTATCTGATCTCGAAGAAGGTCTTCTACTATGATTAAAGGGAGGATGGGACTATTGCATGCGACCCGCTTACTGTCGCTCGAACGCTGGAAGAAATGGATATGGTCCTTCGTGCGGCTGACGCTCATTGCAGGCCTGTCGTTCGTGATCCTCTATCCGGTGCTCCAGAAGATATCCACGGCCTTCAAGGCCAAGAGCGATCTGTATTCACCGATTGTCGTCTGGCTTCCCGAGAATTATACGCTCGACAACTTCGTCAAAGCGATTGGAATTATGGATTACTGGCAGGCCTTGCTGAATACCTTCACCCTGTCGGCGCTGACTACAATCTTGACCGCCATCTCCTGCGCGCTTGCAGGGTATGGCTTCGCCCGGCTGAAGTTCAAGGGAAGCCAGCTGTTATTCGCCGGGGTCATATTGACGATTCTGGTCCCGCCGATCACGATTCTGATTCCGGTCTACCTGAATTTGAAGGATTTCAGCCTGATGGGGCTGATTCCGCTCTTAACCGGCGGCAAATCATTGAATCTGCTCAACACCTACTGGCCGTTTATTCTAACCTCTGCTACGGCGAACTCGCTGAAGGCGGGGCTGTACATTTTCATCTTCCGGCAGTTCTTCCGGGGGATTCCCAAAGAGGTGGAGGAAGCAGCTTACATTGACGGGGCCGGGGTAGGCAAGACCTTCTACCGGATTATGCTGCCTAACGCGATACCCTCGATTGTTACGGTGCTGCTCTTCTCGTTTGTGTGGCAATGGAACGACAGCTTCTTCACCACAACCTATCTGACCTCCAGCAAGGTGATGGCGACCCAGCTCGGCTCGCTGCCGTATAATCTGGCGATTCTGCTGGAGGACGGGGCCAATTCCAAGGCTGATCCGTTCTACCTCAGCATGGTCCAGGATACAGGGATTCTGCTGGCGATTCTGCCGCTGATTATCATCTACCTGTTCGTGCAGCGGTATTTCGTGGAGAGTATCGAGCGTACCGGGATTGTGGGTTAACCGTAGAAGGAGGATGACTATGCGCCAAAATAACAGAACAAGCACTCCGGCCGGACTGGCCCGGAGTATAGTCTTCGCAGCCGCGCTTCTAGGGTTATCCGGCTGCTCCGCTCCGGGCGGGGATGCGGCTCCGGCTGCACCCTCGCCGGGGCCGCAGGAGAGCGCAGCGTCATCCCCGGCAGCCTCACCCGCCGGGACTCCGGCCGCGGCCGCTACAGCTTCGCCTGAAGCTGCGGCGGAAGCTCCGGTGCAGCAGGAGGCCGCGCCGCTGGCGGCAGCCTATGCGGATTACTTCCCCATAGGCGCTGCAGTGGAGCCGGACCAGACCGAAGGGGCCACGGCAGAACTGCTGAAGCGGCATGTGAACTGGCTCGTGGCCGAGAATGCCATGAAGCCGGATGCGATTGCACCCGCTGAAGGCACCTTCACCTGGGAAAGGGCCGACCGGATCGTCGCCTTCGCCAAGGCGAACGGTATAGGGCTGCGCTTCCACACCCTGGTGTGGCACAGCCAGACCCCGGAGTGGTTCTTCCGCGATGAAGCCGGTCAGGCGATGGCGGATGAGACCGATGCAGCAGGGCGCGAAGCGAACAAGAAGCTGCTGCTGAAGCGGCTCGACAGCTACATCACCGCTGTTGTCAGCCGTTACAAGGACGACATCTCCTCCTGGGATGTAGTGAATGAGGTGATTGAGCCGAATGACCCGGACGGCATGCGGGCCAGCGACTGGTACAAGCTTACCGGTACCGGATTCATCGAGACAGCCTTCCGGGCGGCCCGCAAGGCTGGAGGACCGGAGCTTAAGCTGTACATCAATGATTACGGCACAGACAACCCGGAGAAGCGGGACCGGCTCTACGAGCTGGTGAAGGACATGCTGGCGAAGGGAGTGCCGATTGACGGGGTTGGCCACCAGACCCATATTAATCTGGAGTATCCTTCGGTGGAGAGCATAATCGAGTCCATGGAGAAGTTCCATGCCCTGGGCCTGGATAATCAGATCACCGAGCTGGATATGAGCCTGTATGTCTATAATGATCTCAGCGATGTCGGTCCTGTGGTTCCCGAAGACATCCTGCAGCGGCAGGCCGCGCGGTACGGCGAGCTATTCGCTGCTTTAAGAGACCGGAAGGAGCTGTTAAGCGGGGTCATGTTCTGGGGCATTGCGGATGATCATACTTGGCTGAGCACATTCCCGGTCGAGCGGACCGAAGCGCCGATGCTGTTCGACAGGCAGCATCAGCCCAAACCGGCCTTCCAGACGGTCACAGATTTTTAAATGGTAAAGAACGGGTAAGCCAAACAAGAATTGCACCTTACAATTCCTTTATTTTTGCCGGGATAATATAATATTCTGGTAGTAATAATCTTGCAAAGTGAGGTTGCAACTGGTGCCCAAAACAATCAAGAATACAATGGCCTGGACTGTCGCTGCATGCATGGCCGTACAACTGTTGACCGCTTGTGAGAAGAGTGATAGCCTTGCGGAGCGTTCTCCGGTCCCAGAAGGACAGCCGGGGAGCGCTCCGCTCTATGAGGAGCCGGGTCTAAGCAAATATGATCCGCCGATTCAGCTGTCGTTCGTACGTGAGAACAACGATGCACTGGAAGAAATACTGAAGGAATTGCCGGGGGAAACGCTGGAGCATAACCGCTGGACCGAGCTGTATGAAGAGGTGCTCGGGATTAAGATTACCTATGATTGGACGGAGTGGAGCTCCATCTACTCCCGTAAGCTGGGGGTATCTCTGGCCTCCGGGGATATCCCCGATATTGTGCGGGTGAATGCTTCGCAGCTCAGGGTGCTGAGCAATGCAGGGCTGATCCAGGACCTGAGCGAAGTCTATGACCAGTATGCAACCCCGTTAACCCGCAAGGTGCTGAGCGAGGAAGGGACCGGTCCGTTCGAGACGGTTACCCTTGACGGCAAGCTTATGGCCATCCCGGAGACCAATTCGTCCATTGAGGGCGCAATGTTCCTGTGGATTCGGACGGACTGGCTGGAGCGGCTCGGCTTGCAGCCGCCGCAGACAATGGCAGAAGTGCTGGCTATTTCGAAAGCGTTTACGCAGCAAGATCCTGACGCTAACGGCAAGCATGATACTTACGGTCTTGCGGCAACCAAATACCTGTGGGACCCGGTCATGGGACTTACCGGCTTCATGGCCGGTTATGGTGCGTATCCCGGAATCTGGATGAAGGACAAGACCGGTAAGCTGGTCTATGGAGGTATCCAGCCGGAGGTCAAGCATGCTCTGCAGGTGCTTCAGGACTTGTACCGGACGGGACAGATTGACAGGGAATTCGCCTTCAAGGACGGGGTCAAGGCCAGCGGCTGGATTGAGCATGAGCAGGTCGGCATGATGTATGGGGAGCAGTGGGGCTCCTTCCTCGTACAGCTCAGCCGTGAGCATAATCCGCAGGCCGAGTGGCAAGCCTTCCCGCTGGTCTCGGAGTCCGGGGCACCGCCGAAGGTGCCGCTTCCGTTCAGCACGAACCAGTTCCTGGCGGTCAAGCAAGGTGTTCAGCATCCTGAAGCACTGATCAAGCTGATTAACCTGCATCTGGAGAAGAACTGGGGGACTACGAGTGAGGTGGAGCGGTATTATAACGCTCCGCAGGCGGTGTGGAAGCTGTCGCCGGTGACGCCGTTTCCGGTGCAGAAGAACCTGGAGGCCTTCCGGGAGCTGGAGACCTTCCGGCGCACCGGCGATGCCTCCGTGCTTCAGGATGAAGCGAAGACGATCCAGAAGCGGATTGCCGCTTACGAGGCGGGAGGTGCGGACAGCGAGACAGGCTGGGGCTGGGAGCGGACGTATGGGCCTTCGGGTGCTTTTTCCATCCTGGACGGGTATGAACGTAAATCTCAGCTGCTCTATGAGAGCTTCGTCGGCGCACCTACAGAGACTATGATCGAGAAGCAGAATATTCTAAATAATCTTCAGATTGATGCCTTCCTTGATATCATTCAGGGCAGACCAATCAGCCAGTTCGATAATTTCGTGGCCCAGTGGAACAAGCTGGGCGGCGAGCAGATTACGGCTGAGGTCAATGACTGGTATGCAGAGAAGGGCGGGAGCGGCAAATGATCGGGCCTGAGCAGAGCAATGGAGGCGGTACACATGCTTAAGTTTCCTGCGGTGTCGATGCGCCACACTATTTTTATCCGGATGGTTGTCACTTATCTCGCTATTATTCTGCCGATTCTGCTGCTTGGACTCTACCTCTACAACTGGAGCTACAGGAATGCAAGCCAGGACCTGTCCAGAGCGACCCTGTCGCAATTAACCTATTATCTGGAGGACCTGAACCGCGAGGTGGAGTGGATGGAGATCCAGCAGTATGATCTTGCCCAGGATACCGAGCTGAACAAGATTGCCGTTACCTGGAACTATATGGACGATGTTCAAAAGCGGGAGAGCCTGAACTACATCACGCAGCGGCTCACCTCCCTGAAGAACAGCAGCGCCTACATCGGCGATGTGTTCGTTCATATCCGTACCATTAACAAAACGCTGTCCGCGATGAACGGCATTGATCATTTTGACAGCAGCAAGTTCAATTTCTTCCGGTCGGTCGATCTGAGAAAAGAAGGCCGGCTGATCAACTGGAACAACTTCCTGGAGTTAAGCGTTACCCAATCCAGCGGCAGGAGGAATGAGCCACCGCTGTTCATCGTTCAGATTGAGCTGGATAACGAGAAGCTGAAGGATTCGCTCCGGGCGATCAACGCGTACGAGGAGAGCGGCTCGCTGCTGGTCTCGCGGCTGACGGACTTTGCACTCGGTACAGAGAACAGCTCCCCGGAGATGATTGAGAGCTATCACCAGGCGATCGATGAGGGGAATCTGTACAACTGGGAGCTGGATGGAATACGGTATCATATTGACAGCTTCACCTCGGACAAGCTGGGGATGGCTGTGGCTACCTACTTGCCGGAGAAGGCGGTCAAGCGCCCGCTGACCAAGTTCGTGGTCTGGGCCTGGCTGTTCGCGGCGGCGTCCTTCCTGGCGGTGCTGATCTATTCCTACGCCACCTATAAGTTCGTCCAGAAGCCGCTGCTTGTGCTGATCCGCAGCTTCAAACGGATGGAGAGCGGCTCACTTGATATTCAGATTGACCATGGCCGCAAGGATGAATTCGGCTATCTGTATCTCCGGTTCAACCAGATGCTCAGCCGGCTGCGGATGCTGATTGACCAGGATTACACCCAGAAGCTGATGATGCAGCGGGCGGAGCTGAAGCAGCTCCAGTCGCAGATCAACCCGCATTTCCTCTATAACAGCTTCTTCATTCTCAGCGCTCTGGCGAAGCAGGGGGACAGCTCCCGGATTGAGGAATTCGCTGGCATGCTGGGCGAATATTTCCGGTTCATCACCCGTAACGGGGAGGATAATGTCCGGCTTGCGGAGGAGACGCGCCATTCCCGGATGTATACGGAAATCCAGAAGATGCGCTTCTCCAGGCGCATTCAGGTTCAGTTCGACGAGCTGCCGGAAGCCATGAAGGAGCTGCGGGTTCCGCGCCTGATTCTCCAGCCGATTATCGAGAATGCCTATGAGCATTGTCTGGAGAAGCAGGCGGAGGATGGGGAGCTGCGGGTTTCTTTTGAACAGGAGGAACGGGAGATCCGCATTATTGTCGAGGATAACGGAAGCGGGCTGACCGATGAACGGATCGAGACCTTGAGAAGGCGGCTGAATCAGAACGGCGGAACACATGAAGTTACCGGTATGAGCAATATTCACCGGCGCATCCAATTAATCTACGGGGAAGGCAGCGGCCTGTTCCTGGACAGAAGCACATTAAGCGGCCTCCGGGTAGAGATCCGGATCAGGCTGACAGGAGGTGAAGGTCTTGTACAGACTATTGATCGTTGATGATGAAGAGATAATAACAGACGGCTTATACGAGGCGTTCAATCAACTGCTACCGGACAAGCTTGATGTCTACAAGGTCTATTCGGCAAAAGCGGCCCTGGAGTGGCTCGCACGCACACGAATCGATATTGTGCTGACGGATATCCGCATGCCCGGCATGAGCGGGCTGGAGATGTCTGAGCAGATCCGGGAGTTTTGGCCGCGGTCGAGGATTGTTTTTCTGACCGGCTACAGCGAATTCGATTACGCCTATAGTGCGCTGCAGATTCCCGGGGCCCGTTATTTGCTGAAGACGGAGGGCTTCGACAAGATTATTGAGACGGTGCAGGAGGTGCTGCAGGAGATTGAGCAGGGCAATATGCTGAGCGAGCTGCTGGAGCAGTCCAGGGAGCAGCGCGATTCCATGGAGACGGCGGCGCAGGGTGATTATCTCCGCCATCTGCTTCAGGACAGCCAGGTCTTGTGTGCGGATACGGATGCTTTAAGCGCAGATTTCAGCAAGCTGGGTATCAGTTTGGAAGCCCAATTCCCGGTCATGCTCGTGCTTGGACGGCTTACATACCCGGAGGGCATCTCTTACATGGACCGGCGTGAGCTTCTGACCTCTTCCCGGCTGATCTGGAATTCCCATCTGGTGGAGATGACCCGGCATGCCTGGGTGCTCGACAGGCACGGGGATCTCCTGTGGCTGCTGCAGCCTCTGCATAATGCCGAGGCTGTCTTCGGCGGGAATTTCGCGCGGTATCTGGAGGGGACGCTGGAGATGATCCAGGAATCCTGCCGGCAGACGCTGGGCCTGCCGGTTGCTTTTACGGTCAGCGGCTCGGCCTGTGCCTGGACAGAGACCGGCCGCCATTACGAGCGGCTTCACCGGCTGCAGCAGATGAAGATCGGGGACGGCATCTCTATGGTGCAGATTGACCGCAGCGGTCCGCCCGAGCCTGACGTAATCCGTGAGACGGGGGTCCGGCTTCACCAGCGGGTGGAGAATCTTGCAGCCCATCTGGATGCCGGACGGCGGGAGCGGTTCGCCGAGACGCTGGAGGAGATCCGGGAAGGCATTCATTCGGGCGTCTCCGTGGAAGAGGCGGCCGAGCTGTATTATACGGTTGCGCTTGTGCTGCTGTCCCATATGAACCGCTCGGAGCTCTACAGCCTAGTTAATGAATATGGCAAGCTGATGCGGCTGGACGAGCATTCGTCCCTGGGGGAGGGCATCTCTTATCTGGAGAGGCTGGCCGCAGATCTCTTCGAGCGGAGAAGCACAGCCGAGAAGGAGCGCTCCTCAGAGGTTATTGAACGGATCTGCGAATATATCCACAGCCATTTGGGCGAGGACCTGTCTCTGGTGCGGCTGGCCGAGCTGCATTATTTCAATCCGTCGTACCTGTCCCGCTTCTTCAAGCAGGAGCAGGGCATTAACCTGTCAGAGTACATCGATCAGTGCCGGGCGGTCAAGGCGAAGGAGCTGCTGGTAAGTGAAGCGCTCAAAATCCGCGATGTAGCAATGTATGTCGGTTATGAGGCCCACCATTCCTTCACCCGGTTCTTCAAAAAAATGACGGGAATGACCCCCCAGGAATACAGGGAGTCTATGCATGCAAATCTATAATATGTCAGTCTATCAACTATAATCTGTAAGTCTATCAACTATAATCACACAGGTTTCCGCCCGTCTCCGTGCAGAGTACAATTCAGATGTATTCGCTTTCATGAAGACGGCATCCGCCGATTCCACGAAATGAGAAGGAGATGGGTATCTGTGAGAAAAAGGAAGTTAAGCTGGTCCATGAAGCTGCTGGTGATGCTGGCCCTGCTGCTTACGCCGATGCAGTCCGGCGGTGGCACGGCAAACGCTTGGGAGGGTTCGCCTGTTCCCAAGCTGCATGTAAGCGGCAATCAGCTGGTGAACAGCAGCGGACAGCCTGTGCTGCTAAGCGGCTGGCATCAGCCTACCGGGGCTTACTGGACGTATCAGAACAGCAATTATTATCTGAACCGCAACGGCGGGAACCGGCATAAGGCCACTCTGGAGTACCTGAAGGAGATCACGGATACCTTCACCAGCACCTCCGGCAAATACGGCAATAGCCACGGCTGGTACTCGAATCAGGTCCGCCTGTTCATCGACCGGGAGGATATGGGCGATGTCGCAGCAGGAACGTATAACTTCGCGGGCCTTCAGGCAGCTACCCAGAATCTGATCATTCCTTATGTGGAGTATGCGAAGACGAAGGGGCTGTATGTCACGCTGGGGCTGGACTTCACCCTGCTGGACAACAAAGCGACCACCCAGGCCAATCTGGACAAGTTCAATCAGATCTGGGGTTATCTGGCCTCTCAGCCGGGACTCAAGAGCGCGGATAATGTTATGTTCGAGCTGGTGAACGAGCCTGTGCTGAGCGATGTGAACGGACAATGGGGCGGCAATCCCTCCCAGCCGAACTTCGCGGCGTTCTGGAATTCGCTGAAGAACTTCCAGAACTCGATGATCTCGACCATCCGCAGCAAGGGCGCGGACAATGTGATCTGGGCTTCCGGGCTCGGCTGGGATCAGCATTACCAGCTGACGGCATCCAGTCCGCTGACCGACCCGCTGAACAATTACGGCTATGCCGTACACTGGTATCCGGGCTACGGCGCTTATGACAATTTCAACTCGCTTCAGCAGATCTGGGATAGCAGCATCAAGCCTGCTGCCGATGCTTACCCGATCAATATTACTGAAACTACCTGGTTCAAGAACCAGCCGGGAGACTCCTCGTATTGGGATCTGTTCAACGGTACGAACGCAGGCTTCGGCAAGAATACCAAAGCGATCTTCACCGCCGCCGGCAATGTCAGCATTGCCGTCCATATGAACGGCTTCCTGCTCGATCCCGGTCCCAAAAGCTCCTTCGCCGATCCGGACGGCGGATTGCTCTATGACGGCAACGCCACCCGGGACGGCATGGCGCGCTTTATCTTCGAATGGTATTATGAGCGGGCACAGTTCAACCCTTGGAACGGGGTGTGGAACGGAGTCACCAACAATGCGAAGTATAAGCTGATCAACCGGGCGTCAGGCAAGGCGATTGATGTTCCGAACGGGCAGAATACGAACGCCCTTCAGCTCCAGCAGTGGCCGGAGAACACCGCGCTGGCTCAGCAATGGACGGTTACGGATATGGGTACGTACAATAATATTTACCGGCTGCGCAGCGTGAATTCTTCCGACAATAAGGTGATGGATGTGCGCAACGGGTCGAAAAATAACGGCGAAGCCATCCAGCTGATGCAGGATCTGAATAACACCGCCCAGCAGTTCCGGCTCATCAAGCTGAGCAACGGCTACTGGAGCATTCTTAATGTGAACAGTAACAAGGCAGTCGAAGTCACAGGAGCCTCCACCGCAGACGGCGCGAAGCTCCAGCAGAACCTCTACCGCGGCGATCTCCACCAGCAGTGGAAGCTGGTTCAGGTGAACTAGAGCTTTATGGTAAGAGCCCCCTTCTCGATCTGCAGGGCGGTCCGGGACAGTACCGGATTGCCGCGCGGGGTGAAGGGGGCTTTTTTGAGCGTGCGGGAGGTGCGAGTGCCGAATGTAATCGCAAAACCGATTACATCGGGCGTGTGTGGAGGGAAACAATTGCCTTTTATACACTTGCTGATGAACGGAAGGCTTCTCCTACAGCAACGGTTGGATAAACAACACTTAATTTTGCGCATTTGCTCTAAAGTGACGAAATTAAACAAATTAGATGCTCCTTTTCCACCTACTCCCGCCCAATCCTGAGAATCCAGCAAATTAAGATACCTTTGTCCACCTATTTCCGAGAGAGAAGATGACACAAGTAGTTTTGCTTGCGGCAGGGCCAGAGAAGGTGTGATTTTTCAACCCGCCTACCCGCCCACTCCCGTCGAAGTTGCTGCATATGCGCCCACAAGCATCACAATCCGCATAAAACAAACCAAGCTCTTTACACCTGCGACTCTCTCACTCCTTATATAAGAAAAGCAACATCCATCCATATAAAAGCAACGTTAAGCTATAGCTTGCAAGGTCCTGTTGTGATTAAATACATAAAGAATACAGTATTTATGCTGATGACTACTAGCTGGCAACTAATCATGGAATGATGGACTCGAAAGGATGAATACGAATCATGGACAAACAGCAACAGCTCGGCTTAACGCCGCCGATGGGATGGAATTCGTGGAACACTTTTACTTGGGATATCAACGAGCAATTGATCCGGGAAGCGGCCGATACGCTGGTGGCGGACGGTTATAAGGATGCGGGTTATGATTACATTGTGATCGACGACTGCTGGAGCCTGAAGGACCGGGACAAGGATGGCAAGCTGGTGGCTGATCCGGTCAAATTCCCGAACGGAATGAAGGCGGTTGCAGATTATATTCACTCCAAGGGACTGAAGTTCGGGATGTACTCTTGTGTGGGAACGCATACCTGCGCCGGGTATCCGGGCAGCTTCGAGCATGAATTCCAGGATGCGGAGTCGCTGGCGGAGTGGGGCGTAGATTTTCTTAAATATGACTACTGTTTCAAGCCCAGACATATGTCGGGGGAGCTGCTGTACAAACGGATGAGTCTTGCCCTCAAAAACTGCGGAAGGGACATCCTCTTCTCCGCATGTAACTGGGGTGAGGATAACGTCTACCAGTGGATTCGTGAATCCGGCGCACATATGTACCGGTCCACCGGCGACATTCAGGACAGCTGGGAATCGATCAAGACCCTCGCGCTGTCGCAGCTCGACAAAGCCGCCTACACCGGAGCCTACTGCCATAATGATCTGGATATGCTGGTAGTCGGCATGTACGGGGGCAGCAACAGTGACTTCATCGGCAGTCAGATCGGCGGCTGCACGGATGTGGAGTACAAGACCCACTTCTCGCTGTGGAGCCTGCTGGGCTCTCCGCTAATGATCGGCAGTGATATCCGCAAGGCGAATGAAGCTACCAAGAAGATTCTGCTGAACCCGGATCTGATTGCGATCAACCAGGATATCGAGGGCCGCGGAGCTTACCGCATTAAGCCTGAGCCGCAGTGGTTCCATACCAATGAAGTGTTCATGCTGGTAAAAGTATTAGCAGACGGTGACCTCGCCATCGGGTTCTTCAATCTGAGTGATGGTCAAAGAGAGATGTCGCTGCAATTCTGGGATTTCGGGCTTCCGTATGCCTCCGGCAAATCGCTGTCGCTGTATGACTGCTGGGAGCACAAGGAGCTTGGGGTGTTCAGAGAACGGTTCGCTCCGGTTGTGCCAGCTCATGATTGTCTGGTTGTACGGGCGAAACTGGTGTAAAGAAAGAAGAGAAGCGTATGAGCATGAACAGAACCTGCAGACAATGCGGCGTCCCCTTAATGACGGATGATGTGGCGATTTACCTGAAGCTGGTCACGCGCAATGCCCAGGATTTCCTGTGCATCGACTGCCTCGGCGTCCAGTTGAAATGCGGACGAGAGCCCATTGAGCGGCTGATCCAGTATTTCAGAGAATCGGGAAAATGCGTGCTGTTCCGTTAACGTTACTGACAAGCCAGAGCAGCGGTCTCCAAGGATGGAGAACCGCTGCTCTGTATATGTTTTGGGGTCCCCGCAAAGTACCTGAGTCATCATCGAAGCTAGAGCCCCACTTTGTGGGGTTATTTTGTGGGGACAGTGTTATCAAGACAGGGGGTATTACGTATATATACGGTTAACATTCGGGCTATATCTTCGGGCGGCATGGCACGGTCGCTCATAAACCAGTGATGGATAAGCCCAAATTGGGCGTTACCCAAATAAGCTATGGCATATTCAGTAAACAGGCGGCTTTCGTGATCCATCTCCGGTTGATGTTGTATAAGATTATCATATAAGCGTGTACCCGTCAGATACCGCAGGCGTTCTTGGATCTCTGCCGGAGCATCCGGATGGAATAATGCCTTGAAAAAACTGGCATGCTGCTGCATATATTCAAAGGCCTTAGTGATAGGTGGGAAAGCTCCTTGCGGATCAGGGTAGTCGATTAACTCCTTCATATGGATGGGCTCAAATACCTCTAATAACCCTTGAATAAATGATGTTTCCTCAATCAGATGAAAAATATCTTTATAGTGCAAATAGAAGGTACCCCGGTTAATCCCTGCTTTTTCACATAGATTCTTGACCTTCAGCCCTTTAATTCCTTCCTGCTCCAAAATAGAAAATAAGGCATTCTCCATTAGGGTACGGCTGCGGACGACTCTCATGTCTGTACTCTGTTCAATCATGGGCTGATCTCCTTTTTACTGATAACCATTAATTAATCAACACTATTGACATTGTATCTATTAATATACACTTTGCCTGTAATGTTCATTGATCTCCTTGGTATGCCTGATTATAATAGGTCCTAGCGCTGGAATCAACATGTGTTCATTATCTTCGCCATGGCAGGAACTTAACTAGGAGGTTTAACATGGAATATCGTTTTCTTGGAAAGACCGGTACTAAGGTCAGCAGCTTTGCGCTTGGCGGGTCTGGTTTTGGAACCAGGACAAGTGAAGCAGAGAGCCGGCTAATCATAGATAAGGCTTTGGATTACGGGATTAATCTAGTGGATACCTCTAATATTTACGGACAGGGAGAATCAGAACGTGTGATAGGCCAAGCTATTAAGCACAGACGGGAGAACGTATTGCTGGCTACTAAATTTGGTGCGGAGTCCCCTGAGAAAATTAATCAGAGCGGCGGGTCACGCCGCTCGATCAGGACGGCTGTCGAGCAAAGTCTGTTACGTCTGCAAACCGACTATATAGACATTTATCAGCTTCATCTTCCGCTGGAATGGATGGGCTATGAAGAAATTCTGCTCACGTTAAACGATTTGGTGAGGGAGGGGAAAATTCATCATATCGGCACCTCCAATCACCTCGGCGGACAGCTTGTACAAGCACAGGCGATTAGCGACCGTTATCATATTCAGCGTTTTGTAAGTGAACAGACACCCTATTCGTTGATTAACCGGCGCATGGAATTTGAACTTGCGGGAATCGCCAAGCAGTACAATTTGTCTCTATTTGTGTATAGTCCCCTATCCGGGGGCTTGCTGACTGGAAAATATAAACCGGGCCAGCCCGCACAAAGCGGCACACGCGCTTCCGATTTAAAAGGATATATGGATAATCTCGACCCGGAACTTGCCGAAAATGAATACAAGTTCAAGCTCATTGCCCAATTGCAGCAGTTGGCCAATGAATCGGGGATTTCGCTGGCGGATATGGCCACCGCTTTTACACAAAGCCATCCGGCTGTTACCTCTATAATATGGGGACCACGGACCTTGGAGCAATTGGGTGCCTATATCTCCGGTGCGGAGACCAGGCTCAGTACAGATGTGCTGGATGCGATTGATGTTATTGTTCCGCCAGGTAAACGGGTAGATGACAAAGAGCAAACCTGGACCCCGGAGTGGATGAAGCCGGAACAGCGCAGACGGCATATGTAGCTGCACGAACCGGGAATTTAAGTATAATAACAAAAGCGGCAGAACAAGACTGATAACAGTCCCGTTCTGCCGCTGTGTCATTTATTTCAATTCACGAAGCCCGCCTGCTCCAGCAATCTAAGAATCACTGTCGCCGCCTCTGCACGGGTGGCGGATTGCCCTGGATGGAATTGTCCGTCAGGCGTTCCGGTGATCAGGCCGGCCTGAACTGCCTTGGCTACATCCTGCTGCGCCCAGCCCGCAATCTTGCCTGCATCCTTGAAGGCTGCCGGCTGAAGCTCTGAAGCTGGGAGCGGCGAGCCTGCAAGGGCCATCGCTTTAACCAGAATAACGGTCATCTCCTGGCGGGTAATGATGTCGTTCGGCCGGAAATTATTGTCCGTTCCGCCCCGCACCAGACCCAGCTCAGCAGCTGTCCCGACGCTTCCGGTGTACCACGCGCCGGTGGGGATATCCTTAAACGCAACATCTGCCGAACTAGAGGAGGAGTAGCCCAGCGCACGAACCATCATCGCAGCGAATTCCGCGCGGGTAGTGGTAGCATTCGGTGCGAACCTGCTGTCTGTTAAGCCGGTGAGGATGTACTTGGAGGCCAGCTTTTCGACGGATGCCTGTGCCCAGTGCCCCTTGATATCCTCGAATGTCTTATTGCTTGAAATCACTGCAAACGTGCCGTTGCTCGGACTATAGAAGGTTACACCGGTGCCGTTGAAGACCGCCGGAACGAAGGTGAAGCTTCCGTCCTTCTCGATCCGCACCACGGTCGTATTACGGCTGTCTGCCGGACTGTCGAGCTGCAGGGTGCCCCGGGAATAGCTGCCCTTGAACCCTGGAATCTCCACTGTGCGTCCATTGGCTTCAGCCGTTACCGTGTATTCAATGGCAGGGCTGATTAATTTGCCCTGGGCTGCCAGGACAGCCTGAAGGATCTCTTGCTGCCGCTGTTCCGGCAGGACCGTCATACTGACCTTAAGCTTCCAGTCCCCGGTTCCCAATTGCTGTCCCCAAGCTGCGGTATCAACCGCTTTTACAGGGAAGTGGAAGGTGCCGAGCGTAGACGAGACGGTGATCTGGTCTGCCGCTTTTACTTTCTGGGCATCCAATATGGCTGTTGCAGTAGTTCCTGTAACCTCTGCTTCGACGGTCAAATGGCCGCTGCCGCTTGGTGCTTCTGGCTGAACAGGGGTGACCGAACCAACGGTAGTGCCACCGCCGTTGCCACTCCCGCCGTTGTTGCCGCCGCCAGTTTCGCCGCCGCCGTTGTTGCTACCGCCGGGATCGCCGCCGCCGTTGTTGCCGCCGCCAGGATCACCGCCGCCGTTATTGCCGCCGCCAGGATCACCGCCGCCGTTGTTACCGCCGCCGGGATCACCGCCGCCGTCAGTCACAAGCGTATGCCGCGGATAAATATCGAACCGGTCGAACGCAGGTGCGTATTGGTGCGGGACCGCTGTGTAAGGAGTGAAGCCTTGCGCCCCTGTTCCTCCATAAGGGTTGGAGCCGCCGTCATACGTATTATTATTGGAGAAGCGGATACTGTTGGGGCCTGCCTTCAGCTCAACATCAAAGGTCTGTGTGGCGAACTGCTGCCATGAGATGGTGTTCTTGAAAAAGACGGTCTGCGGCTCGCCGCCGTTGACGCTTACTTGCGCATACCGTTCAACAACGTCATTGTTGTAAGCATGTGTCCCCGCACTTTCACCGTTCGCGTAGGTAACGACCAGTTTATAAGTGCCTGCTTTGGACACTGTGATGTCCTTCAGCTCCAGATACCGCTCCGCTCCGTCGTAGGAGGTAATGCCGTTCACATATTTGCCGCCTGAAGCATATTTGGCAAAGGCATCCTCACGGATGAGCGGCAGCTCGGAGCCGGCCGGAGTACCTACGACCGTTGCCGCCTCTGCCTCAACGGAATATACAGAAGTCTGGCTGACGAAGGCTGCGTTAATATAATCCAGGCTAAGCGCAGCGCTGGAACGCACATCAACGAGGTTGATGCCTGTGCGTAAGAAGGTTGGTACTGTAGCAGTCTGCCATTGTCCGCCGGTATTGGTAACAGGCAGATCTACGAGCGGCTTGCGGTCATGTTGAATTTGCAATTTGCCCGCGCCAGATGTGGCATAGCGGATCTGCAGATCATACATGCCGTCTTGCAGCACACTTACCACAAAGCGGGTATTGGCATCCTGGCTGCTGCCGTAGCCGGTCACATATCCGGCACCCTCGAAGCCTTCCAGGCTGCTCTCTCTCGATAACCCCAGCGCAGGATCGTAGTCGGCGAATTCCGCCTGTACACGGTAATTGGGGTGTGCGCCTGGTAAGCCGCTATAAGTTAATTCCATCGCGTCAAGGGTGGATTCACCCTGGCCCGCTTCTCCCGTATCCGGGTTGTATTTGCTGATGCCGATGGAATGTGTCCCTTGCGTCAGATCGGCAAAGATCGTATTGCCTCCCAGCAGCTGCATGTTGTAATCCGCACGCAGAACCAGCTTCGTTGCCGGCTGATCATCAATCTTGATGAACCATTCGGAATTGATGCGCTGATTCGCATCTCCGGTATTGGATTGATTGCGCAGGGTGGAGGTTGCGCTGCTGCCGCCAATCAGATCCAGCCGGTAGCTCCCGTCTGCCGGAACCGTAACCTCCGTCCATTTCACCAGGCTGTCCGCAGCCTTGATGCCTTGGACGTACTGGCCGTTCGAGGCAGAGCGTCCGGTGCTCTTGCGCGGATAGTGATCCGTCAGGGTCACATTGGTCCGCACCTCGGCATTCTCAGCCTCGAAGCGCTGATAGAAAGTCTCCTTCGGGGCATGATCAACAGCCGGAGTAATGACTGCATAATACGCCGAGGTGTAATCGTTCAGGTTGACATCCAGGGTGACCGAGCCGTTCTTGACGGGATAATCACGGTCCAGAATCTGGGTAGGCTCTACGAGAAATCCGGTCAAGCCCGTATATCCAGCATGCCATACGGTGATATGCACGGCTTCTGCTTCTGTGAGGAAGGAGGGGCTGTTTCCATTGCCGGTCACGTTGTTGAACACGATCTGGCCGTCTCCCTGTGTGCCTCCGAACGCGATACTAACCTGCTTTTTGTTGTCCTGAATGGAGCTTAGCCCGTACAAGCCGGGGCCGAAGGCGTCATTCTCATGTCTGGCGTTGATGACCTCAATCTTGGCCATGTCGCCGCCCATCATATCGGCATACCATTTGTAGAGCCACCATGCCCCGTTAGGCTCGTTCTGCCCGGCGAGCAGCGACCCGTAGGAGTTGGCCGTGTTCCAATACGGCAGCATGCTGTTCATTTTCAGCTCATCATAACGTGCGATGTAATGAATCAGCGAGCCGCCTACGGCAATCTCCGAGGTTGCGGCATACTCATTGATGTCCACTTTGATCGGGAAGGGAACCGTCCGGTCCGGGTACAGCTCTTTATAGCGCTGCAAGGACCCTGCTTCCACCGTCCGGAAGGTGGCTACGTTCGAGGGAGCCTGGTTGAAGGCTTTGTCCCACAGCATATGCCAGCTGATAATGTCCGGCAGACAGTCATTTTCTACGCAGTAGGGAATGAAATCCTCGAATACTTTGGCTCCATATTGGGTTAGATTCACTCCCGAAATGACTGCGCCGGGGTCAATCTCTTTGATCTTTTTCGTTACCGCCAGCCAGTCGCTGTTGAATACGGCTCTTGAATTCTTGCCTGTCTGGTTATCCGCCAGCAGCTGGGGATAACGGGTATTGTTCTGCTCAGGCTCATTGAACGGGATATAGATGAATCTGGCATCCGCATCCCGCCCCGGATTCGCGGCCTCCCATTGCTGCTTATAGGCCTTGACAGCTGTTGTAATCGGAATGACGGCCTCCTGGATATATTCGTTAGCCGTTCTGGACGGATAGTACCAATGCTGATAATAATCCTGCATAACGATATTTACAGCTTCCCCGCCAGCCTCGAAGAAATAGTCCGACACCCGGAGCGCGTCACCAGTCGGGTGCTGGATGCCGTTCGGCGGCTTTTGGGAGATATGCGAGGGCTTGATCGGAATCAGTGTATTGATATCCGGCACATTCGGCTCGCTGATCGCATACAGTGCGCCGGAAGAGCCATGGAATACAGGTCCGAGCGAGCGGTCTGCCAGATCGACCGAGATTTTGGCCGGCTTGGCGGAGGTGTTCTCCTCATGCTTCGTCTCTGCATAGAGTGCGCTGACCTGATTGGCATTTAACTGGACATTGTAAATCCGCAGATCGTCGAATTTCCCCTTGATATCTCCATCCGAGGTATAGAGCGATCTGCCGAAATCATTGAATTTGAGGGCGTTCAGATAATCACGCGAGAAGAAATGCTCCAGAACGGAGGGCATGGTTGCTCCGGATGAGCTTTTGCCCTGATCCAGACCTTTGATGCCAACGGGAACACCGTCCAGGTATACCTCGTAGGCCCCGCTGCTGGTCATAGTGACGGTCACCTGCTGCCACTTGCCCTTGGCCGGGTTACGGTTCCAGACGATATCGCCTTTGTAGCTGGCAATCTGGCTTGGATTCGTGCCGGTATAGATCCGGTTGCTGAACGTGCCATCCCCGGCGATGATAATGAACTCGGAGTCCTGCCAGCCGCTTACTCCGGCATTCGTCAGCCCCTTCTCAGCAATCGTGGAGGACAGCAGACGGTTATATGCGTTAGCCGATGAGTCAATGTTGGCCCAAAAGGAGATGGACAGTTCATCCTTGATCCCGCTGTAGAGCTGATCGGGCAGCTTCAGCCAGGCAGTACCGTTCCCTCCGCCGGGTAAAGAGAGGACATCTCCGCGCTGGTCGTCATAGACAATGGCAGCGACTCCCTTAAGCTCGGCGCGTTCAGCGGCTGCATCGGGGTAGACGCTGTTCACCACCGAGGTGCGGTCAAGCACCTGTCCGGGGCGGAAGCTCCATTGGAACAGCGGGGCCGCTTCAGCGGCGGTCTTCATCTGGACTTGCTCAGGGGAAGTCTCCTGAACAGGAGCAGCCTCCGGCAGTGCAGCAGCGTCTGCCACCGCAGCAGCATCCGGCTCCGCCGGGGAAGCAGGGGCTTCATCGGAGTCAGGTGCCGTAACCGGACCGGTCACTAACTCCGAATCAGTCACCCATACAGAATCTGCCACAGGAACCGGGTCTGCGGTCGGAGCTGTGGAAGCGCTTGCCAAACTGGAGGGCAGGAGAGTCAGAATTGCCAGTATAGATATCAGTGAACGCTTAAGATATAGCCTCAATAGATACTCACCTCTTTTGTTTTTTGGGGATACCTGTCCTAATAGAACGGTCTGCGCACTTGAAACAATTCTCTATTCACTAACAATTATCTCCGCTATCTCCGCATAGGCACCGCAACCTCCCTGTCATTGCTGCTTCGCTTCACCGAGAATGTTAAGTGAATGACCCTTACTATAAAATCAAGCTTTTTTACTGTTTTTGTTCCTTTCTTTACGTCTCTGGGTTACAGCCTGGAGCGGGCAGACAGGGAAGCAGAAGCGGGAGCGGCAGAATCCTGCCAGCCCTTTCCCCGTAATCCCCCTACATGTAAAAAAGGGAACGAAAAGAGTAAAAAAAAGACATGCAGAGCAGGGTGGCGGGAAAGCAGCCGGGAGTCTATCATTAAAGGTATTCTACAAAGGTATTCCACAAAACTCTGCCGCCGGAGGTTATGACTTGAAAGCTCCCTTCACCTTGAAGCCCAGTCGCCGTTTTGTGAGCGTGAAGAACAAGATGCTGTTCTTTTTTCTGCTGGCCATTCTGATTCCGGTTGTGATTCTGTTCGTTAACTCCTACATCTCCTCCCAGCAGATGCTTGAACGTAAATATACGGACCTGCTGGCCGATGTGACGAGGCAGTCGAATATCCGCATCGAGGAATTCCTGGAGGACACGAAGCAGATTTCGCTCATCGCCAGCTACGGGATTAACAGCTACATCTCAGCCGTCTCGCAGGAGAACTACCCGGTACAGAACTATCTGCACGACAGCTCTGTGACGAACGAACTTCAGGCCACGCAATTGCTGATGAATTACATCACTATGAAGGACCGTGCCATCTCTATCTATGTCTACAATCTGGTGAATGGGAGCGATCTCTATGTGGCCCCGAACAAGCCTGTCGACTATACGTATAACCCCCGTGAGGAGGACTGGTTCACCGAATTCCTGCGTTCTGACGATATTACGCGCGATCTGCCGACCCGGCTGGACCTGCAGACCAAGGCGGACAGCAATTGGACGATTTACAATCTGCGTAAAATCTTCGATATGGAGAACGGCAAGCTGCTCGGCGTAATGGCGGTAAGTGTAGACATTGACTTCATCAACCGGCTGAACAAGCGGATGGAGGCAGGCAACCGCTCGGCCTTCACCGTTACCGATGACAGCGGCATGATTATATTCAACAACAATTATAACCTGATCGGCAAGCCGTTCAGGACACTTTTTCCGGTCCGTGAGGAAGAACTTGCCGCAGGTTCAGGCAGGCAGATTGTCCACGTAGCCGGGAAGGACTATATTCTGATCCAGTCGCCATTTGAGGAACATAACTGGAAGACTTATATGTACATGCCCGTGGAAGAGCTGGCGGTCGAAGGCTACATCCTGAAGCGGAATCTGTGGACGATTGCCGTCGTGCTGCTCTTGTTCGCCCTGGCCAGCTCGGTGTACATGTCGAATCTGATCACACGGCCGATCAAGCAGCTGATCCGCAATATGACGCTGGTGGAGCAAGGGAAATTCGATAATCTGCCGGCGGTCCGCTCGAATGACGAGATCGGTGTCATGGCCAGCCGGTTCGAGCAGATGTCCGCTGAACTCAAGCAGCTGGTGGAGCGGATCTACGTGGAGCAGGAGCAGAAGGTTGAGGCCGAGATCCGGGCCTTGCAGGCGCAGATCAGCCCCCATTTCCTGTACAATACGCTGAATTCGGTCAAGTGGATCGCCACCATGCAGCAGTCGGACAAAATTGTAGAGATGACCGGGGCGCTGATCTCCATGCTCCGCTATACCGCCAAGACGGACAACCGGCTGGTGCCGATCCGCGAGGAGCTGGAGCACATCGGGCATTATATCGTCATTCAAAAGGTGCGTTATTTCAACCGGATCGAATTCCATTCGGAAGTGGAGGAGACGCTTGCGGAGCAGGAGATTCCGAAGCTGAGCATCCAGCCGCTGGTCGAGAATGCGATCTTCCACGGAATTGCCGACCAGGAGGACGGGCTGCTGTTTATCGAGGTCCGGCGGGCCGGGAATGCTGAACTCACCATTACGGTCAGAGACAACGGTGCGGGCATAAGCGCTGAGGCGGCAGCGAAGCTGCGCAGCAGACTGGGCGGTGCAGAGGACAGCGGCGGCATCGGCGTTACCAATGTGCATCAGCGGGTACGCCGGTTATACGGTGAGCCGTATGGGGTATCGTTCGAGAGCAGTCCGGGGCAGGGTGCGGTATTCGTGATCACAATTCCCATTCGGGACAGGAAGGGGGGCTATTGAGTATGCTGGGTGTGATTATCGTGGATGACGAGCTGCTGATGCGTATCGGTCTGAAGTCGATCATTCAATGGGAAGATGAGGGCTTCACGATTCTGGGGGAGGCCGCCAACGGGCGCGAGGCGCTGGAGCTGGCCGGGACGCACCGGCCGGATCTGATTATTACGGATATCAAAATGCCGGTGATGGACGGTCTGGAGCTGATCCGGGAGGCCCGGCGGCTGGACATCGGCGGGCAATTCGTCATTCTTAGCTGTCTGGAGGAATTCCAGTATGCCCAGGAGGCGCTCCGGCTCGGGGCGGCGGACTATCTGATCAAGAGCGACATGAAGCCGCAGCAGCTGGTGCATGTGCTGGAGACGGTCAAGAAGCGGGCCGTCCGCCTCTCCGCAGGCAGTTCCGCCGGAATGCCGCCCGGCTCCTACAAGGAGAGCATCGAGCATTTGAAGGAGACGCTGTTCAAGGAAGTGCTGAGCGGCTTCAAGGGAGCCGAAGAGGTGCTCGCCCGTCGTGAAGCGCTGCACATCCGCTTGTCGGACGGGCCGATGGTGCTGATGAAGCTGCGGATCAACCGGTTCGACCAGCTCCGGCGCAAGTACGTGGAGCAGGACGAGAAGCTGCTGCGCTATTCGGTGGCGAATATTCTGGAAGAGATCCTGCCCCGCAAGCGGGCGAAGGAGATCATTGTCATGAATTCTGCTGAATATGTGCTGCTGCTCGATCTCGGGGAGGAAGGGCGGATTGTCCGCACGGAGATCGAGCGCGCCGCCGCCAAGATCCAGGCGGCGATGAAGGATTTCCTGAAGCTGACCCTGTCGATCGGCGTCAGCGCTCCGGCTCCCGGCTTTGGCGCCCTGAAGCGGGCCTATCAGGAGGCGGACATGGCGCTTGACGAGCTGTTCTTCGCCAGCGGGAGCGGCCTGTCCTTCTATGATAAGGCCAGGAGCCGTCAGAGAAGGGGGGAGCGGCTGTTCATCGACAAGCCTTGCATGCGGAAGTTCAGGCAGGATACCGAGAGCGGGAGCGAAGGGGCGCTTGCCTTCCTGAACAGCCTGAAGGATACTATGCTGCTGGAGGGCTGCACGAAACAGGCGGCGCGTTCGACCTACATACGGATGCTTGGCGCGATTCTGTCCTGCTTCCCGGCGCTTCCCGAGCCGAATGAAGCCGGGCTTACGGTGTACGAGAGCATTCTCCATGAAGAGAGTCTGGAGGGGCTGCACCAGACCGTCGCCGGTTATCTGGAGCAGTGCAGAGCGCAGATGTCGGAGGGACAATCCTCCCGGAGTTATGCAGAGCAGGCGAGTGAGCTGATGATGCAGCTCTACGCAGAGGATATCTCGCTGCAGTCGGTGGCGGAGCAGATTAACGTGAACGCCTCCTATCTCAGCAGGGTATTCAAGCAGGAGACCGGCGAGAATTTCGTCAGCTTCCTGACCCGGCTTCGTATGGAGAAGGCCAAGAGCCTGCTCAGGGACAGGAACATCAAGGTCTATGAGGTTGCTGAGCGTGTGGGTTATCCGAACACCGCGTATTTCAGCAAGCTGTTCAAGAAGCTGAACAGTATGAGTCCCGAGGAATACCGGGGCTAGAAAAGTGTCAGATTTAATTCAGTAAATAGGGTTAAATCCCGGAGGTTCCGAAAAACGGAACTACACTGGCCGGATGAGTTTGCTCCTAACGGACCTGATAGACCCTATTCCCAGCAAAACGCCACCTTTTGCGGATTAACGGACTAAGGAGCCCTTATCGTCTCTCTACGAGAGGTTTAGGAGTGGAGATTCCAAGAATAAGCTCCATGAGGTCCGTTACTTGCCCAAGTGGTGACGTTAAACCAGAATAAGCGCGCCTTAGTCCGTTACGCCGGGCTATACGCCTTTAATGAACAACGCCGTCTTCATCTGGGAATGGCAATTGTCAAAAAAAGAACAGAGTCTGTAAAAGAAGTGCATCCGCTGCGGGTGCACTTTTTGCCGCTTCCGGGGATTGGTCAAAAAAGGGAATGTTTCCGTAAAAAACAGCCATTTCGATACCGTCCGCCTTCACCTACTATTGGAGATGCAGCAGATGCAGCATATCCTAAATGGAAGTTGGGGGTAATTCTAGTGAAGAAAAAAAGCTTAGCGACCGTATTGTCCATCCTGCTTACAGCGGCCACCTTGACCGCATGCGGCAATGGTAGCAGCAACAGCAATAACGAGGCGGCTGCACCATCGGCAAGCGCGTCCGCAGAGGCAGCGGCTACACAGCAAGCAAGCGGAGAGAAGGTCCAACTGACCTACGCGATCTGGGATTCCAATCAGGAGAAGGGGCTGCGGACTATTGCCGATGAATTCGAGAGCAAGAACCCGGACATCAAGGTCGATATTGAGGTGACCGGCTGGTCCGATTATTGGACGATGCTGGAAGCGGGAGCGACCGGCGGCTCGCTGCCGGATGTCTTCTGGATGCATTCCAATGAGATCTACCGCTATGCGAACAACGGCATGCTGCTTGATCTGACAGACCGCATCGGTAAGAGCGAAGACGTCAAGCTGGAGAATTACCCGGAAGGCCTGAACCAGATCTATAATCTGGGGGGCAAGCAATATGCGGTTCCGAAGGATTTCGATACCATCGGGCTATGGTACAACAAGACGCTGTTTGACCAGGCGGGTGTGAAATACCCGGATGAGAACTGGACCTGGGATGATCTGCACAGCGCAGCGAAAGCGCTCACCAAGGACGGGGTATACGGCTTCCTCGCGCCGATGCACAACCAGGAGGGGTATTACAACTTCGTCTATCAAAATGGCGGCACCATTATTACAGCGGATAAGAAGTCAGGCTATGACGATCCGAAGACGATCGAAGCGCTGGATTTCTATGTAAGCTTTGTACGTGACGGGCTGTCGCCAGAGGTGTACGGGGATGCCGAGCGCGCCGATCTGCTGAAGAACGGTAAGGCGGCAATGGGCCTGTTCGGTTCATGGAACCTGAGCGGGTTCACAGAGAATGAGTTCATGGCGAAGAATTTCGATGTGGCCGTCCTGCCCAAGAAGGCTGCGCAGGCTTCCATCTATAACGGCCTCGGCAATGCGGTTGATGCCAAGACGAAGCATCCGGAGGAAGCGTGGAAGTTCGTGGAATACTTAAGCTCCAAGACAGGCCAGGAGCGCCAGGCGGAGCTGGGCGTTGCCATCTCGGCGTACAAAGGCGCGGCTGACAAGTGGGTGGATTCGAACAAGACCTTCAACATCAAGGCATTCGTTGACATGGTCAGCTATGGCGTAATCCGTCCATATTCCAATACTACGGCTGTCTGGGAAGACAAGGCTTATGAAGCGCTGAAGCCGGCATTCTCCGGCAAGGTGTCTGTAGAGGAAGCAGCCCGTAATGCAGCCAAAGTGATGAATGAGAGTCTGGCGGAAGAGAAATAAGCATGAGCCATATGCCTGCGGCAGCCTCAGGGCTGCCGCAAGTTTGATAGGAGAGGGAAGCAGATGAATCATACCGTCAAGAGAAAAATTGGAGCCAAAACCTGGAATGAATGGTCCTGGGGCTGGTTCCTGATCGCGCCAACGATGATCGGCCTTATCGTCCTCAACTTCATTCCAATAGTGCAGACCGCTTACCTTAGCTTCTTCAAGAGCGGAGATTTCGGCAGAGGCAATATCTACATCGGATGGGAGAACTACCGCAAGCTGATTCAGGACCCCCAGGTATGGCACGCTGTCGGCAATACCCTGCTCTATGCCTTGCTGGTCGTGCCTGCCAGCATTGCCATCGCCATGCTGGTGGCCGTCCTGTTGAACGGTAAGCTCGCGGGCCGCTCGCTGTACCGCACGATCTATTTCATCCCAATGGTCGCCGCTCCTGCGGCAGTTACCATGGTCTGGCGCTGGATGTATAACCAGCACTACGGCCTAATTAATTACGGGCTATCCAAGCTGGGCCTTCCGGCCGTCAACTGGACGACGGACCCGAGGGTAGCGATCTTATCCATCGCGGTGATCGGAATCTGGAGTGTCATCGGCTATAATATGGTGCTGCTGCTCGCCGGTCTGCAGGAGATTCCGAAGGACTTCTATGAAGCCTCGGATATCGACGGGGCCAGCCGGGTACGCCAATTTTTCGTGATCACCCTGCCGCTTGTAACGCCAACCCTGTTCTTTGTTGTGGTGACCACGATTATCCAGGCCATGCAAGTGTTCGATGTCATCTATATGATGATCGATGTGAGTAACCCGGCCTATGACCATACAGTATCGCTTGTGTATCTCTTCTATAATAACTCGTTCAAGTACTCGAATAAGGGCTATGGCTCAGCAGTTGTAATGGTATTGCTCGCGCTGATCATGATCATCACCTTCTTCCAGATGCGGGCGCAAAAAAAATGGGTCAACTACATGTAGGAGGCGGCACGATGGCCAAACATAAACAACTTAACCGTATCTTAGCCCACCTTGTGCTTCTCCTGGGAGCAGCCGCGATGATTCTGCCGTTCGTCTGGATGGTGCTGACCTCGTTCAAGTCGGTTACGGAGTCCACCTCGATGAATCCGTTTATCTTTTTCCCCAAGACCTGGCGGGTGGAGAATTATCTGGAGGTGTGGCGGCAGAATGATTTTTTGATCCTGTACTGGAACACCTTTGCGATGATGGCGCTTCGGGTGCTGTGCGCGGTGATGTTCAGCGCGATGGCGGCGTATGCTTTTGCCAGACTAAGATTTCCGGGACGTGACTTCTGCTTCAGTCTGGTGCTGTTCCAGATGATGGTGCCGACCCAGATTTTCATCATCCCGCAATATCTGATGGTCGATGCGCTGGGGATGCGCAATACGATCTTTGCGTTGCTGTTTCCAGGGCTGGTCAGTGCCTTCGGCACCTTCTTATTGAGACAATTCTTCATGGGCCTGCCTAAGGAGCTGGAGGAGGCGGCGAAGATCGACGGCTGCAATATCGGCCAGACCTTCGCCAGAATCATGCTCCCGCTGGTCCGCTCCGGTCTGGTGGCCCTCGGGATATTCACGGCCCTCTTCTCCTTCAAGGACCTGATGTGGCCGATGATCGTCAACACCAGCTCGGACGCGGCGACCCTCTCCTCGGCCCTGGCTAAGATTCAAAGCGCCTTCGCGGTGGACTACCCGGAGCTGATGGCGGCTTCCGTGCTGGCCATCTGGCCGATGCTGCTCATCTACATCCTGTTCCAGCGGCAATTTATCGAAGGGATTGCAACTTCGGGGGGCAAGCTCTGATTGTCCGTTGACTGCAATCTATTGGATCGTTCAGAATATAACGATAGGGCAAGAACGTTACAGAAGCGAACGGAGAATAGATTAAGGAAGGGGAAGCGTCATGAAGAAGTGGAGACCTGGTATCGGGGGCAGCATTGTTCTGCTGCTGTTCACGATTGGCGGCTGTGATACCCGGAGCAGTACAGACGCTTCCCTGCTGTCCGGCGGAGGAGGAGCGGCAGACACCCGCGAACCTCTCACCCTCCGCTATTCCAGCTATCTGCTGGATACGGCCCAGGCGGGCAAGGTGTATTTCGATGCGATTGCCGAATTCGAACGGCTGCATCCCGGTATTCAGATTGAGGCCGACTTTATCCAGAACAATAATTACACGGCAGGAATCAAGATTAGGCTGCTGGGCGGCGAGCCGATGGATGTATTCGATACGTGGTCGCCCAGCCTGTTCGAGGAATTCCGCGCTCTGCGGAGCGATATGTACCTGGACCTGACCGGAGCCGATTTCCTCAAGGAATTCTACCCCAATTCCCTGCTGCCGGTTACGGTTGGCGGCCGCGTGTATGGCGCTCCCGAGGTGATGCACAGTGACGGGCTGCTCTACAACAAAACCTTGTTCGACTCTCTAGGGCTGGAGGTTCCGCGCACCTGGGACGAGTTCCTTGCGCTCTGCGTGAAGCTGAAGCAGGAGGGGCTTATTCCGGTGGCAATGGATGCGGAGTGGTCCACGGCCCAGTTCTTCTGGGGGTCCATCATGTCGGATAACGGGGCGGATGCCGCCTGGACGAAGAAGCTGGAGAGCGGGGAGATCCGAACCTATGATCCGGTGTTCGTGGATGCCATCCAGAAGCACCGGGAGATTATCGACCGGGGGTTCGTGCCGCCGAACTGGAAGAGCCTGAAGCATGAGCAGGCCAAGGATTTGGTCGGCACAGGCCAGACGGCCATGATTATTACCGGAACCTGGGACATCCCCAGCATCAAGGAGCGGAATCCGGCTCAGGATATCCGCTTCATGATGGTGCCGGGCAGTGTGCGGACGGTGCCGAATATCAATGTCGGCACGTACCGGGTGATCAGCTCGCGGACGGAGCATCCCGAAGAGGCCAAGCAGTTCGTGGCGTTCATGAACGGCAGGGCTACGCAGGAGAAGCTGGCCGCAGGCGCTTTGGCAGTGCCTTCGGTCATCTCGGCCCCGACGGACCGGAGTGATTCGGTCTCGTCCATTGCCGCTGCGGTAACGCGTGAGGACGCCACGCTCTATTGGCCGCATACGGTCTCGACCGAGTCGCTCCAGGTGAAGATTCTGGAGGGCGTCAACCAGTATCTTGCCGGACAGCCCTTGGAGACTGCGCTGGCCAATATCCAGCAGGCGATTGATGAGGCTGCGGCTAAGCGGCGGAAATCAGAGTGACCTGAGCAGGAGATGGGAGATGCCTCTAGAATATAGTCAGGGAGGCAGTTGAATATATAGACTGAAAGGGTAGGACACAATGGTTAAATACAGAACGGCAGCTCCGCACGAACGCGAGGAATACATAGATTTGGCCAACCTTGCCTTCCGCTTTGATTTTGAGGTCCTGATGCCCAAGGCCTATGACACAAGTGTAGATTCTTCCGCCATGCATAAGGTTGCTGTGGACGAGCAGGGCAGGCTGCGTGCGCTGGTGGCTGTTTTTCCAGAGTCACTGACGGTATGTGATCATACGCTGCGCACCGGCTATCTGGGTACGGTATCTGTTCATCCGCGTGCGCGAGGCGAAGGACATATGAGAGCGCTTATGAACCTGTGGCTTGAAGAGCTGCGGGGTACCTGTGATATGGTTGTATTATATGGACAGCGCCAGCGTTACGAATATTTCGGCTTCACGCTTGGCGGTGTCAAGCTCAAGTATACCGTGACAGAGGCCAATGTGCGCCATGGCTTAAGAGGGGTGAATGACACCGGAATATCCTTCAGTCCGCTGTTTGAGATTGAAGGCGGTGCAGAATTTGCGCACAGCATGAACACCTCGCGGCTGGCTTATGTTGAACGCAGCTTAGAGCAATTGCCGCTAATTTTCGGCACCCTCTGTCAAAAGGCACTCGGCGTTCTGGATCAGGGCAAGCTGATCGGGTATCTGGTTGTCAACGAAGCGGGCGATGCAATAGCTGAATTCGCAGTGGAGAATCCGGACGATATTCTGCGGACGCTCAAGGCTTACATGGCGTACAGCAGAGCCGGGCGAATAACGATGCACGCGCCGGAATATGACATCGCGCTGAATACGGCTCTTGGCAGCATTGCCGAAGACTTCGTAATCGAGAATTCCGATATGTATCATATTCTGGATTTCGCCAATGTCCTGAAGGCTTACCTTACGCTGAAGTTCAAGACCACAGGAATTGTCCCGGGAGAATTCTCCGCAGTAATGGACGGACAGCCGGTGACGGCGCGGGTGGACGCGGAGGGGGTTACGGTTGAGCGGTCAGCCCGGCCGGATGCCGTGGTTCTTGACCGGCAGCAGGCCCAAGCCCTGCTGCTTACGCAGCACAGCCGTTATATGGCAGTGGATGCGCCTATAGGCTGGTTCCCGCTGCCCCTGTTCTGGTACAAGATTGATAAATACTGAGCCATCCGTTGCGCGATAATCCCTACCCGACGCGGGCAACGGACAAGCCGGAGACGGGCGCTTATGCGCCTGCCTCCGGCTTGTTGTTGTATACAAAACTAGTACAGCATCAGATTTAAACTGGTGGATGGGGCGCTATAATGCCTGAAGGACTACAGGAGTGGAGCCAACCCCTTCAGGTGCCATTCCCAGGCAAAGATGGTTGTCCCTTAGTGGCGTTTGGCCCGGCATAACGGACTGAGGCGCGCTTATTCTGGATGAAAGTCACCACTTGGGCAAAGTAACGGACCCCATAGACCTTATTCTTGGAATTTCTACTCTAAACATCTTGTAGAGAGACGATAAGGGCAACTCAGTCCGTTAACCCGCAAAAAGTGGCGTTTTCCTGGGAATAGGGTCTCTCAGGTCCGTTAGGAGCAAACTCGACCGGCCGGCGGCAGTTTCGTTTTACGTAACCTCCGGGATCTGACCTATTCACAGAATTAAATCTGATGCTGTACTAGAAGGACTTCCGGAATTCCGCCGGAGTTATGCCGGAGAAGTTACGGAACAGCTTGATGAAGTAGCTGACGTTGTCATAACCCAGCTGCTCGGCGATCTCCACGATGGTCAGGTTCGTCTGATTCAGGAGATCGCGGGCCTGTTCCATTTTCATTCTGGTCACATACTCAATGAAGGTCAGCCCGGTCTCCAGACGGAATAACCGGCTGAAATGGGTGGGGTTCAGGCCCAGACGCTTCGCCATCTCCTCCATGCCAACCTTCTCGCCTATATGATTCATCACATAACGTTTGGCTTCGGCTATTTCTTTACGGACATTCTGCTTCCACATGGAGCTTAGCATGAGTATTTTATCCTTCAGGAATTCCTCCAGCCATTCCATGAGCTGCTCCAGCGTTTCGAATTCCTGGATTGAGCGCTGGAGCCGCTCACTGTTGAAGTTGTTGACGAAGTTTTGCATGACGACATATTTCAATTCCAGCTCCATCACCATTTTGAGCAGCCAGCTCTTTACACTCTCCACCGGATATTTCTGGTCCCCGACATACTGCTTGATCTCCCTGACCTTGGCCGCAAGCTGCGAGCTGTCCTCCTGCTGAATGCAGTCCCTTAGCTGCTGGAGGATCTCCGAATAATGCACGAACAGGTCCTCGCCGCTGGTCTGGACAGGCGCATACTTCATAATCGCTCCCTCGGCGGTATAGAAGCGCAGGGCATGGGAATCCAGCAGCGCCTGAATCTGCTTCTTAATGTCGATCAGACTTGGAGTATCCTCCCCGTAAAAGAAGGAAATCCCCATCCGCAGATGCAGCTTCGCCATTCTCTGAACATGCCGGAATTTATTACGGAACTCCTCATAAAGATTGCGGACGAGGATATGCGGCAAAGGAATGAACAGGATGAACTGCCGTTCCGTCAGCGCGAACTGGATAATGCCGTCTATCTCCAGGAATTCCTGCAGCATATTATCCATCACGAACTGCAGGTTCACCACTCCGCCGAACCGCCTCTCCAGCTCATAGGAGCGCTCCGGGACCGCCAGTACAGGCAGATACGGGGTGCCTTTGTGCAGGCTGATGCCCATCGCTTCGGCTTGTCCGAACCACTCGGCTTCATCCCAGACCGGCTGCTCCACGAACATGCGGATGAACCTGGTCCGGATGGCGGCATGGTTCTGGCTGACCAGCTTCTCCATCTGGAGATAATGGTTACGGGATTTCAATTTCACCTCCAGCCGGGCCACCGCCTCCGTCAATACGGCAATCACCTGATCGATCTGCAGACTCTCCTTCAATATATATTCGGCCACATTCAGTTTCACAGCCTTCTGGGCATATTCGAATTCCCCGTGGCAGGACAGGATAATCGTCTGAAGCTGAGGGTTCACCTCCCGCGCCTTCTGGATTAGCTCCAGTCCATTCATCGCCGGCATGCCGATATCCGTAAGCAGAATATCCGGCTGATGCAGCTGGCAGGCTTCCCAGGCCTGTCTGCCGTCCGAGCAGCAAGCCGATAGTTCAAGGCCGAGGGTGTCCCAGGGAATCGAAGTGCTTAAATACTCCAACACCGGATAATGATCGTCTGCTAGTACTACTTTATAGGTCATGATTATCTGCTCCTATCCGCTTCACGGGCATGGTTAACTGTACGGTGGTGCGCCCCCCGTGAATGCTCTCAATGTTCATCTCGAAGAGCTCCCCGTAGATTAGCTTGAGCCGCTGGTAGACGTTGATTAATCCGATGCCGTGAGCGGACTCTGCCACTGGCGTCCCGTCAGCACTCAGGGCGCCTATCTCCGCATCCTTCTGCCTGATGTGCTGAAGCAGAGCTGCGAGCGTATGCTCCTCCATTCCCGTGCCGTTATCCTCGATGGTAATGGTTAGCCTGGACTGAACGAGTCCGATGGTGATGACGACCCGCCCTCCGCCCTGCAAGAACCCGTGCTTGTAAGCATTCTCAATAATGGGCTGCAGGATGAACCGCGGCACCGTCTCCAGGAGCAGCTCTTTGTCTACATGCACTGCATATTCCGTAGGATATCTCATCGTGAACCGCATTAACTCCATATACTGCTTCGTGAAATCAAGCTCACTGGCAATCGAGACGAATTCCTCCCGGCTGGAAAAGCTGGCCCGCAGCATAGCGGAGAGGGAGCCGACAATCGCAGCATTCTCCTCATCCTGCTTCATGAGCAGCTTCAGCCGGATCGAACTAAGCACATTGAATAGAAAATGCGGGTTAATCTGGGCCTGCAGCATCGCAATCTCCGCCTGGCGCTTCAATTCCTGCTCCGTCTCCACCTGCCTGAGCATTAGCTGCACCCGGTCCAGCATGTTATCGAAGGAGTGCCCCAGGCTGCCGATCTCATCGGTTCCCCGGATGCCCGAGCGCACCATGAGATCCCCGTCCTCCACCCGGCGGGCCGCCTTACCCAGGACAAGCACAGGCTTGGTGAATCTCCGCAGCAGAACCGTCAGCGCGAACAAGAAGCTGACCGCAAATATCGTCTGAATAATCAGGCCGGTCCGGTTAATCCCGTTCAACCTTTCCGTTAGCTGCTCATAGGGAGCGACACTGATGAGTCTCCATCTGGCAAACTTCAGCGGCAGCGAGAGGAGGAGCTGATTCTCCCCCTTGAACTTGACGATGTCAGGGAAGACCAGCTCATCTACAGGCAACAGATGGTCAAAGCTTGTGCCTACCAGCTCCTGGTTCCGGTTCGACAGAATGATCTCCTCTTCGTCCAGCAGATACACATCCTCTTCCAGTGAAGCAAACCGCTCACGGATCGAAGCCTCGCTGCGGCTGACAATCAGGTAAGCGTAGGGGGCGGCAGTCGTTTCTTCTCTTAAGGCACGCGCTGTCATGAAGATATACGGCTGCTCAGCCTGCAGGGAGGTCAGGTAATTGTCTTCTGCTCCCATAAACAAGGTGTCATACGGCGGGAGCTGCTCCAGAGTGGAGAACCAGCGCCGTTTCAGAAATTGCCGGGGATCATAATCATAGAAGGAATAATCGGAATAGGCATGTCCTTCCTTATCCAGCAGAGTGATCCGCAGATCGATGGTGTCTCCGGCCACCTGCTCCAGGCGGCTGGTCAGGGTCCGCGCAGCTACGGGATTGGTCTTGGCATCCTCCAGCAGGGTCTTGATCTCCGGATCGAAATGGACGAAGTTCGACACCGACACCATCTCTTCGAAGATGACATCAATTTGCGACTGGACAATTCTCAGGGACTGCGTGGATTTCTCCAAGGAATGCTCCCGGATAATCAGCTTGGAATAGACATTGGTAATATAGAGCATCCCCAGTGCCGGAATCACGAGGCAGGCGATGGAGGTAAGGATTAGCTTTTGCCGGAAGGAGAGCTGACTGAGCCTGTGCTTTTCTTTCATTAATATCCCTCCAGTAGTAGACCTTCACAGACTTATGGTACTTGATTCTGCGGTTCGGCTCATCCAATAATTTTTTCAATTTAGAAAAAATAATGCTATACAAAGTTTTCGCCACAGATAAATTCGTTGCATGTGCTATAAAATTTGCCCTTCTATAATAAAGCTACAAACATAAAAAGAGGTGGATAAAGTGGAGGTTATTACTGAAGAGGGGACGGCAAAACGGTCCGGCAGCCCCGGGATCAGCAAGATGCGCAAGCAATCCTTTTACGACAATATTGCAGGGTATTTATTCATTGCCCCCATGCTCATTCTGACCGTAACACTGGTAATTATTCCGATTCTCCTATCCGGTGTGATCAGCTTCTCGAACTGGAACTTTGTATCCGGTCTGGACGGGTTCGGGTTTGTCGGTCTGGATAACTACACCCGGCTGGTGCAGGACGAGTCCTTTCACCGCTCGCTCTACAACAACCTGATCATGATCGGCGTCGTTCCGGTAGCGATGTTCCTGGCGCTGGTGCTGGCGGTGTTGATCAACAAGGCAACGTATTTCAAAACCTTTTTCAAAGTGATCTACTTCATGCCCTTCATCTCGAGCTTCGTGGCGATTGCCTTGCTCTGGAGAGTGCTCTATCACCCGAACAACGGTCCGATCAACGGCTTCCTCAGATCTATCGGATTCGAGCATCCGCCCATGTGGCTGGCTGATCCCAAGTTCGCACTAGTCTCGGTCATGATTATTATGGTCTGGACTTCACTCGGCTTCAACATGGTCATCTATCTGGCGGGCCTTCAGAATATCTCACGGGATTTGTATGAAGCCGCCGATGTGGACGGGGCCTCACCCCTCAGACAATTCTTCAGAATTACACTGCCGCTGCTGTCGCCTACGTCCTTCTTCCTGCTCATCACAGGAGTTGTCGGGTCCTTCAAGGTCTTCGATCTGATTATGGTGTTAACCGGCGGCGGCCCGGCAGGCTCAACCTCCGTCATTGTCTACTATCTGTATGAGGTGGCGTTCGTGAATCTGGAGTCGGGTTATGCTTCGGCGATGGGCATTATTCTGCTGATACTCATCCTGCTGGTGACCTTGTTTCAATGGGTCGGACAAAAGAAATGGGTCAACTACTAGGAGGTTTACACATGCGATCGATCAAGCTTAACCGTGTTATTGTCACCATCTTCATGGGGGTTGCTGGAATCCTGTTCATTATGCCGTTCTTATGGATGCTCTCTGCCTCCTTCAAGCCCGAGCTGGATGTCATGAAATATCCGATAGAATGGATTCCGTCGAAATGGAATATGGTGGAGAACTACAAGCAGGTATGGGCGGGAGCCGTGCCGTTCACACTCTATTACTGGAACACCACGAAGGTGACCCTGATGTCTACAGCGCTGTCGCTGATTATTTCTGCGATGGCGGCTTACGGCTTCTCCAAAATCATTTTCAAAGGGCGGGATATTCTCTTCCTGGTTGTCCTGGCCACCTTCATGATTCCGACGCAGGCCATTCTGGTTCCGCAGTTCATCATGTACCGCTGGCTTGGACTGTTCGACAGCCATTTCGGGCTGGTGCTGCTTGCCGCCTCCGGCGTGCTTGGAACCTTCCTGCTGAGACAGTTCTTCCTGGGAATCCATGATGAAATTATTGAATCGGCGCGGATTGATGCAGCGGGCCACTGGACGATCTTCATGCGGATTGCCATGCCACTGGTGCAGCCAGCCCTTGCTACCTATATGATTCTCCGCTTTATCTGGACCTGGAATGATTACCAGAATCCGCTGATCTTCCTTCGTTCCGATTCATTGTTTACCCTGCAGCTGGGCATCCGGAAATTCGCTGATTTCAGCGGCGAGTTCTACTCCTTGATGATGGCAGGCGCTGTATCGGCCATTCTGCCGTTGTTAATTATTTTCATGATCGGCCAGAAGCAGGTGATTGAGGGAGTTGCGATGGGCAGTGTCAAAGGCTAGACTAATTACATTACAGGGGGCCAAATCATGTCAAAAGTAAAACGTAATCTATTCATCGCCTTACCGCTGTTATCCCTGCTGGTATCCGGTTGCGGAGGCGCTGGCAATGCAGAGAAGGAGCCGGCGGCAACGGGTGCCGGGAAGGATGGCAATACACCGGTAACGATCAAGCTGAGCAACTGGTATGCCAAAAAAATGGACAACTGGGATGTCGTAATTGCCGAGTTCGAGAAGCAGCATCCGAACATTAAGGTGGAATTCGCCTCTGCGGAGGACAATAACTCCAACGAGTATTATAAGAAGCTCGACCTGGCGGTGGCCGGCGGCGATGATCTGGATATTATCATGTTCAGTAACATGACCTTCCTGTCCCAGCGGGCAGGCCTGGGGATGATTGAGCCGCTGGATGATTATCTGGCCAAGGACAGCATTAATTTCAAGGACGAATATACATCCGATACCAGTATTGACGGCAAGGTCTATGGACTGCCCGGCAAGTCCTCCCAGGGTCTGGTTATTATCAATGAGAATCATCTGAAGGAGGCCGGACTTGAGCTGCCCAAGGACTGGACCTGGGATCAGTATATGGAATACGCCAAGGCGATGACGAAGAAAACGGGCGATAAAACCCGGTACGGCACCTACTTCCACAGCTGGATTCAATATGGCTATGTGGTGCAGAACTTCGGCCAGCCGGTGAATGCCAATCTGACTACCGATGACGGCAAGACCGCCAATATCGACAATCCGTTCATGCGCAAGTCCCTTGAAATGCGTCTTCAGGGCGAAGCGGAAGGCTCCGCAACCCCTTACTCTGAGGTGGTCAGCCAGAAGCTGAACTACAGACCGCAATATTTCAACCAGGACACCAGTATGCTTGTTACGGGGACCTTCCTGATCCCGGAGACTGGGGGAACGGATACCATTCCGGCTACCTTCAAGACCGTGTTCGCTCCGCTGCCGAAGATGAAGATGGAAGATCCGATGTCCTCGAATGTGAGCGGGGATGTTCTGAGCGTCTACAGCAAGTCCAAGCATAAAGACGAGGCCTACACCTTCATCCGCTGGTTCTCCACCGAAGGGATCGTGCTGCAAGGCAAGAATATCCCGTCCTGGAAAAAAGCGAATCTGAACGATGTGGTCGACCGGATCATTGCAGGCAGCAAAACCCCGGAGATGATCGATAAAGCTTCCCTGCTCTATGTTCTGGAGAATACCAAATCCACTACTGCGGCTACGGCAGTGCCTTATCACGCTGAGCTGGAGAAGGTGCTGCTGGAGGAGTTCGATAAAATGATGCTGTCCGGTCAAAGTATTGATGATACGATTCAGCATGCACAAACCAAGATTCAGAAGATTATTGATTCCAAATCCTGAATAAAAGAGAATAGAAAGTAGATAGGAGTGTTGTTCATGCTGTATCCAATGATGACGGAAACCCGGAGTCTGTATGATCTGGGCGGGGTATGGAATTTCAAGCTGGACGATGGCTCCGGCTGGGACGAGAGCTGGCAGGCATCGAAGCTCACAGATACGATTCCTATGGCGGTGCCCTCAGCTTACAATGATCTTGGCGTAAGCCCGGAGATTCGTAATCATGTCGGCTGGGTCTGGTATGAGCGGGAGCTGTCCCTTCCGCGTAACGTCATGAATGAGCGGCTTGTCCTGAGGTTCGGTTCGGCGACCCATAAGGCGAAGGTATTTATCAATGGAAGCTTGGTGATGGAGCATGCCGGCGGCTTCCTTCCCTTCGAGGGAGTGATTAATGACTATATCCGGCCTGGAACGAACCGGCTGACGGTAGCTGTTCATAACGTCGTGGATTACACCACATTGCCTGTTGGCCTGTACACGGAGAGCGAAGGACCGGACGGGAAGCTGAAGGTGAAGAACCAGCCGAACTTTGATTTCTTCAACTTTGCCGGATTGCAGCGGCCGGTGCGGATCTATTCCACGCCGCTCACCTTCGTTCAAGACGTCACTGTAGTGACCGATTACAAGGAGGAGCAGGGGGAGGAGAGGCAGGGGATAGTCCGCTATAGCGTGGACATTAGCGGAGAAGCTGAGGTCCGGGTTACGGTATTGGATGAAGAGGGGAACATGGTCTGCTCAGGCACGGAGCCGTCCGGTGTACTGGATATTCCATCTGTCAGACTATGGCAGCCGTTGAATGCCTATCTGTATACCCTAAAGATTGAGCTTCTGCAAGCGGAGCAGTTGGTTGATGTCTACGAGCTGCCATTCGGTGTGCGGAAGGTTGAAGTCAGGGACGGACAGTTCCTGATCAACAACCAGCCCTTCTACTTCAAGGGGTACGGCAGACATGAGGATACTCCGTTCCATGGACGGGGCCTGGATGAAGCCGCGAACATTATGGATTTCAATCTGATGAAATGGTCCGGGGCCAACTCCTTCCGCACGGCGCATTATCCGTATGCCGAGGAAGTGATGCGGCTGGCCGACCGTGAAGGCTTCGTCGTGATTAATGAGACTCCGGCGGTAGGCCTGGATCTTAATTTCCTGGTGATGTTCTCAGGAGGTTCGAAGAAGGATACCTGGGCAGAGGTCCAGACCTTCGAGCATCACCGGCAGGTGATCCGGGAGCTGATTAACCGGGATAAGAACCATGCCTGTGTAGTGATGTGGAATGTAGCGAACGAACCGGCCTCCTATGAGGATGGGGCATACGAATACTTCAAGCCGCTGATCGAGCAGCTGCGGGAAGAAGACCCGCAGCATCGTCCGGTGACCCTGGTGACGCATATTGAGGCATCCCCGGCGAACGACAGAATCTCTGAGCTGATCGATGTGCTGGCCTTCAACCGGTATTACGGCTGGTATGTGGACGGGGGCGACCTGGAGTCTGCGAAGGTCAAGCTGCGGCAGGAGCTGGAAGCGTGGAGCCAGCGGTGCCCCGGCAAGCCGATGATGATGACCGAATATGGAACCGATACTGTGGCCGGACTACATGATGTGGAGCCAATCATGTTCACGGAAGAATATCAGGTGGCGTTCTACAAGGCTAACCACGAGGTCTTCGACGAGTTTGCCGGTTTTGTGGGCGAACAGGTATGGAATTTCGCCGACTTTGCTACCAGCCAGGGTATTATCCGTGTGCAGGGGAACAAGAAGGGCATCTTCACCCGTGACCGCAAGCCCAAGGCGGCAGCCCACGAGCTGCGCCGGAGATGGACGGAGATCCCGGATTTTGGATATAAGAAGTAGATTGAGTTTAAGTTGCAACGTAAGTTTGCAAGCCTTCAAACCTGCAAGCCTCCCGTTTTGGGAGGCTTGTTTTTTTGGATGGCGTGCCCAGAGGCACGCATTATCTAGTTGGTGCAAGTCCAACCAAGAGAGGGGCCAAGCCACTCTTGTAGCTAGGATGCTTGCGCATGGCGAAATCTGTGTGTAAAAGCGCATCGACAAAAGTACCGGTCAGAGACTGGGCGAGCAACAACCCAGGCCGTAACATCAAGTGAATCCTGCCGCGTCGTCAAAAAGGCCCTGCGAAGGGGAAGAGAGGAAGCCGAGTCCCGCTTTCATGGACGAAGGCCAAGGAAGCTGTACAGAACTTGGAACAACAGTGAAGAATCCTCCGGGGTATAGGGATCGGCATGGGTTGAAAGATAATGCAGTGAACTGGGGAGACCCTCCCCCACACGGGGGTTTTTTTTTTTTTAGAAACCCGTAAATAGGCGCTCTATAAGTCCAAAAGACGAAATGAACCGTCTGTGGGAAGGGAGTCCGAGGGGCTCGTAGTACCGAAGAACCTAAGGACAACATAACCTTAGGGAGGGAAGGAGCCCTGCTTTGTTTACGCTTTTGGAGGAGGTACGAGTGAGTGAATGCCAACCGGCTAACGACACCCAAAGAAAAAGTTCAAGAACTCCAAGAAAAGCTAGGTCATGCGGCCAAGGAGAACAACAAGCGTAAATTCCATGCGCTGTACGACAAAGTCTATCGCTGGGATGTGCTGAGTGAAGCCTGGAGACGAGTTAAGGCAAACAAGGGAGCGGCTGGAGTAGATGCCGTGACGCTCGCAGATATTGAAGCACAAGGAGAAATACGGTTCCTGAAGGACTGTGAGCGAGAACTGAAAGAAGGCAGCTACCATCCGCAGCCCGTACGGCGGCACTATATCCCGAAGAAAGACGGGAAGCCAAGACCACTAGGCATCCCTACGGTACGAGACCGAGTCCTACAGATGGCAACCAAACTGGTGATTGAACCCATCTTTGAAGCCGATTTTAAAGAAGTCTCCTTCGGATTTCGCCCGAAGCGAGGTGCAAAAGGAGCACTGGAACGAATCCGGAAAGCCTGCAACCGCAAAGGAAATTGGGTAGTCGACGTCGATATCCAAGGTTACTTCGACAATATAAATCAAGAGAAACTCATGAAATTGGTACAGATGCGTATCAATGACAGACGGATTTTGAAGCTTATACGGAAGTGGCTTCATGCGGGAGTGATGGAAGAAGGAAAGGTACGGCGTTCCGATCTAGGGACACCCCAAGGTGGTGTCATCTCGCCACTGCTGGCGAATATCTATTTGAACTACTTTGACCGGTTATGGGAGAAACACGGAAGTGGGCTGGGAGAACTGACGAGGTATGCAGACGACTTCGTTGTGGTCTGTAAAACCAAAAAGGATGCAGAACATGCATATGAACTCATCCGCACCATTATGGAACGTCTAGAACTCACGCTGCATCCGACCAAAACCCGCATTGTAGGTCTGTGGACAGGAGACGAAGGCTTCGACTTCTTAGGAATGCACCACCGAAAAACGAAAGCAGAAACCTCTCAAGGGAAGGTGTACTATACCACTCAGCAGTGGCTAACGAAGAAGGCAGAGGAACGCATCCGAGGCGTGGTCAAAGACAGATTAGCACCGCCTGGCATGCGCTGGAAATCGTTTGAGGAACACGTGGAATGGCTCAACCCAAAGATTCAGGGATGGAGAAATTACTATTACACGAACTACAGCCAAAAGAGGTTAGCGAAGCTGGATTGGTATATTCTGCAGCGATTTACCCGGTGGTATGCAAAGAAGAGACAACGGAGGAGATGGATGAGCTCATTCCCGGAGGTCAAGTATATGGCCAATAAGTGTGGACTAAAAACGCTATTGTGATCTGCATGCTCATGAATGACAAACATCGGAAAGCCGTATGAGGGAAAACCTCACGTACGGTTTGATGAGGAGGGGCTGGTTAATCCAGCCCTTTACTCTAGAAAGCCTACCCAAGGAGGGGCCTGTATGAAATTTGTAATATCATTAGGCGAACATCAGAAGCATTTACTATACTATTTCTTGCTGATGATGGAATCATAATATTTTACTGAATTATGTTGAATATCGACAATATTTTTGGTTTGCTATATGGAAAAAATATCAAATAATTGGTATGATATAACCAAGTGATGAGCTCACACAAAAAAGCCAATTTCCTTGATCAAGAAATTGGTATAGTCATTCTCAATAATAACTATATACGTTTGCCCTAATTTCTAGAACAAGGAGTTGAATTTATTATGCGTAAGCCTAAAAAATTAGTATTTTCATTTCTCTTATCTCTTATATTAATTCTCGCAACGGGTTCATCTGTTTTTGCTCAAGTATCAACCTTTGGACCTTTCTATGTGCGTCCTACAAGTGCTGGACAGTTTGATGGTTTTACAGTAGATCTGGATTCTGGGCAAACGACTTTTGTGTTAAAAGATTATAAAGTCTACGGAGTACATTCTGGACAGAAGGCATCAATCAGATGGACTGTCACGGATGTTGATACTGGTGTTCCTGTTTTATCCTGGGTTGAAGGCGATGTTACCGTTGCTAAAGACATCGGAGTTACAAATCTTTCTCCTGGGAAAGTGTACAGTGTTTCATGGGTATCATTGAATAGTAATAGTGTTGTTGGTGGGACGTATGTTTCAGTTTATGGGTACGCTTATCAATAATATAAGTTTATATGTAGCGCTTCTCAATTTCCCTTTAGGAAATTGAGAAGCGCTTTTTTTGTATTGATACAAAATTTCAAATAGCCAATTACTTGCCAAACAGTCAGATGCATTTAGAGAATAAATTTAAATTTTTCTGGATATAATACACTTTATCAAATTCAAAGAAAGAGGTATTGTGAGATGTTGAAAACCTTATGTTTAAATCTCAGTTTTCTGATTGCTGCATCTTTTGGTACATCAATACAAGATAATTCGACAATTAAAAATTTAGGAAGCAAATTGAATTTTAATATTTATGCTCCATCAAATGTTGAATCGGCTACAAATTATGAAATCAAAGAACCCTCAGATCTTAATCAAACGAATATTCCTATCGTTCTGATTAACTACTTTAATGATAAAGGTTCATATGTATTTGGTGTCAGACAAATAAAGAACGGGGCAGATATAATTCAAGAAAATACTGAGTTTGATGTTAAAAATAAAACCCGTAAATCAGAGGTAGTCAAAAAGAAATTCTCTTTTGTACCGCGAGGAGAGCTTGTCTCAATTAATGGGACTAAGGCATGGTATGAAGGATATATTGGAAAAAATGCAACTGGTGGTACGCTCAAATGGCTAGAATCGGATACTTACGTTGAATTAGACACATCGGAACTTTCTAAGTCTTCACTGATAAATATTGCCAAATCAATGAAAAAAATTGATTGATTCTAAGTAGTAAAATAAAATTCAAAAAGCTGCCGGTTGTGCAGCTTTTTTTGTGTTTTTCGTTCATCTTTACCGCCAAGATGTGCAATTTCCACTTGAATAAGTCTCCCGCGCTCTCAACTGTATGCAACACTCCTCGCAATCTGTAAATCCCCAGCCCTAATGATCCAGTCCCGCCTTCCGCATACACCGCTCCTGCCCGCTCCACTTCCCGCGAGACATTCTACAGTTCCTGCCTGGCGTACCTTCCAGGGGATACTCCGGCCACCTTGGTGAAGCTGCGGATGAAGTTGGCGTAATCGCTGAAGCCGGATTGATAACAGGCCTCGGTAAGGCTAAGCCCTTCGCGGAGACAAGCCTTGGCTAACGAAATCCGGCGATCCAGTATGTAGGAACGTAGCGTCAGGCCTGTGTGCTGTTTGAACTGGCGGCTGATATAGGTGCTGTTCAAATGAAAGGTGCTGCTAAGCTGCTCAAGCGTGAGGGTCTGGCCCAGATGGGCATCAATATACTCCATGGTCCTGCGGACCAGCTCCGGCATGATATCCGCAGGAACGATGCTTGTTCTATGAAACACGCTGTTGGTCAGCACCAATAATTGAGCAAGCATGCTGTTGGCGAGGATATCTGCCCCATACGCATCCGATGAGAGGACCTCCTCCAGATCGCCGGTCAACCTGAGAACCTGCTGAAGCTCGGCTTCCTCCAGATGAACGATGTTGCCCTTACCCTTCGGGCGGTAGTCGAAGCACCAGGATAGAGGGGTAGCCGGAGTAGACAGGCGGTGCAGATAAGATTTTTGGAGATTGATCGTAATCCGTTCATATTCCGATTCATCCTGGCTGAAGGAACGATGCATTTCTTCCGGGTTCAGCACAAGCAGATCTCCTCGTTCCAGGTGGTAGCAGCTGTTCTCAATATAGAAGTTGACGTTGCCACGCAGAAATAAGTACAGCTCATAGGCTTCATGACGATGATAGAAGGTTCCCATATTATAGGTGGTTGTCCTGTGCAGGTAGAGGTAATCTTTATGGATAGGGTCATAGCGAAGCTCAAATGGCTCGTTCATGGGTAACCTCCGGATCATTTCGCGCAATAATAACAGCGGAACCTGCAATGATTCTTCTCTGGAACTACTTTAAAATGACATTATCCTAGCATGCAGGGATATGATTTGCAAGCGTTTTATTGTATACACCAGACTGGGGGACAGGATAGTGGAACTGATCGTAACAGCAAGAAGCAAGACTCAGGAAGATCCTGAATATACCGGACTTAACGGGCATGGACTACATGCATCCGTTGAGATAGCAGGCGGGACAGGCAGTGCACAGCATCCCTTTCAGACTCATGTACGGATCACGAATCTGAACAGCACGCCGTGGTCGGGTGTCATTCATGTAGAGTTGCCGTTTGCCAAGACTGATCCGCGCTTTTTTCTTCCCGCCTTTATGTATGGCCGCAACCGGGGAGAAGCTCCGCAGAATGTCCCGAACGAATTTCCGAGATTAAGGGAGGGCCAGCCCTCGCGTCCTTCCTCTCCCTGGTGGATGGTGCGCAGCGACCGGCTGTCACACCCCGCAGCACTTGTATATGACACTGGCAAAGTGTACGGATTATGCGCCAGCCCTTATTTTATATACAGGGAGGGAGAGAAGATCCAGTGGAAGCCAGGGCTAGAGGGGGAGTTCTTGCAGTATGGCGGCTTCACCTGCTCGCTTGCCAAGGGAACGGTCGGGTATACGCTGGGGTATGAGAATGCTCCGCTTCTGTTCATCAAATCCCGTCTTGTCAAGGAACGGGCACCTCTGGAGGAGAACTGCTTTGAACTGGGGGCCTCTGAGTCAGTAGCGTTCATGCTGGATTTGTATGACTACAAGGCTGAGTCTGAGCTGGGCATTAATGCTGCGCTGGAAGAGATCTATTCCCGCTTTCATCAGCCTCCAAGACCTGGCAGTGATCTACGGACCGCTGCGGCCGATCTGTCGAAGGCCATCTATCAATATGCGTGGCTGCCTGAGGACCGGAGCTACACAACTTTTGTCTATGAGGACAAGCAGACGGGCGGGTACCGGTACAACAAAATCATCTCCATCAGCTGGACAAATGGCCTGACTGTAGCCACTCCTATGCTGATGGCTGCGCTGCGGCTGGGAGATGAGCCTATGCGCGGGCAGGCACTCTCCTGCATTGAGAATATCATCGGGAACTCCCTGAACCCGGCTTCCGGTCTCCCTTACGAGGCCTATCAGGACGGGGAATGGAGCATTCACGGCTGGTGGTTTGACGGGATGCGCACGCCGGGACATTCCGCTTATCTGTGCGGACAGGCCTTGTTCTATATTATGAAGGCCTATGAATATGAGAAAAGGCTCAACCATGTCATCCACGAGGACTGGATGGACTTCGTGCGTAAGATTCTCCCTGTACTGGAGAGAAGCCGGAATTCGGACGGTGAATACCCTACGATTCTCTCTGAACGAACTGGTGCCGGGCTTGAATATGATTCCTTCAGCGGGACCTGGATCATGGCTGCCATAGCCTACTATAGCTGGCTAACCGGAAACCGGTCGCATCTGGACAGCCTGAAGCGCAGTGAGCGGCATTATTATGAGACCTATGTGAAACGAATGGAATGTTATGGAGCTCCGCTTGATGCAGATAAGGCGGTAGATTCTGAAGGGATTCTGGCGTATATCCGGGCGGTCAGATATCTGCACGCCCTTACAGGGGATGAGCTGTATCTGGATCATATGAGAGATGCGCTTGCTTACGAGTTCACCTTCAAATTCGCCTATAATTCACCGGTTAAGGTGCCGCCGCTCAGTACGGTGGGCTGGTCCAGCTCCGGGGGGAGCGTGACCTCAGTCGCCAATCCGCATATTCATCCCATGTCGAGCAGCGTGGTCGATGAGCTGTATTATTATGTGAAGCAGCGTGAAGATCCGTATGTGAAGCAGCGGATGCTGGATACCGTCGGCTGGGGCTGTCAGACCTACAACAGATATGACCGGGAATTCGATCACGGCCTGACGGGCTGGATGTCCGAGCGCTTCTGTCATTCCGAAGGGCTGGTAACAGAGACCTACAATGACGGCTCACCGGCCAGCACCTGGTTCTGCCTGATGCCTTGGGCCAGCGCCAGTATTATTGAAGGCCTGGTGGGTGATTACTGGGAGGCAGACAGCGAGTAGCGCCAGTACGGACGGAAGACATACACGAAGAGGATAACGATTCCCGGTTCAGCGGGAGGTTATCCTCTTTCTTTGTTTCAAAAGAATGCCCGGGCACTCAGGACAGCTTACTGGCCCGGTATCTGCCGGGGGACATGCCGGCCACCTTGGTGAAGCTGCGGATGAAGTTCGCATAATCGCTGAAGCCGGACAGCTCGCAGGCGGCCGCGACACTCTTGCCGGAGGTAAGGTGGCTCATGGCCAAAGAGACACGCTTGTTAACGATATAGGAGCGGACGGTAAGTCCCGTGTGCTCTTTAAATTGCTGGCTTATATATTTGCCGCTGTAATGAAATTTCTGCTCCAGCTGGGCAGAGTAGATCGGTTCGAGCAGATGCTCCTCGATGTAAGCCATCGTCTGGCGGACCAGCTCGGGCATAAGATTATGCGGCAGGGAGGCGGAAGACTGCTGCAGAGTGTTGATGAATACAAGCAACCGGGTGGCATAGGAATCGGCCAGCAGATCCTGGCCATACTCCTCGGAGTGAAGGCTATGGATTAATTGGTCCGCCAGTCTGGTATAGAAGGCGCACTGGTCGCGGGAGAGCCGGATCAGCGTGTTCAGCCCCGAGGGAAAGGCGTTGAAGCAGGCCAGCAGGTTCGTACGGCTGCTAGACAGCCGCCGCAGGGCGGATCTTCTCAGGTTCAGTCCGATCCGTTCATAGGTCTGGTTGTCGGCACAGACACACCGGTGCATCTCTCCGGGACGGATCAGGAGCAGATCGCCGGGGGAAAGCTTGTAGCAGGACTGCTCCACATACATATAGGTATTGCCTCTCAGGAACAGGTAAATTTCGTAGGCATCGTGCCGGTGGTAAGGCTGAGCCGGGTTGAGCTGCTCCGTGGTGGTTGATTTGTGGAAGCAGATCATTTCTTCGGGGATCGGGGTGAACACATACTGGGCAAGCTGCTCCATGGCATCCATTCCTTTAATTGGATATATAAGGATTATCAGTATCCGCGCAATATAGTATCGCTGATATGCAACGACGATATAACAACTATTTAATATAATACAGGAATAGGAAGCGCTTGCAAGTGTTGCAAGAGAAAAGGACAAGCCTGTACAGGGTACAGCTGCGGCTTCGATTAGACAGGAGGTGCGACCAGAGGCAGGATTCGGCAGGAATGTTGTGCAGAAATCATATAATAAGGAGATGAAGCAATGAGATCAACGTTTAAAAAATCACTATGTACTGTATTGGCATCTGTAACCCTACTATCGGCAATGTTGGTACCCGCACCGCCCAAAGTTGCAGCTGCCAGCGATGTGACTGTTAATCTGTCCGCCCAGAAGCAGGTCATTCGCGGGTTCGGAGGTATCAACCACCCGGTCTGGATCGGCGATCTGACGGCTGCGCAGCGGGAGACCGCCTTCGGCAACGGAGCGAACCAGCTGGGCTTATCCATTCTGAGAATCTCTGTGGACGATAACAAGAATAACTGGTCTAAGGAGCTGGACACGGCCAAGGCGGCCGTTGCCAAAGGAGCCATCGTCTTCGCATCACCCTGGAATCCTCCTGCAAGTATGACGGAGACCTTCAACCACAATGGGAATACCTCAGCCAAGCGGCTCAGATATGACAAGTACGGCGCGTACGCCCAGCATCTGAATGATTTCGTGACTTACATGAAGAATAATGGGGTTAACCTGTATGCGATCTCGATACAGAATGAACCGGACTATGCCGAGACCTGGACCTGGTGGACACCTGCCGAAGTCCTGAACTTTATGAAGAATTATGCCGGTTCCATTAACTGCCGGGTTATTGCTCCCGAGTCCTTTCAATATCTGAAAAATATGTCCGACCCGATTCTGAATGATTCCCAGGCGCTGGCCAATATGGATATTCTGGGGGCGCATTTGTATGGAACACAGGTGAACAACTTTGCCTATCCGCTATTCAAGCAGAAGGGCGCAGGCAAAGAGCTGTGGATGACCGAGGTCTATTACCCGAACAGCAATAACAACTCGGCCAACCTGTGGCCCGAAGCGCTGGAAGTAGCCTACCATATGCACAACGCGCTGGTGGAAGGGGATTTCCAGGCTTATGTATGGTGGTATATCCGCCGTCAATACAGCCCGATGAATGAAGACGGCAGTATCAGCAAGCGCGGGGACAGCATGGCCCAGTTCTCCAAGTTCGTCCGCCCGGGTTATGTAAGAGTAGACGCAACGAAGAACCCGAATACCAATGTCTATGTCTCGGCTTATAAGGGCAATAACAAGGCAGTCATTGTGGCTATTAATAAAAGCACTTCGGCTGTAAGCCAGAAGTTTGTCCTGCAGAATGGCGCAGCTTCAAGCGTGTCCACCTGGATCACGGACGCCAGCCGCAAGGTAGCCGCCGGATCATCCATTAATGTGTCGAATGGTGCCTTTACGGCCCAGCTCCCAGCTCTTAGTGTAACTACTTTCGTAGCGACACTTGGAAGCAGCAGAAGCTCGGTAACGGATGCAATCTATGACATTGAAGTAGATCCTGCCTTGGCTGAGGAAGTTCTTGCCCAGTAGATTACAGTCGCAGCATTTATGACTTAACCGCAGATAGACTCAGCATCCCGGCCTGTAAATCGTAGCTTGTATAGTGCGTTTACAGGCCGGGATTTTTGGTGTTAAGGGTTATCGTTTAAATTTGAAAGAGAATAGTGTTATTTTAAAATGAATCGTGCATCCTTCTTCTACAAATGTACAATCTGATTTGTTAGGATATTACCAGGCAAAACAATGTAAGCGCATACAAGAGGAGGAATCTCTAGGATGAGTAAAAAGATCAGGAGAAAGGCACTCTCAGTTTCAATGGCTGGTGTGCTGCTGCTATCCGTCATTACCCCTATGCCATTCTCTAACCCCCTTCAAGCTGCTCCGGCTGCTGCCATGCAGGCTGCTATTGCTCCGGCACAGGTAACCGCCGATTGGTACAAGAGCTATCAGACAATGGATGGTGTAGGAGCCGCCTATGCGTATACGGATTCCGTCCATATGCTGCAACTCGCTTCGGCCGGCCATCAGGATACGGTCCGGCATCTGCTGGATCTGACCTTCAGTGAACAGAAGGGTACAGGCCACGACATTGTCCGGGTGATCATCGGTGACAACGGCGGCCTGACGACTTCCGGGGCTACTGCGGCCAGCCCGGGGTTCAACCCGCTCACCAGCCTCCTGGCCGATGTGAATAATCCCGGCTTCGACATTGAGGGGAACGCTATTCCTCTGCGTGGAACAGCAGGCCAATACGGCTACAAGATCGAAGCGGAGAACCGCTATTACGACGGCAATACCGACAGCATCTGGCCGGTTGAACCGGAGCATGCTCCTGGAACGCTTGTACCTGTGCAAGACTTTGTATGGGATTATCCCTCCTGGAATCAGCCGATCGGCAATGACGACGGCGGACCGACCAATCTCCTCAGTAAGCCCGGTGAACAGCCTGTAGTCATCAAGAATTCCCCGCGTACACGCAAAGAGCTGTTCGATATCGATCAGGTCTGGACCATGCGCCAGGCGATGCAATATGGCGTCAAGCAATTCTACGCCTGCACCTGGACCGTACCCTACTGGATGAGCCAATCCAACACCAATTCTCCCAGCAAAATTGTCCGTGGCGACATCGCCACCATTGGCGGAAAACCGGTAAAAATATACTATCAGGCCTATGCAGATTATCTTGTCAATTATATCCGCGGCATGTGGGAGCAGTATGGGATTCCGGTTACCCACATCAATCCCTTCAACGAAGTCGATCTGGCGGGCGGCTCAGCTGCTTACGTTACGGAACTGATTAACGGTTACATCGGACCTGCCTTGAAAAAATCGATGCAGCCTGGCGGCGACCTCTATGATATTAAGAACCCCGAAGGCAAGCTGATTGACTTCATTCCCCAGCTTGCCGCAGTGGACGGCACCAATCTGGGCGCTTCCTTAAGCAGAGGCGGCGAGGTGTTCTCGCAGACGGACCCGGATAATGCGCTCGACAAGAATCCCTATCTCGATGTATTCACTACCCATCTCTACGGTACAGTTGGCATCGGCACGGATGAGAACAAGCTGTACCACACCGGGGATTTCTCCAAGAGTCCTCTGGATTACACCAAGGATGGAAGCAAGTATCCCGAATATCTGACTAAGTATAAGCTCTGGCAGGCAGAATTCATGAACCAGGACACCGGTGACGGATCGGCTGGTGCCTATACTCAGCGGCACGGCAATCAGAACATCAATGACGCCGTGCGCTGGTCCAATCTGCTGACCAATATGTTCAGCAGCAACCCCGGCTTTAACGGCTTTGTCTGGTGGAGTATGTGGGACAGCAACGGCGCGGACGGTTCCGACCTGATCCGCTTCGTTACGACCAACTCCCAGCAGGAGCCGGGACGGATCAGCACGCTGACGGGCGAATACCGGTTGTTCAAGCGCTTTTACGGCTATGGGCATTTCTCCCGGTTTATGAATCCGGGCGATGTCCGGTTTGATGTTACACGCGTACCCGCGCCCGATCTGAACGTGGTCGGCTTCAAGAATCCGGCTACGGGTGATTTCTCGATGACGGTATCGAATGCGAGCAATGATGACAGCGTTCAGCCGCTGGAATTCAATCTGAAGGACTTCCCGGCAGGAACAGATAGTGTGACGGTGTTCCGCACCTCGGGAAGCGAGAACCAGAAGAAGCTGGGTACGATTCCGGTATCGGGCGGCAAGTTCGTCATTGATATTCCGTCGGCCAGCGTTGTGACGGTTGTTCCGTCCAAGGGCACTTTTGCCACCTATCAGGGGCTGGACGGGGAACGCGACATCTTCTCCACGCTGGAAGCAGAGGGGAATGATAACCTTGTGCCCGGCGACAGTGCAGGCCAAGCAGGCCGTGCCAATGAGGCAGTGACGCTGGGGGCAGGCGGCTACCTTGCTTACAACAATGTAAACTTTGCAGACGGCTCGGCGAACGGCGGCGTTGTGCGCAGACACTTATTGTACCTGACCGCCCAGAGTAAATCAGCCCAAGGAGGCAAGCTTGCCGCTTATGTGCTTCCGGTGGGAAGCGCTGTGGGCAGCAGCGACGATATCCTGTCCCAAGGCACGCGTGTAGCAGAAATTCCGGTACCGGCCAATGACGTATACGGCAAATTCCAGGACATGGTCGATACAGGTGATCTTAGCGCTTACGGCCATAAGGATCTGTATATTGTGGCTGAGCCGAACGGAACTGCGGGTACCATCACCGTTGACCGCTTCCTGTTCGGAGCAGGCGATTCCGACTGGAGTGCTGCTGCGAATAATTCTACAGTATCCATTCCGGGGAACCTGCTGCTCAATGGAGATTTTGATACGGCGAACGCTTCCAATACAGACAACTGGTCTACGGGCCGTTACAACAAGGGAACCTTTGAGCCTGTTGCCTCAGGACCCGTGTTAACGGCGGATACCATACAGAGCTATTCGGGTCTGTCACGTTACCTGAAGAACAGCTCCACCTCGAAGGTAGCCGGTTCCGGCAAGCTTGCCGGCCGCATCGACGCTGCGGAGCAGTATGACGGGATGTGGCAGGATGTTACCGGTAAGCTGAGCAAGGGAGAGAGCTATAACTTCAAGGGTTATTTCCTCTCCATGATGAGCCGGCCGGAGAGCTATGATCTCGCTGCGGAGCATCCGGGGGATGTGGAAGCGGCGCTGGTGTACTACGACCAGAACGGGACCCAGCTCGGCATGACCCCAATCAATGGCCGAGATATGCCGGAACCTTATGCAGCCCGGGAGGCGGGTGATCCTGCATACTGGACCGGCGGCAAATTTTTCGGACGTATTCTGGAGGGCGGACCGCTCAGTTTAAGCTCCTTCCAGCCCGTGGATGTGAAGGTGGCGGACTGGCATGAGACGCCTAATGCTCCGTTTACCTATGATGAACCGGCAGGTACGGCCAAGGTGGTGGTGGCGGTGTATGCGAAGGATGCCAACATCCTGTATGCCGACCAGCTGTCACTGACGCCGGAGGCCGTGGCTTCGCGCAATATTTTCGTGGATGGCGTTCAGCCGTCTAACTTCGATGCCTCCACTTACGAGTATAAGTATACGGTTTCGGGGAACGCCATACCGAAGGTAACGGCGGTAACGAGTGACCCGGCTGAAATCGTAAGCATCTCGCAAGCGGACAGTGCGCAAGGAACGGCAGTGGTCCGGTTCGTCAAAGGCGAACAGAGCAGGACTTATAAAATCTTTTTCAGTACGAACGAAATTATCGACTTTGCGGCTGGCCTTCCGGCGGGCTGGGAGGTTGTGAATCCGGCTGATCCGCAGACCGCACTTAGCTATAGTGCTGAGGGTGCGGCCATCCAGACCTTGAAGAGCGGCACGGAATATCCGGGCAGCCATAATATGCTGCAGATGCCGGGTTCGGCCGAAGGCAACTGGACGCTTACAGCGAAGCTTACGGTAGACAAACCGCTGAATGATTCGACTATGGGTGAGAATTCCCAAGCAGGACTTGGCATCAGCCGCACTTCAAGCGGGGAGTTCTACAGAATCAATGCCAGGAAGGTAAGCAACAATATCAAAGTGAATAATTCAGGGTTGATAGGTACTCAGCCCTTCTCAAACAATACCAATCAGACTAATCTGAGCGGTACCAACTATTATCTGCGGATTGTAAAGGAAGGCAATGTGGTTCAAGGATATTTCTCAACGAATAGCGGCTCTTCCTGGCTGGCGATGGGGAATCCGTCAACGTATACCCCGGAATTCTTCAAGGATGCCAAGGTGCAGTTGTACGGGACCAATACCAGCGCAGTAACGGACTTCAAAGTCACCTTCTCGGGGGTTACCCTGGTGAAGACCCTGGGAGAGACTGGGGAAATTACTGCAGATCAGCAGGCGGTAGAGGAAGCTGCGGCCTTGATTGGCAACCGAATTACCGTTCCTAATGCAGTAGAGGGTGAAGACAACACTAAGCTGATGGCCAAAGCACAGGCTATTCTGGATGGCAATGAAGCGCTGAAGCAACTGGGAGTGAAGACCGCTATTACTCTCCAGGGAGGCGGATTCACGCTGACTGTAACTAAGGGAAGTGTCAGTGTAAAGGTCAGCCCGTTCACTATTGCAGCGGGGATGAAGGCGGTAAGAGATTTCGAGGATCAGACAGTTCAGGGCTTCCAGCCGAAGGGAAGCGCAGGCGTAACGGTTGCACCTACCCAGGAAGCCAATCATACCCCGGGCGGAGCTTATGCCCTGAAGGTTACAGGCAGAGCAGCCAATTCGGACGGACCGTCCGTGAATGTGAAGGACCTTGTCACGATTGGCAATGAGTACAAAACAACAGTATGGGTGAAGCTGATCAGTCCGGCAAGCGCACAGCTCAAGCTGACGGCACAGGTCAATGCAACTACGCCGTACTATGTCAGTCTGGCTACACAGACGGTCAGTGCAGGCGGAGATTGGGTGAAGCTGGAGGGGACGTACCGTTATCTGCATGATGATGTCACTTTATATGTAGAGAGCCCTAACAGTGCTGTTGCAGCCTACTATATTGACGACTTCAGCTTCGAGGATACGGGGCTCCAGACGATTGCTTCGCTTAAGGATGTCTATAAGAACGACTTCCTGCTGGGCAATGTGCCGGGCAATAATGACATTAACCCGGGCAACGGACAGAATGCGTTCTTCAATTATCATTTCAACAGCGTGACCTTCGAAAATGAGATGAAGCCGGATGCACTGCAGAAGACCAAGGGGACCTACACGTTCACGAGGTCTGACGACATGATTACCAAATCCCTGGCGATGGGAATGGAAGTGCACGGTCATGTACTGGTATGGCATAGCCAGACCCCGGCGTGGTTCACCCAGCAAGTAGATGCTTCGGGCAATGCACTGAAGGATCAGGCGGGGAATCCGCTCTATCTCAGCCGCAGTGAGGCGCTTGCGAATATGCGGACCCACATCAAGACCGTAATGGAACACTACGGGAATAAGGTGATCTCCTGGGATGTGGTCAATGAGGCGATGCAGGACGGACCTCCGGCAGTATCCGACTGGAAGGATGCACTGCGGAAGTCGCCTTGGTATTATTCCGTAGGTCCAGACTTCGTGGAGCAGGCCTTCCTGGCCGCACGGGAAGTGGTAGACAACAACCAGAATTTGAAAGGGATCAAGCTGTATTACAATGATTTCAATGATGAATTCCCGGAGAAGCGGGACGCTATCCACGACATGGTCAAAGAGATGAATGACCGTTATGCCGATGCCCATCCGGGCAAGCTGCTGGTTGACGGCATTGGGCTGCAGTCCCACTATGATATGAGAACCAAGCCGGCCAATGTGGAAGCGGCGATTGAGAAGTATGCTTCTCTGGGCGTGGAAATCTCTATCAGTGAACTGGATGTGCTGGCGGGAATGAATTCTTCCCTCTCCCCGGAGTGGGCGGAGAAGCAGGCTAGCCTGTATGCCCAATTGTTCCAGATCTATAAGAAGCATGCCGATAAAATCGCGCGTGTCACCCTCTGGGGTTACACGGACAGCTCAAGCTGGAGATCCAGCCAGAATCCGCTGCCATTCCTTAGTTCTCTGGTACCGAAGCCTGCCTATTACGCAATTATCGACCCGGAGAAGTATCTGGCAGAGCATCCGCTCTATATTACGCCCGAAACCAAGAGCTCTACGGCGCTCTACGGGACACCGGATATTGACGGAAGCATGGATGACATCTGGAAGAATGCGCCTGAAATTCAAATCGACAACCATCTGATGGCCACAGCAGAAACGGCCGGCATAGCCCGGACGCTGTGGGACGAGGAGAATCTGTATGTGCTGTTCCAGGTGAAGGATAAGCAGCTAAGCAAAAACAATACAGATAAGACAAAGCAGGATTCAGTAGAAGCCTACGTGGATGAAGACCGCGTCAACGCCTGGCCGTACCGTGAGGATGATGGACAATACCGGGTCAACTATGCCGGAGAGCAGTCCTTCAAGTTCCTCAGTAATTCGACTCCGGCGACCTTCCCGGGCTTCGAATCAGCAGCGGTAACGGCCGGAACGGATTATATGGTGGAAATGAAGATTCCGTTCCGCACCATCACACCGGAGAACGGGACACAGATCCGGTTCGATGCGCAGGTGAATAACGCAAACGGAGCCAATCTGATCGGCGTAGCCACCTGGAATGATCTGATCGGCAGAGCGTCGAAATCGACAGAGGTATTCGGCAGCCTGACCCTCAGCGGCAAGGGAGATCAGACTCCGCCAACCTGGGCGGAGGGAAGCAAGCTTGAAGCCACGGATATCACCAGCACCGGAGTTACCTTATCGTGGCCGGCGGCAGCGGATAATCTAGCTGTCACCAGCTACCGGATCTACAACGGAGTGGATGCTGAACCGGTGATCATCACCGGCAGTGAACCGGAAGAGAACGTAAGTGGAGCGGTATATCGCCATCAGGTGACCGGACTTATGCCGAATACGCAGTATACCTTCAAGGTGGAAGCCGGAGATGCTGCCGGGAACTGGAGCAAGGACGGACCTTCAGTACCGGTAACTACACTACCGACTTCAGATACTACACCACCGGTATGGGCAGAAGGAAGTATGCTTGAAGCCTCTGGCATTACAAGCAAGGGATTGACTCTGACATGGTCGGCTACGGCCACAGATGACAGCGGCATCTACGGGTACCGGATTACGAACGGAACCGGAGATAAGCCGATTACGGTTACAGATGCCGTGTATACGGAGACAGTAACCGGGGCTGTGTACAGTCATCAAGTTACAGGATTAAAGCCGGGTACACAGTATACGTTCAAAGTAGAAGCGGGAGACACGGGCGGCAATTGGAGCGAGGGTGGGCCTTCTGTGTCAGCAACCACGCTGCCTGCTACTGACACCACACCTCCGGTCTGGATGGAGGGAAGCAAGCTTGAAGCTTCACGGATCACAGCATCCGGTCTGACACTAACGTGGACGCGGTCTGCTGACGATAAGGGAGTGACCGGCTACAAAGTCTATAGGGGAGCAGAGGAAATCGCTGCGTTGTCTGGAACAGAGCTGCGGTACGAGGTAACCGGGCTCGTTGCGGGAACAGAGTATCATTTCTCGGTGCAGGCCGGGGATGAAGCCGGGAACTGGAGCAAGAATGGTCCTGCCCTCTCTGTAACTACGCTAAAAGACAGCGGCGGTCCGTCTGAGCCGACGCCAACACCAACAACAAGACCAACACCAGTACCGACGTCTGTACCAACGACAGTACCAACATCAACAGCTACGCCAACACCGACACCAACATCGACGCCGGCTGCAACAGGTACACCGGCTGCGTCACAGACACCAGCACCTACGCAGACACCAGTGCCAAGCAGCCCGTTCACAGATGTAGGTGCCAAATACAGCTGGGCTTCGGAGGCGATTGACACGCTGTACAGTCTGGGCATCATCCAAGGAACCTCCGCGGCCACCTTCAGCCCGGAGAAGAACATTACGAGAGCGGACTTTGTGCTGCTGGTAGTGAGAGCATTGGGTCTCGAAGCGGAATCCGGTTCCAGCTTTGCAGACGTAAGCCAGGGAGCCTACTATTATGAAGCGCTCAGTATTGCGAAGCAGCTGGGGATTATCAATGGAATGGACGGCAACCACTTCAATCCGAAGGGCGAAATTACGCGGCAGGATATGATGGTGATTGCAGCCAGAGCCTTGAAGGCGGTGAACAAATTATCTGCCGGCGGCAGTGCCGGAGACCTGGTCGGCTACACAGATAGAATGAAGGTGGCGAAGTATGCCATTGATAGTGTAGCGGCACTGGTCCAAGAGGGAATTGTCCGGGGAGACGGGAAATCCCTTCATCCCACCGGAACAGCCACGCGGGCGGAAGCTGCTGTCATGATCTTCCGGATATTGCAGAAGTAACACTCCATAGTTAGATACGTAGAAGCACAACCCTTATGGCAGTCAACGTCTACACCCACGAAAGAATGGGATAGACGTTGGCTGGCCGGAGGGTTTTTTGAGTAGTATGAACTTCCCGCATACCTCCACAGGGCGCCAACTCCCCGTCCTGCATATTCCGTCACACGCACATTCCGCGCATACTTCACATCCATCACAGACAGTAACCCCGATTTACACCGCACACAACCCGCACATCACTGACCAGTGTCATATTTCAGGGTACCTTCCCACCGAACGAACCCAGATACTAATGATTCCGGATGATCCCGGAAACAGGAGGCTAACAAGAACGGAATTAGTTGGATAATGTACACTTGCTGATGAACCAATAGACTCTATTAAGTTAGCAGTTGGAAAAAATACACTTAATTTATAAGATACACTTTTCCATTTGTTTACTGCTTGAATTACTCAACTATTAATCCTCTCTAATACATAGCATCGGGCATTCCGCCTATTCTGGGTCTTCCCGCCCAGCCCTGCCGCTACGCGTTTACCTTGCCGGTATACCGGAAGCACTAATATTTCCTCTTAATCTTCTTTTTTACAAATAATTAGTTTATTATTGCTTCATTCCAAAGATTAGGAGGATTTACTATGCATGGAGTAATAAAACATATAAGCCGATTGTCTGTAGGGCTTATGCTGCTGGGTGCTGTATCTTATGCGGGAGGGGAGCAGGTACTGGCTTCGCCTGTCCAGAGTGAACAGTTTATCGGGACAGAGGCTGCAGCTCCGGCTGCTGTGGACGTCAGTTCTTCCATGACGGTGCTGGGCAGCCCGTTCAAGAAAGCGCCTTACGCGCGTAATGTCTGGGACATGCAGCTTTTTGGCGGCAAAATCTATCTGGGCCACGGCAACAGCAGCAACAATGCGCCTTCGCCCAATGCGGGGCCGGTTCCAATCTATTACTGGGATCTTGCCCAGAATAAATTCTCTGTCCAGGACGTTACGTATACCAACCCGGCGACAGGTAAGGTGACCACCAATGTGTATGTTATGGATGAACAGATCGACACTTTCAAGGTGCTGAACGGGGAGCTGTATATTCCCGGGCATGACTCCAGGGTACCAGGGTGGGCCTATGGGAATTTTTATCGGCTGAACGGGGATCACTGGGACCAATACATGAACATTCCCGGAGGTATCCATGTGTACGATTTGGCCTACTACAAAGGCAAGCTATACGCAGCACTGGGCGCTAACGAAGGGCCTTTGATTTACGTGTCTTCGAACAGGGGAGCGACCTGGACCCGCTTCGGCTCTGTCTCCCAGTACGGTATTATGCGTGCGTACAATCTGTTCGAGCTGGGCGACACACTGTATGCTTCCTCGGCCACGGCAGGGAAGACCCAGGGAATTGCAAATGACAAGGGGTATATGACTTCCATCAAGCAGAACAGCAGCGGGGGGATTCAGACGTCCAAGTTGACTTTTACCAGTACCCAGTTGTTCCCGGGGCTCAGCTTCGTTATCAAAGCGGGTGAAGTGAATGTTCCCGGTGTCAGCGGCCAGCCTTGGCTGAAGCTCCTGCGTACGACTCCGGTGAACGACCGGCTGCTCTATATTGCAGGGGTGATCTATAACGATCATCAAGCTATCCCGCAGGGACTGTTCTCGGCCGGAGCTAACTTCCAGAATGTGCGCAAGGAGTTGTTGCCTGACTCTGCTGTAGTGCCTATGGATATTCTGGAGCGCGGGGAGACGGTATATGTGCTCGGTTACGTGAAGGAAGCCTCAGGACAATATACGAATGTTGTTTACCGCAAAAATACTGCCAGCTTCGCAGCCGGCGGGGAAGGCTGGAGCGAAGTCTTCCGCTTCAGCCGGGATACGTTCGCCCGTTCCTTCGAGGAACAGAACGGCGATTTCTATTTCGGACTTGGGAGCTATGCCGACGTCCTTCCGGCTTCCACCGGCACGATTCTGAAGCTGAGCGCCGGGGATTATTAAAGGCTACTCCCCAATAATCGCAATATCCGTGTTGATCCATTTGGCTGTGTCTACCCCCTTGGCCTGCAGAAGCAGCGTGTTGATGATATCCTCGCCCCAGTTCTGCTCGTTCTGTGAGATTACGCGGGTAATCTGGCCGTTATCCAGCGCCTGCTGCAAGGCAGGGGTGAGGCCGAGGGCGAGATTATAACGCTTCAGCCCCTTGGCCTTCCAGACCAGGACAGAGCTGGTACTGGAGACAAAATCCAGATTGACCAGCGCGCTGAAATGGGGATGGTCCGAGATCATCTGCTCCAGCTGCCCGGCAGCCCGCTCCTCACTGCCGTCATTGTGGCGGATCTCCAGTACATCAATGTCCGTATGCTGAGTCAGGTAGGCCTCAAGTCCAAGCAGGCGTTCCCGGGTGCTCTGCATCCGGGACATCCCGGACTCGACCAGAATCATTCCTTTGCCGCTTAGCAGACGTTCCACCGTCTGGCCCATCACTGCGCCGGTTGCCCGGTTATCCGCCCCGATATAGGCTGCTCTCCGGCTGGCAGGCGAATCCGATTCGAAGCAGACCACGGGTATCCCTTGGGCGGCCGCCTTGTTAATCATCGCGGTGAGCGCCTGCGAATCCACCGGAGCAATTGCAATGCCGTCTACCCCCCGCTTAATCATCATCTCCATGATGCGGATCTGCTGCTCCAGATTGGCTTCATCGGGAGCTTGCACCAGCAGCTCCACGTTATGCTTCCGGGCTACCGCTTCCGCTTTTCCGGTGATCATCTCATAAGTGGCATTCACCATAGGGTAGATAATGCCGAAGGTCAGCGGAGGTTCTTCGCTCGTGCTTGACGGGGAATCTCCCGCGCCCATCGGAGGATTATCCGCTGCTCCGGCAGCCTTAAGGCAGCCGCCAAGCAGGAAGCCTGCCGTCAGCAGCAGGAGAAGCACGGACCATCCCCGAACCCTGTATACGCTCACGCATTTCCCGCCCCTCTGCGGATCGCGTGCAGCGGCTCCTCAGTATTTCCCTGCTTGCGGAATTCCATGGGCGTCATCCCCGTTACTTTTTTGAACAGGTTGGAGAAATAATGCTGATCGTTGTAGCCGACCAGATAGGCGATTTCAAAGGTTTTGTGCCCCGTAGATTTCAGCAGCTCCTTGGCCCGGTCCATACGTGTAGCCGTCAGGAATTCGGTGATGGTCTGCCCGGTCGCCTGACTGAAGGTTTTGCTCAGATGGCTGGGACTGACCCTGACCACTTTGGAAATATCATTCAGGGAGAGCTGCTCCTTGTCATATTGCTCACGGATATACTGCTTCACCCGGTCGATCAGCTCACGGTGCTTGTCTGCTCCTTCGGACCGCCATTCCCATAGCCGCTCGTATAACTGCTTGAGATACTGAAGGCCGTCAACACTACTGGAGATTTGCTTCAGCGGTGTCTGCAATTCCTGGAGTATGCCGGCGTGGCCCGCGGCTGCGCGGAACCCGTTCTTCGCCGTCTGCACCAGCTCCAGAGTGATATCGTTCATCAGGTAACAGGCATATCCTGAGTTCCAGTTCATCTGCTCAAGCTCCTTGGACAGCTCCAGCAGGAAGCCGGGCATCTGCCTGTGGTCGCCTGACTTCAGGAACTGGACCAGCCGGCTTCTGTCGAGCAGAACCCCATGGGCGCTAGGGTCATAATACGCCTCAAGCATGGCGGCGGAATGCATTCTGGACATCTGCTTGAACATCCGGTCATTCTCGGCTTCCAGATAGGAGAGATGGATGCCCTGCAGACGTTCGCAGACCTTGCCCCGGCTGACGGACAGCTCCGGCCCGCAGCCTTCCCTCAGCCGCTGCTTCGCAGCCGCGCACAGCTCATCCAGGGTATGGCTCATCTGGACCGGATCACTGCCTTTATAGATGAGGACCATCTCCGTGCGGCTGCGCTTGTAAATGAAGCTGTCGGCCGCCTCCTTGAGCAGGCCTCCTAACAGCGCCTCTGCATCCGGTGCAGCGGGGGAAGGCTCCGGAGACTCCTCCATATTCTGCGGTTGCAGAGTGAATATAGCGGCGGCGTAGTAAGGAGCTGTTAACTGCAGCTCCAGCTGGGCCGCTGCTTCGTAGGCGGCAGCGGTGCTGATCAAGCCTCCACACAGATCCGCGAACAGATTCTCGGGGGTGTAGGCATATTTGTGCCTGATCCGTAATTCCTCATCAATCCGTGCGCTGACGCTGCGAAGGAGCTGCAGCAGGTCGGCAGCGCTGAACGGCTTCAGGCAGTAGTCCTCCACCCCCAGGCGCAGCGCCTTCTGGGCATACTGGAAGTCATCGTGGCCGCTGAGAATGATGATTTTGATCTGCGGGAATTTCTGGCGGACGACAGAGGTAAGCTCCAGGCCGTTCATGAACGGCATTTTGATATCAGTAATCAGAATGTCGGGCAGCTGCGCTTCAATAATAGGGAGCGCCAGCTCACCGTCGGGAGCGTCACCGCAATAGAGGAAGCCCTCCTTCTCCCAATCGATGCATTCCCGGATATTCTCGCGGATCAGGATCTCGTCATCCACCAGCATAATCTTCTTCATCACTAGACCCCCCTGTTCTTGGGTATGCGAACCGTAATCTGTGTGCCATAGCCTTCCGAGCTGTCCAGACGGATACCATATTCGGGTCCAAAATACAGCCGCAGCCGCTGATGCACATTTTGCAGTCCGAAGCCGCCCTGGCCGGTGTCCTCGGGTTCCTCCGACTGGATGGGATGCTCGACCGATTCCCGCAGCGTCTCCAGCCGCCCGGCGGGAATGCCGATGCCATTGTCTGAGACCGTAAGCATAATGGAGCCTCCGTCGGTGTACGCGCCGATGCGGATCAGTCCCATGCCCCGCTTATTCTTGATTCCGTGATACAGGGCGTTCTCGACCAGCGGCTGCAGGGTCATATTCAGAATCGGATACTCCTGCAGCTCCTCCGCCACTTCCAGCTTGAACTCCAGAATGTCGTGGTAGCGCATCTGCTGGATAATCAGATAACTCTGCACATGGGCCAGCTCGGAGCGGATCTGTATCCAGTCGCGTCCGTTGTTGAGGCTAAGCCGGAAGAACGCGGATAACGCCTTCACCAGCCGGATCACGCCATCGTGATTCCCCGCTTCCGCCATCCAGACAATAGAATCCAGCGTGTTATATAGAAAATGAGGGTTAATCTGCGCCTGAAGCGTCCGCAGCTCTGCCTTTTGGAGCTGCTGCTGCTTACGGATGCTTTGGGCCAGCAGCTCTTTGATCTGCTCCACCATAATGTTGAAGCTCTGCCCGAGATCGGCGATCTCATCGGTACCGTCCGGCTTGACTTTGGCTTCCAGATAGCCACTTGCGGTCAGGCGCATCTTGTGCTGGAGCAGCTGGATGGGCCGGGTTAGCCGCCGGGTCAGCAAATAATGGAGCGTGATCGCAAAAATAATGCTTAAGCCCACGCTGATAATAATCAGCTGCCTGATCCGGTTCGCCTCGGCCACGATCTCCTGCAGCGGGGCTATGCCGATAATCGTCCAGCCAGTCGCAAGCGACGAGGTATGGACGATGAACCGGGGCGGGCCGCCCGTCTGAAGCACGAAGCTGCCGCTTCTGCCCCGTTCCCCTGATGGGATCAGGTTGTCCTGAATAACGGCCAGCTCTCCTGCCCGTACAGGAGGAACATAGAGGGGATTGTTCTGCTCGTCCAGCAGGTAGAAGAATCCGGTAGTGCCGATCGTCACCTTGTCGCAGAACTCTTTAATGAAGGAATCGCTCAGATCCACAATGATATAACCGATGACCTCATGTGTAATCCGCTGTTTGACCGCCGTCATAATCGAGATCACACCCTCATCCCCGTAGGTGAAGCCGTCTACCCGGTCATAGCCGGTAATCAGCGGCGGGGGCACCCGGAGAATAAGCTCCGGCTGCTGGGATAACGCCTGAAAATGCGGATTACGCAGCGGGTTGCTGGCCGACTGGAAGATTCCCCGGCGCTCGCTGATGCCTTTGCCGTACAGATTAATCAGGCTAATGTTGAGCACATTCTCATACTTGTAGGTGTCCCGGTAGAGGATGAAGGTCTGCAGAATGTCCTTGGCCTCCTGATAGGTCTCCGACTGCGAGAACAGAAAGTGGATGACCTGAGGATTATTGCTAAGCTCCAGCAGACGCTCGGTATCCTTGAACAGGTTGTCCATATTCGTTCCCAGCATTTCGGCCTGAAGCATGCTTGAAGCCTTGCTGTGACTGGAGATGGATTGGTAGGATTTCTGGTAGGAAATGAGGCCGACGGCAATCAGCGGTATGGTGGACAGCACTATGAACAAAGCCAGCAGTTTGGCTCTAAGACTGGAGGAGATCCAGCGTGTAATCCGCATTATCGGGAATTCCCTTTCACAAGTGGAGTAGATGCCGTTCCTAACTCTATTTTATAACAAATATTGGAATACCGAAACAAAAAAGAAAGCGCAAACAAAATATCCACCTTTTGAATAAAAAAGTACACCAAAATACCTATTCGGAGGGAATAAACCCAAAATTAGAAAGTAAACGCCAAAGGCTGCCCGTATAATGCTCTTCTGTAAGCGTTCTATAATGGGCACAACACCGGAACAAGGTGAACGTCAAGGGGGAGGAATAACGAGATATGAAAAAGCTTGGAAAAGTGGGGGCTGCGCTTGCCCTGACCCTGTCCATGACCCTGTTAGGGGCATGCAGCAGCAATAACGGCGGGAACACGGCGGCGGATGCGGGCAAGACAGACAGTGCAGCAACGAAGGCGCCGGCGGCAAATGCCACCAAAGAGGCCAAGGACATCACGCTCGGCTTCTCGCAGGTCGGGGCGGAGAGCGGCTGGCGCAGCGCGAATACGAAGTCCATTCAGGATTCAGCCAAGGAAGCGGGCTACACGCTGAAATTCTCGGATGCCCAGCAGAAGCAGGAGAATCAGATCAAGGCGCTGCGTTCTTTTATCCAGCAAAAGGTCGATGTCATCTCCTTCTCTCCGGTAGTGGAATCCGGCTGGGATACAGTACTGAAGGAGGCGAAGGCGGCGGGCATCCCGGTCGTTCTGACAGACCGTGCGGTAGATTCCAAGGATACCTCGCTGTATGTTACCTTCCTGGGCTCCGATTTCGTGGAAGAAGGCCGCAAGGCAGGGAAGTGGCTGACCGAGCAGTATAAAGACGCTTCCGAGGACGTTAACATTGTAGAGCTGCAGGGAACTACAGGCTCTGCTCCGGCCAATGACCGGATGGCAGGCTTCGCCGAGACCATTAAGGACAATCCGCACCTCAAGGTCATTGCTTCACAGACCGGCGACTTCACCCGCGCCAAGGGCAAGGAGGTCATGCAGGCCTTCCTGAAGGCCAATAAGAAAATTGATGTACTGTATGCCCATAATGACGATATGGCGCTGGGGGCGATTCAAGCGATTGAAGCAGCAGGCCTGAAGCCGGGCCAGGATATCAAGATTATCTCTGTCGATGCCGTGAAGGACGGAATGCAGGCCGCCAGTGAAGGTAAAATCAACTTCATCGTCGAGTGCAACCCGCTGCTTGGACCTCAGCTGATGCAGGTAGTTAAAGATGTGGTCGACGGCAAGCCGGTAGAGGCCCGGATCGTGACCGAGGAATCGACATTCACTTCCGACCAGGCCAAGGAAGCTTTGCCTAGCCGCCAGTATTAATCAGCAAGTCGGGTAGGACCTTTGCTCCGGCGGTCCTTGAACCGCCGGAGTGGTTGTCTATGGAGAAGAAGGAGTGGATATAGCCTTGAGCACACAGCAGCCCATACTGCAAATGACCCGGATACATAAACGGTTTCCGGGGGTGAAAGCCCTGACAGATGTGAGTCTGCGCCTGTTCCCCGGCGAGGTGCATGCCTTGATGGGCGAGAACGGCGCCGGTAAATCCACCTTGATCAAGGTGTTGACCGGCGTCTATTCGATTGATGAAGGACTTGTGGAGATGGAGGGCACAGCCATCTCTATGCGCAGCCCGCAGGAATCACAGGCCGCTGGCATCAGCACCGTGTATCAGGAGGTGAATCTGTGCCCTAACCTGACCGTGGCCGAGAATATCTTCATCGGCCGGGAGCCGCGGCGGTTCGGCTGCATCCAGTGGAAGCAGATGAACCTGCGGGCAGCGGAGCTGCTCCGGGAACGGATGAATCTGCACATCGACGTCACCCTTCCCCTGCAGAGCTACTCTGTTGCGGTTCAGCAATTGGTTGCCATAGCCAGAGCGCTGAATATCTCGGCGAAGGTGCTGATTCTGGATGAGCCGACCTCAAGCCTCGATCAGAACGAAGTGGATCAGCTGTTCCGTATTATGAGGAAGCTTCAGCAGGAGGGGTTGTCGATCCTGTTTGTAACGCATTTTCTGGACCAGATGTATGAAATCTCCGACCGGGTTACCATTCTGCGCGGCGGTGAGCTGGTCGGTGAATACATGGCTAAGGAGCTAAGCCGCCTGGATCTCGTACTCAAAATGATTGGCAAGGAGCTTGATCTGCTGGATGAGCTCCCAACGCTTGCGGCACAGGACAAGAACAGCCTGGGCGATGAGCTGCTGAGGGCGGAAGGGCTGGGCCGCCGGGGCGGAATCGAGCCGTTCGACCTGACGATCCGCAAGGGAGAGGTCGTCGGACTGGCCGGGCTGCTGGGTTCCGGGCGGACGGAGGCGGCACGGCTGTTGTTCGGTGCCGATAAGCCGGACTTCGGACAAGTGATCCTGCCGTCAACTGGCGGCGGGGTGCACTCCCCCCGGGAAGCTATAGGGCGGCGGATCGCCTTTTGCTCGGAGAACCGCAAGACCGAGGGGATCATCGGCGATCTGACGGTAAGAGAGAACATTATTCTGGCGCTCCAGGCCAAGGACGGGATGTTCAAGACGATCCCGCGCAAGCGGCAGGAGGAGCTGGCCGGAGAATACATCCGCATGCTGAATATCAACCCTCCCAGCCCGGACCAGCTGATCAAGAACCTCAGCGGCGGCAATCAGCAGAAGGTGCTGCTGGCCCGCTGGCTGCTGACGGAGCCGGAGCTGTTCATCCTCGATGAGCCGACGCGGGGCATCGATATCGGAGCCAAGGCAGAGATTCAGAAGCTGGTGCTGACGCTCTCCCGGCAGGGGATGTCGTTCCTGTTCATCTCCTCGGAGCTGGAGGAGGTGCTGCGGGTCAGCGACCGGATCGCCATTCTGCGCGACCGCCGCAAGGTGAAGGAAATTTCAGAGAAGGACATGAGCCAGCAGCAGATTATGCAGGCGATTGCGGGAGGCTGAATCGATCATGAGCTCAATAATGAAGCATCATTTATTCTGGCCGCTGTGCGTTCTGGCTGCGCTGCTGCTGTTCAACCTGTGTTATTCGCCGGATTTCTTCTCCATCACTGTCCATGACGGGCATTTATACGGCAGCTTGATCGACATACTGAACTTCGGTGCCCCGCTGATCCTCGTAGCTATCGGAATGACGCTGGTAGTGGCTACCAAGGGGATCGACCTGTCAGTCGGTTCCATAGTAGCCATCTCGGGCGCTATCGCCTGCCTGAGTATCAGCAGAGGAGCGGATCAGAACAGTATGGGGCTGATCCTGACCTCGGTGCTGCTGGCCGCAGGCTTGTCCCTGATGCTGGGGGCCTGGAACGGACTGCTGGTCTCCGGGGCCGGGATTCAGCCGATTATTGCCACGCTGATTCTGATGGTTGCGGGAAGGGGCATCGCCCAGCTCATTACCGGCGGACAGATTATTACGGTAACCAGCACCAAGTATGCGTATATCGGGTCCGGTTCACTGGCTGCGCTGCCCTTTTCTATTTTTGTCGTAGCGCTGGTTCTGGTGATCGCTCTGCTGCTTACCCGGCGGACGGCCCTCGGCCTGTTCATCGAATCGGTGGGCTGTAATCCGTCCGCCAGCAAGATGTCCGGCATCCGTGCCCACTTAGTTATTCTGGCTGTCTATGTGTTCTGCGGCCTATGCGCCGGCATCGCAGGCCTGCTGCTCAGCTCGAATGTCTCCAGCGCTGACGGCAACAATGCCGGTCTCTGGTATGAGCTGGACGCTATTTTGGCCGTGGTCATCGGCGGGACGTCGCTGAACGGCGGCCGCTTCTATCTGACCGGCACCGTGATCGGAGCGCTGATTATCCAGACGCTGACCACCACCATCTATATGATTGGCGTGCCGCCGGAGATTACGCTGGTTGTTAAGGCCTGTGTCGTCCTGGCCGTCTGCCTGATCCAGTCGGACACCTTCCGCGCCGCGATTGCCGCCCGCTGGAAGTCGCGGCATTACCCTGCTGAGAAGGAGATGAGCCGTCATGCCTCTTAACCGCAAGTATATTCCGATCGTAGTCACCATTCTGCTGTTCATCGTCATGTTTACCGCCGGTTCCTTCCGGTACACTGGCTTCTTCTCCCTACAGGTGCTGATGAATCTGCTGGTGGACAATGCCTTTCTGCTAATCACGGCAGTGGGCATGTCATTTGTTATTCTGTCCGGCGGCATCGATCTGTCGGTCGGCTCGGTGATTGCGTTATCCACAATGGTCTCGGCGAGCCTTGTACAGCAGCAGGGCTGGCCGCCCGCCGTGGTCATCCCGCTTGTACTCCTGATGGGTGCCGTATTCGGTACGGTCATGGGAGCGATTATTCATTATTTCTCCATCCAGCCGTTCATCGTCACACTGGCCGGAATGTTCCTGGCCCGGGGCTTATGCTATGTCATCAGCATCGATACTATTACCATCGATAACACCTTCTACACCGCCATGGCCCAGACGCGAATTCCGCTGCCGGGCGGCAGCTTCCTCTCCATCAGCGCGGTTATCGCCATACTTGTCGTAGCCGCCGCTATCTTCACGGCCCACTATACCCGGTTCGGGCGCAATGTGTATGCACTTGGGGGCAACGAGCAATCGGCGCTGCTGATGGGGCTGCCCGTAGCGAGAACCAAGGTGCTGGTCTATACGCTTAGCGGACTATGCTCGGCGCTGGCAGGTGTGGTGTTCACCTTTTACATGCTGTCGGGGTACGGGCTGCATGCCGTCGGCTTCGAGCTGGACACGATTGCGGCTGTCGTTATTGGCGGCACGCTGCTGACCGGAGGGGTCGGATATGTGCTGGGCACCTTCTTCGGGGTACTGATTCAGGGCGTGATTCAGACGATTATCAGCTTCGAGGGTACACTCAGCTCCTGGTGGACCAAGATCGTCATCGGCCTGCTGCTGTTCGTCTTCATCCTGCTGCAGCGGGTGCTAAGCTCCAGGCGGCTGACCTTAAAAGAATAAGCACGGCGCATGGAGAGACAAATTACACTTGTCTCTCCATTTTTTTGGAATATAAGAATGTATATGTTTCACACTATAAATTATCCTTCTATTTCTCGCCGAAACGAATGCCGTCCTTTAAAAGGATGGCAAAGCCGTTTCCACTTGCTATATAATTGTAATCGCTATCATACGGAAGGGGGGATCTGCTTGCGATCGGTAAAAGAGTGCCTGGTGCTGCTGTTCTTCGTCCTAACACTTATGCTGCTGGGAGGCTGCACGGGTGGCGGGAATAACAGCGGGCCACAAGCGCTGCTTAAGCAGGGGCCTTCTCCTGCGGCCCTTACAGGCCTGCTGCCACCCGCAGCAGAGATTGCCGCAGACAAGCCGGCCCGGCTGGGCTTCTCCCAGCTCGGGTCGGAGAGCACCTGGCGGGAAGCGAACACCGCATCGATCCGCGAAGCCGCCGGGGAGGCGGGGATTACGCTGCTGCTGAAGAACGCTGAGCAGGATCAGCAGCAGCAGTTCGAGGCCATCCGCTCTTTTATCCGCAGCGGGGTCGATGTGATCGCCATTGCGCCTGTGGTGCAGACCGGCTGGGAGCCAATTCTGCTGGAGATTAAGCAGGCCGGAATTCCGGTGATTATCCTGGACCGTTCAGTGAATGTACCGGACAGCTCGCTCTATGTCACGTTCATCGGCTCTGACTTCTACGAAGAAGGGGTGAAGGCGGCCAAGTATGTGAGGGACAAGATGCGCCATCACAGCGAAGAGATCCGCATTGCCGAATTGCAGGGAACCGTAGGCTCAACGCCGTCCATCGACCGCGGGCGCGGGTTCCGCAAGCTGATCGCGGATCAGCCGAACCTGCGGATTACCCTGAGCGCCCCGGCGGATTTCACGCGCAGCGGTGGTCATGAGGTGATGAAGGCCTTCCTGCAGCAGCCGAAGGAGAAGTGGCCCCGCGTACTCTATTCCCACAATGACGATATGGCGATCGGCGCGGTAGAGGCCATTAAGGAGGCCGGGCTTGTGCCGGGGGAGGATATAATCATTGTGTCGGTGGACGGGACGCGGCGGGCATTCGAGCAGATGGTGGCGGGAAGCATCAACGCGGTGGTCGAATGTAATCCGCTGCTCGGGCCTCTGCTCATGCAGGCCGTGAAGGAGATTATGGCCGGCCGGACCCTGCCGAAGCGGATGGTGACCCCGGAGGATATATACACCCAGGAGCTGGCTGTAATAGAGATCAACAACCGCAAATATTAAGACAAAAAAACCAAAAAATTTCAACTTTTCAAACAAAAATCTACATTGTTCATTGGGCAGAAGTATATTAAGATGATCTCGAATAACAAATATTAGTAGATTCATTCAAGTAATTCAATAGGAGGGGAGGATTGTGAGCTTCCGGCATAAGTAACGCATCCGATTGAAAGGGTTTACAAAAAATTGTAATGGAGGAGAATGCCGATGTTCAAAAAGCTCTCGGTGCTTGCGATCACCTTTGTTCTGCTGCTGGGCTGTCTGCCTATGCTGTCTGCTCAGGCGGCAGGGAATGCCACAGCCAAACAGCCGGGAAATTCCAATCCGCTGATGGACCACAAGCTGGGTGCCGATCCCTTCGCATTGACGTATAACGGAAGAGTCTATATCTATATGTCGAGTGATGCCTATGTCTATAACAGCAACGGAACCGTGAAGGATAATGATTTCAGCGCACTGAACAAAATTAATGTCATCTCTTCGGCAGATATGGTGAACTGGACAGACCATGGCGCCATCCCGGTTGCCGGAGCCAATAATGTCAATGGTTCTGCGGGTATTGCCAAATGGGCCTCGCTCTCCTGGGCACCTTCAGCAGCCGTGAAGAAAATCAACGGACAGGACAAGTTCTTCCTGTACTTCGCCAACGGGGCGTCAGGCATCGGGGTACTGACAGCCAACTCTCCGATTGGCCCATGGTCCGATCCGCTCGGTAAAGCGCTGGTGACAGGAAGTACACCGGGAATGTCCGGGGTGACCTGGCTGTTTGACCCGGCGGTGCTGGTCGATGACGACGGTAGCGGCTACCTGTATGCAGGCGGGGGCATCCCCAACACTTCGGACCCGGCATCCATCGCGAGTCCCAAGACAGCCCGCGTGCTGAGACTGGGTGCGGATATGACCAGCATTGTTGGAAGCGCCTCCACTATTGATGCTCCTTATATGTTTGAGGATTCGGGCATCCACAAGTACGGCGGCAAATATTATTACTCGTATTGCTTCAACTTCTCCGGCACGCACCCGGCTGCCTATCCGGCAGGCGAAATCGGGTATATGGTCAGCAACAGTCCGATGGGACCTTTTACGTACACCGGACATTTCCTGAAGAATCCTTACACCTTCTTCGGGGTAGGCGGCAACAACCACCATGCGGTATTTAACTTCAACAACCAATGGTACGTAGTCTATCACGCCCAGACTGTGGCGAAGGCTGTCCTTGGTGACGGCAAAGGCTACCGTTCTCCGCATATCAACAAGCTGGTCCATAATTCGAACGGAACCATCCAGGAGGTTCAGGGAGACATGGCGGGCATTGCCCAGATTGCCAATCTCAATCCGTACACCCGGGTGGAAGCCGAGACGATCGGCTGGAATGCAGGCATTACAACGGAACGTACGCAGGCTGCGGGTGGTCCTGTCAGCAATATGAATGTGACCAATATTAACAATGGAGACTGGGTTGCTGTGGGCAATGCCGATTTCGGCTCCTCCGGCGCTTCCAGCTTCAAGGCGAATGTGGCTTCCGCCACAGGCGGCGGTAAAATCGAAATCCGGCTCGATAGTGCAACCGGCCCGCTGGTCGGCACGCTGAATGTTCCTTCTACAGGAGGAGCGCAGTCCTGGCAGGAAGTACAGACTACGGTCAGCAATGCGACAGGGGTACACAGACTCTATCTGGTCTTCACCGGATCAGGCTCCGGCAATCTGTTCAACTTCGATTACTGGCAGTTCTCTACGGGCGGCGATGGCGGCACGACACCTCCTCCGGTAAGCAAGGTGGAAGCGGAGGACATGACGCTCAGCGGGACCTATGCCGGCAAGATCACTTCCCCTTTCAGCGGAGTGGCGCTGTACGGGAATGATGACGCTGCTGCATTCAATCAATATTATGCCTACGGTACGCATAACTTCTCGGTCCGGGGTGCTTCTAACAATTCCTCTACGGCGCGGGTGGATCTGCTGATCGGCGGTGTGAACGTTGGCTCCTTCAATTTCAGCGGCACAACGCCCTCGGTACAGACGTTGACCAACGTGGCCCACGCCACCGGCAATCAGGAGGTCAAGCTGGTCGTAACCACGGACAATGGAAGCTGGGATGCCTATGTGGATTATATTGAATGGACTCAATGATCGGACAAGCAGGCGGGAGGAGAGATGCTATGGCAAGTAGAAACGGCTTTGGCGTCCTTTTTAAGGAGGGTACCGTTTCAGCGAGAAATAGAAGGATAGGTTATCGTGTGCAACATATAAATTCTTCTATTTTTAAAAAAACAGGGTTGTACCTGCTGGCAATATCGCTCATGCTCGGTATCCTGTTCAATCCTTCTACGGTTGCTGCTGCGACCTTTACCAATCCGTTTATTTATGCCGATGCCCCGGACAATGATGTCATCAGGGTAGGCAATGTGTATTACATGACCAGCACCACCATGCATATGACCCCCGGAGTCCCTATCATGAAGTCCTATGATCTGGTGAACTGGGAGATCGTGAATTATGTCTACGATACGTATGCGAACGGCGATGCACAGAATCTGAACAACGGACAGAATGAGTATGGCAAGGGCTCCTGGGCAAGCAGCATCCGGTACAATAACGGGATCTACTATGTGTCCTTCGGGTCCAACTCAACCGGCCGGACTTATATCTATCAGACGACGAATATTGAAAATGGCCCCTGGACCTCATCGGTCCTGGGCAGCTACTATCACGATGCTTCACTGCTGTTCGACAATGGCCGAGTCTTCCTGGTGTACGGAGTGGATAATATCAGCCTGATTGAGCTGACGGCAGATGCCAAGGCTATCAAGTCCGGCGGGATCAGTCAGGTCATCATCCCGAATTCCAGCAATATCGCCGGTTCGAACTTCATCGTGAAGGCCGAAGGCGCGCATATCCAGAAGATCAACGGCTACTATTATGTGTTCCTGATCTGCTGGCCTTCGGGAAGCGGACGCACCCAATTGACCTACCGCTCTACCAGTTTAACCGGAGGTTATACGGGGCAGGTGTCGCTTAACGACTCGGGCATTGCCCAGGGCGGCATCGTGGACACGCCATCCGGCTCCTGGTATGCGATGCTCTTCAGGGACAGCGGGGCGGTCGGCCGGATGCCGTATCTGGTGCCGGTAACCTGGTCCGGCAACTGGCCGGTTTTTGGAAGCGGGGGCAAGGCGCCGCGGACCCTGAACCTGCCTGCCGAAGGGTATCCGGTGAAGAAGGTATACGCTTCAGACGAGTTCACGGCGCCTTCGAGTGGAAACGGATTAGCCAAAGTCTGGCAGTGGAACCACAACCCCGATAACTCGAAGTGGTCCCTGACCCAGCGCCAAGGCTTCATGCGGCTGACCACCGGCAAGGTAAGCACAAGCCTGCTGGATGCCCGGAACACGCTGACCCAGCGGACGTTCGGACCGAAGAGCACAGGCGTCACGGCCCTGGAGACAGGCGGGATGAAGGACGGGGATGTTGCCGGGCTGGCTGCTTTTCAGGCTAAATACGGCTTCGTCGGCGTGAAAATGTCCGGCAATTCCAAGTCTATTGTGATGGTCAATGCCAGCTCCGGGTCCATGACTCAAGTGGCCAATGTGCCGCTCAGCCAGAACAGAGTCTATCTGAAGGTGGTCTGCGATTTCACTAATCAGACGGATAAGGCGTACTTCTCCTATAGTCTGGACGGCAACAACTGGACATCCATAGGGAATACGCTGCAGATGTCTTATACGCTGCCTCACTTTATGGGCTACCGGTTTGCACTGTTCAATTATGCGACGAAGTCAGCGGGCGGCTATGCTGATTTTGATTATCTGCGTTTGGAATAGCTTGTTTGAATTTCAATCCAATTAGAAGAAGGAGATGTATTCACTTGAAAAATAGAATTAAGAAGGTCGTGGGCGGGCTCGCCTTAGCGAGTGTCCTGCTCACCTCTGTGATGGCAGGCAATGCCAGCGCAGCAATTACCAATGGATCGAAGTTCCTGGGGAATATCATTGCAGGCAGTGCTCCGGGCAACTTCACTACCTACTGGAATCAGGTAACGCCTGAGAACGGCACCAAATGGGGCTCCATCGAAGGCAACCGCAACCAGATGAACTGGAGCAATGCGGACATGATCTATAACTATGCAATTAGCAAAAACATCCCGTTCAAGTTCCATACCCTGGTCTGGGGAAGTCAGGAGCCTAACTGGGTCGCCGGCTTACCGGCATCGGAGCAGAAAGCGGAGATCAGCTCATTCATTGCTCAGGCAGGCCAGCGTTATTCGGCGAAGACTGCTTTCGTGGATGTCGTCAATGAACCGCTTCATGCCAAGCCGTCCTACCGCAATGCCATCGGCGGCGACGGAAGCACCGGCTGGGATTGGGTCATCTGGTCCTTTCAGCAGGCCAGAGCCGCCTTCCCTAACGCCAAGCTGCACATTAATGAATATGGCATTATCGGTGACCCCAGTGCGGCCGACAAGTACGTGAACATTATCAATATCCTGAAATCCAGAGGACTGATCGACGGCATCGGCATTCAGTGCCATCACTTCAATATGGATAACGTCAGCGTCTCTACTATGAATACCGTGCTGAATAAGCTTGCTGCTACAGGCCTGCCTATCTATGTCTCCGAGCTGGATATTACCGGTGATGACAACACCCAGCTTGCCAGATACCAAACGAAATTCCCTGTGCTCTGGAACCATCCTTCCGTTAAGGGCGTAACCCTCTGGGGCTACATCCAGAATCAGACTTGGGCAGCCAATACCCATCTGGTGAATTCTAACGGCACAGAGCGCCCTGCCCTGAAGTGGCTGAAACAATACCTGGGCGGTTCATCAGCCCTGATGGAAACCACCGACGCCCAGGACATCACCGACAGTGTGATCCAGCCTGACAGTGTGGTCGAGCCAGAGCTTCAACTGGATCTCCAGCCGGTGCTGGAAACCGTTCCAGCTGAGTAAGCTGAAGCAGGCCTTCAGCTTAAGGGCTGTTGCCAAAGTGTGAACAAGGCTGTTACTGATACGTGAATATGGCTGCTCCCCATGCGCAGTAAGACGCGCCGGGAGCAGCCTTTTTTTGGTGGGATGCAGTGCGGAAGTGCGTGGGCTGAATGTAGTCGAAAAACCGAACACATTGGGCAGTGCGGAGGCGTGAGGGCCAAATGTGTGTGAAAAACAGAACACACATTGAGCAGGCGCGAGGCGTCCTGGCGGAATGTAAGCGAAAACCGAACAGCAATGAGCAGTGCGGAGGCGCGTGGGCCGAATGTAGACGAAAAACCGAACACATTGGGCAGTGCGGGGTAGCGTCAAGAAGTTTGTGTAAGAGAGTAGAAGTGCCTCCCCCGGGTTACGGGTTGGGATGTAGTGTTTCTGGGGGGAGGGGGAACCCCGACCCCCAGAAACTGGATTCCTCTGCTACGCCTCTTCCGGTGTGGGCAAAGAGGGGTAGCGTGTTTCGAATAGCTCTTTTAGCTTCTTTTTAACGGCATCCATGCCAAAGCCTTGGGCGACCCGCCCTGCATGACGTTCATTGTATTCAAGCATCTCCAGGTACACGATTTTCTCTGCTGCATCCATGTTCGTCAGACTGTTCATCGGTTTCAGGCGCTTGCGGATTTCCTTGTTCATCCGCTCGATGGGGTTCGACGTGTAGATCGCTTTGCGGATCGACTCCGGATACTTGTAGAACGTCAGTAGTGTGGATAACTGTTCCTCCCAGGACCTCATTTCCTTCGGATACAGCTTGTTCCACTTGGCTTTGACCGTATCAAAGTTAGCCCGGGCTACCACTTCATCCGGTGCTGTATATACGGTTTTCAACGCTTCAATGACATCGGTTTTGTGCTCCATCCGGATTTTAGGGAACGTGGCCCGCACTTTATGCACTACGCAATGCTGTACATCCGCCTGAGGATAGGTCTCTTTAAAAGCCGCATCCAGCCCCGGTAGTCCATCAAACACACCCAGCAGTACTTCCTGCGCTCCGCGGTTGTACAGGTCTTTGAGCACTTCTCGCCAGCCATTTGAACTCTCTTGGCCACCCACGTAGAACCCGAGAATTTGACGCTGTCCCTCCTCGTCAATCCCCATCGCAAAGTAGACCACTTCGCCACGAACCGTGCCCCGTTTCAGCTTCACGTAGAGCCCATCCAAGTAGATCACGGAGTACCGTTTGCTCAGTGGCCGTTTCTGCCACTGGTGGATATCGTCAAGCACCGTAGCTGTAATATTGCTGACCGTGGTGGGGGAGTAGTGGCTGCCAAACATACTTTCAATGAACCGGGCCACATCCCGCGTGCCCATGCCCGATTTGTACATTTGGATGACGGCTTCTTCTAACCATCCGTCCCGCCGCTGGTACGGCTCAAACATCTGCGTCTGGAAAAGGCTTTGGCGGTCCCGGGGCACCTGGAGGTCCTCGATATGGCCGTATTTCGTGTGTAAGTCTCGCGTATAGTAGCCGTTGCGACTATTGCTGGCACCTGCTTCTTCACTGTCCATAAACCCCTGGATCTCGGCGCGCAACAAGAGTTCCATGTTGTCTTTCACAAAATCTTTAACAAGTTTTTCAAATAGATTATTCAGAGAACTTTCGGGTAAAATATTCATTGGTAGGGTTCCTCCTTGGTGGTTTCGCAATCCCGAGGATACCCTACTTTTTTGGTGCTTGACTAGGCTCCAAATCTTGGTACACAACTTACTTTACGCCATCCAGTGCGGAGGCGCGTGGACCAAATGTAGGCGAAAAACCGAACACATTGGGCAGTGCGGAGGCGTGAGGGCCAAATGTGTGTGAAAAACAGAACACATTGAGCAGGCGCGAGGTGTGCGGGCGGAATGTAAGCGAAAAACCGAACACATTGGGTAGTGCGGAGGCGTGAGGGCCAATGTAGGCGAAAAACCGAACACATTGGGCAGGCGCGGGTAGCGTGGACCAAATGTAAGCGAAAAACCGCACACATTGGGCAGTGCGGAGGGGGAGGGCCAAATGTGTGTGAAAAACCGAACACAATGTGCGTGTGCAGTCGGACCGGAAGGCTCCTTGTGATCTTTATCTTGCGTTCGCTGACCAAAAGTGGCACACTAGTGATAGATACATCAAACGTGGCAAAGAATGCCCCGCTCCCTTCTCTTGTAGAAGGAGGCGGGGTTTTGTGCGTTTAGAGATTAATCTCATTGCAGAGCGGGGGAATTAGAGTGGGATTTACAGAAGAACATGACCAGTGGTTAAGCAAGCATTTGAAACGAAGAAAGGGGGAGCGGCTTGATGCACTTAAGCGGGGGCATAGCTACGGTAACCGCTTATTCGTTAAATGTGTGTGGTGGCCACTTATCGGACATTTTCACGGACTCCATCCGGAATATGAAGTTAAGGACTGGCGCGGTAGATCCTATTTTATCGATTTACTGTGGAAGGTTGGTTCCTCGCGTATTGCATTTGAGATTATGGATTACGGATCGCATGGTACAGACCGGAGCAAATACCGGATGGACTTGAATCGCGGTCTCTTCCTGCAATCACAGGATTACATGGTTCTCTATATCTCGTTGGATGAGATGAAAGAGAATCCGTCTTTTGTTCTCTCCACACTGCGGAACGTTCTGTCTCCTTATTTGTTGGCAGGAACTGCTAACAGAAGCACAGAGAAATCCTATTCCAGAATTGAACGGGATTTGATGAGGTTAGCTATCCGTAACTATCGTGTCCTTCGTCCCGTTGATGCTGCGAGAGAGCTTGAATTACATAAAACGACAGTTATTAAATACAGCCATATGCTGGTGGATAAAGGTAAATTCCGCCCAGTAGCGAGAGGGAAATCTCCAAGAGTTACATACTACGAATATATAGGTACCATTCAAAGCCCAGATTTGGTCTGAAGAATCATACGACCTAGAGTGTATACGAAAAACCGAATACAATGAGCTGGCGGCGAGCGTGCGTGTACCCAATGTAGTCGAAAAACCGAACACATTGGGCTCTGCGAGGGCGTCCGGTCCAAATGTAAGCGAAAAACCGAACACATTGGTTAGTGCGGAGGCGCGTGGATCAAATGTAGTCGAAAAACCGAACATATTGAGCAGGCGCGAGGCGCGTGGATCAAATGTAGTCGAAAAACCGAACACATTGGGCAGACGCGAGTTGTGCAATTGGCCAATTGTATACCAAATAACGAACGCCAGCACCAGGACCAGCATGGCTCACTCGCCCAGGCAAATTATCCGCGCGCCGCCCAGGCGTCCTCATGTCTCCCACCTCACCCCCCACCCTCACCCGCCGAAGGAAGAGACAGCGTCCCCTCCCTATACACCTTCCTGTACTGTGACGGCGTGTAAGAAGTAACCTTCTTGAAAATCTTCGAGAAGTACAGCGGGTCATGATAACCCACCGAGTAGGATAAGGACTTAATGGATAAGCGGGATTCCGCCAGCAGCTCGCAGGCCCGCCGGATGCGCACGGTGGTCAGGTAGCCGGAGATGGAGGTGCCTGTCTTTTTTTTGAACAGCCGGAACAGGTAACTGCGCTCAATAGTCACATATTCCACCACATCCAGCACCGACAAGGAAGACTTCCAATAGTTACTCTCAATATAGGCCTTCGCTGACCCTACATAGTCCTTCTTGAGACTGGCCTGCTCGCTCGGATAATACTCCATATAGTAGGACAGCAGCAGATGAAGCACCGCATCCGACCGCTCCCGTGCATACGGCTCCAGCTGATTACTCTTGACCTGATCGAACATAGCCCTGAAATCCTGCGGGGCGGCCGTTACAACGGGCTGGTCCGGTGAGATATGAATCATGGTAAGTAAGCGCAAGGCCTCCGCCCCGCTGAACTCAATCCAGCAATACGCCCACGGGTCCTGCGGATCAGGATAGTAATACACCTCCGTCTGCGGAAAAATCATAAAGCTCTCGCCCGTCTCCACAGGGTGCACCGTCTGGCCGGTCTTCAAGTAACCTCTGCCGCTTACGATATAATGCAGCGCATATACATCCCGGACGCCGGGTCCCCATCTATGCAGATTGGGGGGCTTGTACCCGTTCCCTTTTACCATTGGACCCTCGCCAAGTCCGTATTCCTTAGAGTTCATAGTTGGCACCTATATCCTTCATCTTAGAACTTCTGTTATAAGAAGCACTAATGAAATTAACGAAAAGCAAAAAGAAGCGTAGGGGAAATTTGGAACTGTAGGAGCGTTAGCGATCGCCTTTGTATTTGGATTTCTACCACTAGGAGAGGTTATAATCGGGAAATCCTAATACAACAGCGGCCGGAAGTCCAAATGTTCACCGCAGTGACGGCCAAGCTTCGAGTTCAAATCTTAAGTCTGTCTTCTATACTATATGACGAATACAACAAATAAACAAAGGAAGCGTATTCAAAAATGACAACGCTTTCTTAAGAATGTTGGCTTACGCCATCCCCGGGCTTGCAGGTAAACTAAAGGTACGAGGGAGGAGCGCATATGGAATTGGAAACACAGCCAAAAAGTCCCGGAACCGGCGGCGGCCGGCGGTCATTTTTATGGAAGCGGTTTAAAAAACAGAAAGTACTGCATTTGTTCGTCGGGCTAGGCATGATCTATCTGCTGATCTTCGCGTATACTCCGATGTTCGGCATTCTGATGGCGTTCAAGGATTACAGCATCTCCGGCGGCATCAAAGGGATCTTCACTAGCGATTGGGTCGGGCTAAGGTATTTCGATGAATTTGTCCATGACTATCAATTCGGCAAGCTGGTCCGCAACACGCTGGTCCTTAGTCTGCTGAAGGTCATCTTCGCCTTCCCGGCGCCGATTCTGCTGGCGATTATGCTGAATGAAGTGAAGCATATGGCCTTCAAGCGGTTTGTACAGACGATCAGCTATCTGCCGCATTTTATCTCCTGGGTGGTCGTGGTTGGCGTATCCTATGCCTTCCTGTCCGCCGATGTCGGTGTGGTCAATAAGGCGCTGATGGCGATGGGCTTCACGGATGAGCCGCTGGCCTTCCTGACCAGTCCGAATTACTTTTGGGGGCTGGCGGTAGGGAGTGCGGTGTGGAAGGAGATGGGCTGGTGGACGATTATTTTTCTGGCGGCGATATCGGGAATCAGTCCTTCCCTCTATGAGGCTGCTGAGATTGACGGTGCCGGAAGGCTGGCGCGTATCCGTTATATCACCCTGCCGGGGATGAAGGGAACCATCGTTGTTGTACTGGTGCTGACCATCGGAAGTATTCTCGGCGGCGGCCTGGTAGGCTCCAACTTCGAGCAGGCTTACCTGCTCGGCAACAGTATCAATAATCCAACCTCTGAGATTGTCCAGACCTACGCATTCAGGGTGGGATTAAGCGACGGGCGGTTCTCCTATGCAGCGGCGATAGATTTAATACAATCGGTGATTTCGGTAGCGCTGATATTCTCTAGTAACTTTATTGCCAAACGGGTGTCAGGCTCAAGTCTATTTTAGAGAGAGGAGGAAAGGCTGTGCTGAAGAGTCAGCGGCAGAAGGATTTTGTTTTTGACAGCGTGATCTATGTGGTATTGTTCATTATTATGCTCACGATGCTGTATCCGTTCTATTATGTGTTAATTGCTTCCTTCAATAAAGGCTCGGACTCGCTGCTGGGCGGTGTGTATCTGTGGCCCCGGAACTTTACCCTGGAGAATTACCGGGTGTTCATGGATGATCCCAAGTGGGTGAAGGCGTTCCTGATCTCCGTACTGCGGACGGTTTCCGGCACCCTACTTGGACTGCTGCTCACCAGCATCGTCGCTTACGGCCTGTCCCATCGTGATCTGTTATTCAGCAAGGTCTATTTCACAGTGATCGTATTCGCTATGTACTTCTCCGGCGGACTGATCCCTTATTATGTAGTCCTGCGTTCACTAGGCTTGTTAAATTCCTTTGCGGTGTACATCATCCCGTCCATGCTCAGCACGTTCTTCCTGCTCATTGCGATCTCATTCTTCCGTGAAATTCCCGCTGAGCTAAAAGAATCTGCGCATATAGACGGGGCCGGTGAGCTTACGATATTCTTCCGCATCATCCTGCCGGTCTCAACGCCGGTGCTGGCAACTATGGCCTTGTTCATGGGGGTCGGGCAATGGAATTCCTGGCTGGATTCGGCTTATTTCGTCCAGTCCGAGGAACTGCGTACGCTGGCCTTCCGCATGATGGAGGTCATCAACAAGAGCAACTCTCCAATGGATTCGCTGGCGGTAGCCAACAGTGCCTCGGCGGGTGTGACCAGCTTCTCCTTACAGGTCACTTCGATGGTCGTTTCTATTGTTCCCATTATCTGTGTGTACCCGTTCCTGCAGAAGTATTTCGTACATGGCATCATGCTGGGTTCGGTAAAAGGCTAGGCCAGTGCTTCAGTGTTCAAATGTTCCATTGCTCATACAGCTCATTAATTCAATCATGGAGGGATTAGCTTGAACAAAAGCAGAAGCTTCAAAATGGTTGCAGCCGCACTCTCAATGGCCGTAGTGTTATCCGCCTGCGGCAGCGGAGGAAATTCCGCCCAGGTCACTCCGTCCGCCAGTCCGGACGCCGCAGCAGGCGGGAATTCTCCGGCCAAACCTGCGGAAGTGAAGGAGTTAAGCCTCTTCATTGATGCGTCGTGGTACCCGGTTACGGAATGGAAGGGCCCGGTCGCCGACATGATTACCGAGAAGACAGGGGTGAAGCTGAAGGTTACGGTCGCTACCGATGATAAGCAGCTTCCGCTGATGATTGCCTCCGGTGACCTGCCGGACCTGGTATTCACCTCTTCCAACATAGACCGGTTATCCGACTCGAAGCTGTCCTATTCCTGGAATGAGCTGATTGAGAAATATGCGCCGGATTTCAAGATTGACAAGACCCGGATTGCCATCCATACCATGGATGACGGCAAGTTCTATACCGTGCGGAATTCCTTTGCGACCCAGGAGGAGATGAAGAATAGTAAATATTCGTTAGGCAGCGACGGCAACCCGGGCATCGCGGTACGGGAGGATATTCTGAAGGAGCTGGGGAATCCGCCGATCAAGACCCTGGATGATTTCGTCAAGGTGCTGGGCATGGTCAAGGAGAAATATCCCGAGATGGTCCCGCTGATCATGGACAAGGACTGGATCGAACAGTATTTCCTGGCCCAGTTCGGTACCGAGACCCTGCTCGACGGCTGGTATGAGCAGGACGGCAAGGTGGAATATGCAATCAGGCAGCCCAAGATGCTGGACTTCTTCAAGTTCATGAATAGCCTGTACCGTAACGGCTATATCCTGGCTGAGAATTTCGCACTGGCCAATGACCAGATTGATGATCAATATGCTACAGGCGGCAAAGCCTTCGCCCATAGCCACACCGTATCTACCGCAGATACCGATAACATCAAGATCAAGAGCAATCAGGGGAACTTCTCCTTCAAGATGCTGCCAAGCGTATTGTCGAAGGATGCCAAGGTAGTCAGCTCCGGACTCGGCTTCTCCGGAACCTTCATCACCAAGAAGAATAAGGACCCGGAGGCCTCCATCAAATTCATGCAGTATCTGGCCAGCGACGAGGGCAAGAAGCTGACGATGTTCGGGGTAGAGGGCGTGCACTGGACCTGGAATGAAGAAGGCCACCCCGATTTCAAATACAATCCGTCCGATGCCGATTTCGTGAACAGCAACGGGATTAAGTGGTGGTATCTCTATAACGATGGAGTTACGGAAGGCATGCTGTCCTATGTTCCTGAGCTGCAGAAAACTCAGGCGCTGATGGATCTGAAGTCGATCCGCATCTACAAGCCGGAGATCGGCCTGATCCAGACTCAGCCGGATTCACAGGAGAAGACCATTAAGACCAAGATCGATGAGATGGTCAAGAATGAGAAGGTCAAAATCTATCTGGCTGAATCGGAGGAAGCCGCAGTAGCAGCCTATGAGAATATGCTGAAGAACGCAGAGAACATCGGCCTGCAGAAGCTGACCGACTGGGCGAATATGACCTATCAGAAGAAAAAGGATTTATTTAAGTAAGCGGCTTCCTACCGGTAGAGACCTGTCTCTACCGGGTTTTACACATTCATGGTAGGATAAGAAAAAAAGAAATCGGGCACCGGGGGGACAGGCTGCCGTGAGCATTGTACGCAAAATGATATTAGGATATATCCTGCTGATTTTTATACCGGTCGTTACCTTCGGCTATTATTATTACAGCAAGCTCTATGACAGTGTAAGCAGACAGTTTGTGGAGAGCCGTCAGAAGATACTGGAGCAGGCCTATTCCAATATGAAGGCGGATCTGGCCCGGATCGATTCCACCCAGCGGATGCTCCAGTACAACCCGTATGTCACTGACTATCTGGACGGCAGCTATGAGACGGACTCAGAGAGCATATATGCCTATAACCGTTATATCAATCCGGTGATTCTGCAATCGCTTAATATCAGTCCGGAGATCGACACGTTCAGAATCTATATCACCAAGCAGGGCGTGCTGCCCATTACTGACCGGCTGCTCGAACTATCGGCGCTGGATGAACAGGGTGCCGAGGCTACCCGTATACTGCGGCCGGGACAGGGCAAGTGGATCATTCCCGATCCTGAGGTGGAAGCGCCCCCGCTGGTATTCTACCAGAAAATATATAACAATGACTTTACCGAGATTGTGGGACTGCTGGAGCTGCGGGTCGGCAGTGAGCTGATCCGCAAGTTCTACCGGGCGACAGGCGGAGGGGATTGGGCCGCGCTGCTTCTGCCGGCGGAGGGCAAGCCGCTGAAGCGGGAAGGCATTCCCGCAGCAGTGGACGATGCCACCTGGAGCAGACTGGCTTCAGGAGAAGCACAGACCTATTTTATCAACCGTGAGGTCATTGTTAATCAGCTATATATGAAGGAACTGGGTGTACGTGTCGCCGTGATCGGCAAGGTATCTGAGGTGTTCCGTTCGATCCGAAGCCAGGAGATCGTGATGATTACCACCTTCGCCGTTCTGCTGGCGTTACTGTCGTTTGCGTATTACACCCTGGCTTCGACGATTACCAAGCGCGTCCTCCGGCTGGCCCGGCATATGCGTAACTTGAATGATGATAACCTGAAGCAGTCCATCAGCAAGGAAGATAAGCCGGGCCGCAGGGATGAGATCAGCTTTCTGACCGAGACCTATAATTCGATGCTCCTGCGCATGGATGAGCTGATCAACAATGTCCACCGGGCCGAGCTGCGCAATAAGGAAGCTGCTTACAAAGTGCTCCAGGCCCAGATCAAGCCGCATTTTCTCTATAATACGCTGGAGACCATCCGGATGCTGGCGGAATCCAACAATGACAAGGAAGTGGCTGAAATCTCGTACTGGTTCGGCAAGCTGATGCGCTACAGCCTGTCCGCCCAGGAGGATCATACCGTTCTCTCCCAAGAGCTTGAGACCGTGGTTTTCTATCTCAATATTCACAAAATGCGGCTGCAAAAACGACTTACCTATGAGGTCGATATCGCTGTGGCTGCCGAGTCCCTGATCTGTCCAAGATTCATCCTCCAGCCACTGGTCGAGAATAGTATTATTCACGGAGCTGCCGTGACGCTGCGGCCGGTCCATATTCTGATTCAGGCGAAGAAGACGGCGGACGAGATCCGAATCAGCGTGTCGGACAGCGGCCTTGGCATTCCTGAAGAACAGGTGCAGCAGCTTCGTGCCCGGTTATCCCGCGGGGAAGAGGTGAGAACTCAGGAAGAGGCGGAGGGAGGCGTGGGGCTGTATAATGTCAGCGAGCGGATTAAATCATTCTATGGCGGGACTTCACGGCTGGAGCTTGAGAGTGAAGTGGGCAAGGGGACCTGCCTGACCATCATCCTATCGAAAGGGGCGGCAGAGCAAGCATGAGAATTCTGATCGTAGACGATGAGCCGATTATCCTTGGAGGGCTGGTGAAGGTGATTGGCGGAGCCGCGCCTGTCGGAGCTGAGATCCGCGAGGCTGGCGACGCCTTCGAGGCGCTTCAGATTATGAAGGAATATATGCCGGATGTGACAGTAACCGATCTGCATATGCCGGAGAAGAACGGGTTCGAGATGATGGAGGAGGCGAAGGAGAACGGTTTATGTGAGCGCTTCATTATTCTTACCGGACATGATGACTTCGAATATGCCCGCCGGGCGCTCCGCTGCGGGGTAGTGGACTACCTGCTGAAGCCGGTGGATAAGGAAGAGGTAGCCCGGCTGCTGATTCAGGTGAACCGGAATCTTCCCTCCCTGGACAGCACGGACTGTCCGCCTCATGCCAAACGGATTCTTGCCTATACCCGGCTGAATTATATGAATGACCTGTCCCTGGATCATCTGGCTGAGCTGATGCATCTTCATCCGAATTACATCAGCAGCCTGTTCAAGAAGGTCACCGGCGATACGTTCGTCAATTACCTGAATACCACCCGGATCAAGGAAGCGCAGAAGCTGCTGAGCCTCCACCGGGATCTGCCGGTAGGTGAGATCGGACGCCGGGTCGGGTATGAGAACAAACATTACTTCAACAAGGTGTTCAAAAAATATACCGGCAGCACCCCGGGGGCTTACCGGGAAGACCACTAAGGCTTGCGCTGGGCCGGGAGGCCGGGCGCAAGGATGGGGCATGCTGTACCTACACGCCTCTCTTGGCCTTCCGGCACTTCAGATTGTACGTACGCCCGTAGGCTTTGCCGTATCTTACGATCCGGTCCAGCATCCGGGTATCCTTCAGCTTGGTGAACGGGCAGGGATCGGGGGCGGTGTTCACTTCCAGAATCCAGGGAGTCAGCCGCCGGTCCAAGGCCAAATCCAGGCCAATTTCCTTAAGTCCGGGATAGGCAGAGCTTAACTGGATGGCGCACTTCACACCAAGTCTGTACATTTGGGCAAGCAGAGACTTGTGCTTCCCGGAACGGGTGTAAGCCTTCAGCAGCGTCTCCACCGGATAGATGGTTCCGCCCTGGCTGCCATTCGTAACCACCTTCTGCGGATGCGCCACGCGTCCCGCCGCTCCTGTAGCCTCCCACTCCCCCTGAGGATTACGCTGCACCATCACGCGGATATCAAAAGGCCGTCCGCCGTAAGTCAGCAGCCGGATGCCCTTTTGCACCAGATAGGATCGGCCCCGGGTCTCTGCCAGGAGGGCCTGATAGGCCTCGTTATAATTACCGAATGTGCTTATCCTTGTCCCTGCCTGATAGCGGTAGGACCGCCTGGTCCCCGAAGCAGCCTCGCTTCCGCCAGCGCCGCTACTGCTCCGCAGTATCTGCTGTTCAACTCTTATGACCCCTTCGCCTAACGAACCGCAGCAGGGCTTAATGTAGACCATCTGATGATTTTGCAGCATCGCCTGGAGTACTTTCCGGCTTAATTTTCGGGTCTCCGGTATATGTCTCTTTAATTCAATCTTCTTCGCCAGTACCCTTGTCTTCGTTAATTTATTGGATATTCTGCTGATTTGCTCCTTCATGCTACTCCCCCGTTCATAGACTCTAATAGGCTATAGTACGGTACAGAGCCGGATTTGGCTTGGGCGCATGCCCCGGGACTGAACACACAGGCAGATGATTACATAGATTATTGAAGGTATTCATCCGGGGGCTGCGTTCAGGCAACCGGAGCGGGAGGCGTCGAAGGGAATGGCGGAGCAGTGGCGGGATAAAGTAAACGAAGTAGTCAGGTACTTCCCCTGGTACAAGGATCTTATTGGCAATGAGCACATGAATTACAGTCTGGAGCATCTTCCCCTGATGACTTCGGATCTGCTGGATACTCATTATTATAACAACGAACCCGATGCTTCTCTTGCCGTCTACCGGACCTCGGGCACCAGCACAGGACGGCGTAAATCAATCGTCTATTCGGAAGAGGATGAACAGCATTATATCGATATCAAAACCAGGCTGTTCGGGGAAGTGCTACAGGGAAGCGGATGTGCCAGGGCGCTGGCGGATATGGGAACCGGACATGCTGCGAATACGGCGCTGGCTATTTTTGCACGGCTGGGACTGGTTAACAGCTCCATTCCCTTCGAGTTGCCGGTAGAACAGCATATTGAGCGTATTCAGGCATTCAAGCCCGACCTGCTATACACAATGCCCTCTATCTTGGATCATATCGTATATGCTGCAGACGACCCCCGGGCGCTTGGAATCCGCAAAATCATTCTGGTCGGCGAGATCGCTACACAGGAGTGGCAGCAGAATATGGCCCGCCTGTTCGGCCTGAAGCCGCAGGATATTACCGATACGTACGGGTCGATTGAAATCGGCACGATTGCTTATTATTCGCATGAGCTGGGCCGGTATCTGCTGGCTGAAGGCATCGTTGCCGAAGCCGTGGGGACGGAGATCGTAGGGGAAGGACTCGACCCGCTGGGTAACGGCGAAGGCATTCTGGTGTTGACTTCAACCGTACGTAAGCTGCTGCCAGCCCTCCGGTTTGTCACCTATGATGTGGTGAGGGATTTCAGGACTGTGCAGGTAGACGGGGCGGAGCGGCAGAGCTTCCAGTCCATCGTCAAACGGGTGGGCCGTGAGCTGAAGCATGGGGAGAAAATCAGCATCTACGATATTGAACAGGTGGTCTACCGTCATCTTCAGCAGGCCAGGGTCCGGGTCGGGGTCAGCCATAATGCATTATCTGTGTATATCCAGAGCAGGTCAGCGGCTCCATCCTGCGTTCCGGTCATCAGGGAAGAGATCAGGGCATGCATCCCGGAGATTGGTCTGATGATCGCAAGTCATCTGCTGGACGATATTGAGGTCATTCTGATGGAAGAGGACGAGGAGCTGGCGGGCGGGCAGGTGAAGAACAAGAAGCTGTATTACCGGAAAGATCAAACGGAGCAGCGGGTAGTGAAGCAGCAGGCAGTGGAACAGACGGCGGAGCCGCAGCTTACCAGGGGTATATTATCAGCTATCGGACATACACCGCTCCTGAAGCTGGATAATCTGTTTCCTACCAGCGGGTTCAGCGTTTACGCCAAGATGGAGCTGATGAACCCGGGAGGAAGCGCAAAGGACCGCCCAGCCTTGCGGATGATCCGGGAAGCATGGAAGGAAGGCCTTATCGGGCCGGGGACCGTTGTTATTGAATCCAGCTCCGGGAATATGGCCATCAGCCTAGCTATGATATGCAAGCAGCTCGGGATGACCTTCATCAGTGTGGTGGATGCCAGAACCACCGGGATGAATCTTCAGCTGCTGAAGGCACTGGGTGCGGCCATTGATTTCATTGACCGCCCTGATCCCGAAACCGGGGAATTCCTGCCGGCCCGGCTGAAGCGTGTGCAGCAGCTGCTCGCGGAGATACCGGGCAGCTATTGGCCGAATCAGTATGCCAATCCCAATAACTATCTATCCCATTATGATACGACCATGCCTGAGATCGTGAAGGAGCTGGGGCAGGTCGATTATCTGTTCTGTAGCGTCAGTACCTGCGGAACGATAAACGGGCTGGCAGAATACGTGAAGGACAAGGGGTTGCGAACAAGGATTGTGGCGGTGGATGCAGAGGGCAGCGTTATTTTTGGCGGCCATCCGAAGAAGAGGCGTTTCCCTGGACTGGGCGCAGGTATCGTGCCCTCGCTGCGCAGACCGGATCTGATCGACCGGATTGTGCATGTGACCGACGCTGATATGGTGAAGGGCTGCCGGGCGCTGGCCCGCAGGGAATCCATTCTGGCCGGAGCCTCCTCCGGGGCAGTGCTTGCTGCGATACAGCAACTGAAGCAGGAAATTCCTCCCGGCGCGGTCTGCGCCGCCATCCTGCATGATAAAGGAGAACGGTATCTCGATACGGTGTACTCGGACACCTGGGTGCAGAGCCAATTCGGAGCGGAGCTGCTGTCAGCTGCGGAGGAGTTCCTGGTGTGACCACCTTACCTGAGCTTGGCTTGATCGGCTAGGAGCCGTCGGGTCAAGCTCATAGTCGGATGGGGCGGCGTTCTTTGGCGGCCTGTACGAGCGGATTCAGATATAGTCATCACCTGGGAAGAAGGCCTATGGTATGATGGACATAATCGTAATAGCAGATCCGCCCGTGATTTTACACCCCATTAACATCCTTCATATGTTGGCGTGATATAACTGAAACAATCGGTTATAAGAGGAGAAGATGAGATGAAGCTAAGCAAAGAGGAGAGATCGTGGATTCTGTACGACTGCGGAAATTCCGCCTATTCCATGGCAGTAACTACGGCGCTGCTGCCGATTATCTTCGGGATGTTCGATAATGTGGGCAGCAGCATGGACCTGGGGTATTTCAATTCGATCGCCAGTATTCTGGTTGCGGTCCTCAGCCCGATTCTCGGTACGATTGCGGATTATAAGGACCGGAAGAAGCGGTTTTTTATTTTTTTCGCTGCGCTCGGTATCCTTGCCACCGCCTCCCTGGCCTTCGTGTCCCCGGACAGCGGGCAATGGCAGCTGCTCATCGCCTTTTACATTCTGTCAGCGGTCGGCTTCGCCGGGTCCAACATCTTCTACGATTCCTTCCTGGTGGATATTACGGAGGATGAACGGATGGACAAGGTGTCTACCCGAGGGTTCGCCTACGGCTACATCTTCAGTTGTATTCCGTTCGGCATCAGCCTGCTGCTGATCTTCCTGCTGGGGATGGACAAGGCTATCGGCTACCAGATCGGGTTCATCATTACGGCGCTCTGGTGGGGGCTGCTTACGGTGCCGATGATCCGCGATGTGAAGCAGAGATATTATATCGAGCCTGAGCCGAAGCCTGTGGCCCGGAGCTTCCAGCGCATCGCTGCCACCTTCAGAAATATCCGCCAGCACCGCATCGTCTTTGTGTTCCTGCTCGCGTATTTCTTCTATATTGACGGAGTAGATACGATTATCAAAATGGTCGTACCCTACGCCACCTCCGTCCTCGGCACAGATGCCCTGGATACCTTCACGCTGCTGGGAATTCTGCTCATCATCCAGATTATTGCCTTTCCCTGCGCGATTCTCTATGGCAATCTGGCCAAAACCTACTCCGCCCGGAATCTGATTATTGCGGGGATTTTCACCTACGTTATTTCTTGTATCGCAGCGTTCTTCATTACTTCGGTGTGGCATATCTTCCTGCTGGGTGCGCTGATCGGCTCGGCACAGGGCGGCATTCAAGCGCTTAGCCGGTCCTATTTCGCCAAAATCATCCCGAAGGAGAATTCCAACGAATTCTTCGGGTTCTATAATATTTTCGGCAAGTTCGCGGCGATTCTCGGCCCTGCATTAATGTCTCTAACCACCACATTGGTGGGGGATGCCCGCTATAGTATTTTGTCGATTATTCCGCTCTTTTTGATCGGCTTCTTCATCTTCATCACATTGCCAAAGGGGACATAGTATGGAATCTACTGGACTGAAACCGCAACCACCCTCTGCAGCCAAGCATCTGATCGTCATCTCCTATGATGCCTTTTCTGAAGATCACTGGGAGATGGCCAGCCGCTTGCCTAATCTGTCTAAGCTGATCACCAGCGGTGCCTACAGCAACCGTCTCAGAAGTGTCTATCCCACGCTCACTTATGTGGTGCATACGACCATCGCTACCGGCGTCTACCCGGATAAGCACGGCGTCTATCACAACAATCCGCTGCAGCCGTTCGTGCCGGAGGAGGAGCAGCGCTGGTTCTGGTTCCGCGAGGCGGTCCGGGTGCCAACGATCTATGATGCCGCGCGTAAGGCAGGGCTGAGTACGGCGGGACTGCTCTGGCCGGTAAGCGGCAAGTCCTCGATTCAGTATAATATTCCAGAGATCCGGGCGCTAAAAGGGGAGAATCAGGCGCTCAAGGTACTGCGAAGCGGCAGTCCCCTGTACTGCGCCCGGCTGGAGCTGAAATACGGACGGATCAGGCAGGGCATCGCCCAGCCGCAGCTCGATAACTTCACCACGAAATGTGCTGCCGATACGATTAAGCGGCATAAGCCGAACCTGCTGATGATGCATCTGATCGACCTGGATGACACCAAGCATATGTGCGGCACGGACAGCGGGGAAGTAGATGATGTCATCCTGCGGATGGACAACCGGCTGGGGGAGATCATGCAAGCGGTAGAGGATGCCGGAATCCGGGAGGAGACGGTGATTATGGTACTGGGCGACCATGGCCAGTTCAACGTGCGCTACAAGGTGCATTTGAACAATATTTTGCAGGCTAAGGGGCTGATCTATGAGAAGGACGGCGTGATGCAGTGGCGGGCCTACTTCCAGAGCGGCGGCGGTTCAGCTTATCTGCATGTGCAGCCCGGAGATGAGGAAGCGCAGCGGCTGGCCTTGGCGGCTGTGGATGAATATAGGCGTGACGGTGCACCAGGAATTGAGAGTGTATATACGGAAGAGACATTGAAGCAGTTCCACGCCAGCCCGGTGGCAAAAGTCATGCTTGAAGCCCAGCGGGGCTACAGCTTCGATGAGGCGCTGGCGGACACGCTGATCACCGATCTGCAGGCTGAAGGCATACGCTATGCTACGCATGGCTACTCCCCCGATGCAAGCGGGTACCGCTGCAATCTCGTCATCGCAGGTGCGGGGATCAAGCAGAGCTACCCCATCGGTGACTTGGAGATGGTCGACATCGCCCCGACGATGGGACGGATTCTGGGGATGGAGTTCGGGCCGGGGGACGGGCGGGTGCTGGAGGAGATTTTTGAGGCATAGCGGAATAGTAGAAGGATAGTATGACGGATAGTATAAATGACGGATAGTATGAATGATGAATAGTATACAACTATTTACAGGGGTCTGATCAGGATGTCCGCGCAAGCGGTCGCCGGGTTAGGCTTTTTTATTGTTTATTGCAGAGGCCAATATGATGATATCTAGCTTATGTGGAGTTGCGGTGCGGGTGAACGCAAGCTGGATGTAGGCGAAAAAGCGAACACAATTTACTTGTTGGTGGGTGTCAGGACCGAATGTATGAGGAAAACCGAACACAATTTACTTGCGGTAGGTGTGAGGGCTGAATGTGTGCGGAAAACCGAACACAATTTCCTTGGTGATAAGTGCTAGGCCGAATGTATGCGAAAAAGCGAACACAATTTACTTGTTGGTGGGTGCAAGGGCAGAATGAATGCGGAAAAGCGAACACAATGTGCGCGCCGAGGTAGAGTGGCGTTTACCTCAGGAATTAGGTGGATTTCCTCCACTTGCTGATGAACGAATGAGCGCTTCCCGGACAACAGTTGTATAAACAACACTTAATTTCAGCCCATTCAGCCGCAGAAGCCCAAACAAACTATTTTAGTTGCACTATTTCCACTTGTTTCCATGCACTTGCCTGAAGTGGGCTAATTAAGATACGTTTTTCCACCTGTTAGCCGCCAAGAGGGAGACGCCCTGCCCGTGGACATGCCTCCGGACCCTGGACATCCCCGTTGTCCGTAAACTCTTAGGCATCCACTAGAAATTCCCGTATCCAAGTACCTTCTTGTGACCCTGAGCATGCCCGCGCTCCCTCCAATCCCCGTAGTCCCTCGATATTCTGGGAGCCCCTGAACGTCCTCCGCCTTCCCTTAACCTATTCCTGTGCCCCTGAACTTTGCCCCAGCACTCCACGCCTACAAATTAAAATTTAAATTACCGTTGACAATTTGCCTATGATCAAATATATTATCCATAAGAATAAAAGTTTCCTCAGGGAAACATATGTGTATAAGAGAAACAATAGACACATTAATAGGCTATATAGTTTGAACTGAATAATTCAAGTTGCGGGAAAAGTGGCGGAGGGGAATTTTGGAACTGGAGGAGCGGTAGCGACCGCCTCCCTCCTTATGATTCAGTTTTCTTACGCTAGCTCGCTAATTCGCAGGATTTCATTCGTTATGAATACAAATGCAGTAACGAAGCAGAGCGGGTGGGGGTTAAGGTGGCGGTACGGGCATAACCAAATAAGGGGACACAAGACAATTCCCATTAAATCCCTTTATTTGCATGCTCCATCTTTAACCTTGTGGTTTACCCTCCCATGTCTCAACGGGTCGATGCCCTTACATTCCTTCGTTACACCTATCAAGGAGATGGAGTCCGTCAGTGCTTTGTCCACGGGTCTGAGCCCTTTAGGCGGTCGTAACGGTACTCATGCTTCATGATGAATCCTGCGAATGAGCCAGTTGGCAAGTGAATACTTTCGGTCTTAGGCTGCAGAGTTTACCTTGCACACATCATAGTCGGAACCCTTCTTGGACATCGCTACAAGCATGCGTGCGAGCTTCCCGCACAGCTTCATGATGGACTTCATGCCAGTCATGTGTTTCACTCGTTTGTTATGCTGATGAAGTGCCCGAAATTCCGGATTGACGGAGACCATCTGAAATACGGCGATAAAGAGAATTTTTCGCAGTCCAGGTCGCCCTCGCTTCGTAATTTTCACTTGGCCTTTGTAGATGCCTGAGCTGTTCTCCGACAGATGTAAACCAGCTAAACGAAGTAATTGGTTGCCGTGGGCAAAGCGGCTGAAGTCACCTGCTTCACTGTATAACGCCGCCAAGGTAATGTCATGGATCCCTTTAATCGATCGCAAGCTCTTCGTCGCGGGAATGGTTTGAAGGATGTGATGAATCTTCTCCTTCAGTAGCTCCATTTGGTCGTGAAATAACTGTAGTTGCTGTAAAAGCATCGATAGACTCAATTTAGCTTCTTCGACGGACTCTGGGCTGCCTACCGTTCGTTGTGCCGCGTGGAGGAGAGCGACGGCGACTTTGTGGCTACCGGCACGTTTTAAACGCTTCTTCCACCCTACAATGACCTCTTGAACCGACAAGGTGCAAAGATCGGAAGGGTGAGCAAATTCGGCTAACGTTGCCAGAGCGGTCTTCGAAGTGATGTCTTTAAAGACCTGCTGGAACTCAGGGAAGTAGATGTCAGTCCAGCGGTAGATTTGGTTGACTATACTGGAAGCTTGTTTGGAAATGTAGTCTCTGGTGTTGACCAGTTGCCGAAGCGCCTGAAACGGTCCCGTGTGCAGGTATAGGTCGCTGTAGTAGCCATTCTTGACCATGTCGGCAATCACTAAGGCATCCTTGACGTCATTTTTCGTTGGGGAGTTGTCCCGGTTTTCTTTATTGCGTTTCACCTGAAAAGGGTTGACGAGAACGAGTTCGAGCTGCTTCTCTTGAAGCCAGAGCGCCAGATTGAACCAGTAGTGACCGGTGGGCTCCACACCGAAAATGACATCGGTTTTGTGAAATTGGATCTGGAGCGCCTGCATCCACTGAAACAGCTTTTCAAACCCCTCCTGATCATTGGAAAAGGAAAGATAGGCTCCACGTTCGATGCCTCGGTAGTCGGTGGCACGAGCGACATGAGTGAATTTGGCGATGTCGATCCCCACAATAAGATGATGAGGGGTAATACGTTCAATGCGTTGATTTTGTTGGGCCGATTGTTTAAACTTCATAGTAAGAGCACCTTCCTTATAGATGATTGGCTGTCGTCGTGGACACCATTTATCATAAGGAGGTGCTCGTTAAATTTCAAAGCCCAAATTTAAGGGGATACAGGAATGCTTTGTATTTGGATTTCTACCGCGAAGAGCGGTTCTAATCAGGAAATCCAAATTGGGCAGCGGCCGGAAGTCCAAAACTTCTCTGGAGTCACGGCCAATCCCAAAACCTAAAAAGACTAGATAGACCAAACAAGAGACGGGGTGTTCATATGATTCAGATTAAAGGTTTAAACGTTGATTATTTCGGCAATTCGGCGCTGGAAGGTGTAACGCTGGATATCCCCTTCGGGCATTCCGTAGGCATTATCGGGCCCAATGGCGCCGGGAAGTCCACGTTCATTAAGGCGCTGCTGGATGTGATCAAGAAGAGAAGCGGAACGGTTAAGGCAGAGGGGAAGGACATCGCCCTGTATAGACGAAATATCGCCTACGTGCCGCAGAAGAACGATATTGACCTGACTTTTCCCATTACAGTTAAGGATACGGTGCTGACCGGAACTTATCCGAACCTGAAGCTGTTCCGGCGTCCGGGCAAGAAGGAGCGGGCGATTGCGGAGCGCAGCATGGCGATGGTGGAGATCGGTGACCTCGCGGATAAGCAGATTAGTAATTTGTCCGGCGGGCAGCTGCAGCGGGTGTTTATCGCACGGGCGCTGGCCCAGGAGGCCAGTGTGTTTTTCCTGGATGAGCCGTTTGTCGGCATTGATATGGTCAGTGAGCGCATCATCGTGAACCTGTTCAAGCAGCTCCGCGGGGAAGGCAAGACCATCCTGGTGGTGCACCATGATCTGCATGAGGTCGAAGAATATTTTGACAAAATCATTCTGCTCAACAAGCAGCTAATCGCCTTCGGAGATGTGCAGGATACCTTCACCACGGAGAATATCCGCAGAGCCTACGGTACGTCCTTGGGCAATGTGATCATCCAGGGAGCAGGAGGTGCCGCTCATGGTTGAGGCCCTGTCAGATCTGCTGAATATTCCGGTATACGCTCTGAACGCCGGGTTATCTGCGATGATCCTCGGGATTGTCTCAGGGGCGCTGGGCAGCTTCATCGTTCTGCGCAAAATGTCGCTGATGGGCGACGCCTTATCTCACGCGGTGCTTCCGGGCGTCGCCCTGTCTTATATTTTGGGCATCAACATCCTGCTGGGCGCTTCGTTGTTCGGCCTGTTAGCCGCTATTCTCATTCAATTCATCACCAGCCGCAGCAATATCAAGAGCGATACCTCCATCGGCATCATTCTTAGTTCCTTCTTTGCACTCGGTATTGTCCTGATTACGTTCGCCCGCAGCGGGCTGGATCTCACCCATATTCTGTTCGGCAACATTCTGGCCGTTCCGCAATCCGAGCTGCTGCAATCTTTTATCATCATGCTGGCTGTGCTTGCCATTATTACACTGCTGTACAAGGAACTGCTGATCAGCTCATTCGACCCGGTGGTAGCGAAGGCTTACGGGCTGAAGACCGGCTTTTATCATTATCTGCTGATGATGCTGCTCTCCGTAGTGACCGTCTCTTCCCTGTCCCAGGTTGGGATTGTGCTGGTCATCGCCATGCTGGTCATCCCGGCAGCCACCTCGTATCTGTGGTCTAATTCCTTACTGCATATGATCGTATTGGCCTCCGCAGTAGGGGCAGCCTCTGGGATCATCGGCGTATACGTGAGCTTCCGCTACAATCTGCCGACAAGTGCAACCATCGTGCTGGTGGGCGTCACCCTGTTCAGCATTTCATTCATCATATCGCCCAAGAATAATTTTCTGCGGAAAGGACTGAAGCAAGCATGAGACTGTTCAAAATACTATCGGCATCCGTACTCATTCTACTACTCGCAGCATGCTCCAACACCAGTAAGGGGGGAGCGGATGACGGCAAACTGCAGATCGTGGCCACGTATTCGATTATTGCAGACATGACCCGGAATATTACCGGAGATAAGGCGGAGGTATACAGTATGGTGCCTATTGGCACAGACCCGCATATGTATGACCCGCTGCCCGCAGATACAGGCAAGGTGTCGAGTGCGGACCTTATTTTCTATAACGGCTTGAATCTGGAGACCGGGAAGGGCTGGTTCCAGGATCTGCTCAAGGTGACGAAAAAGGAAGCTGCCGCGTTTGCCGTCTCCGAAGAGGTCACGCCGATGTACCTAACCGAGAAGGGAAAAGAATCCCAGGTTGACCCTCATGCCTGGCTGGATATACAGAACGCGGTCAAGTATGTGGATATCATTACCGCACGTGTGATCGAACGGGACCCGGACAACAAGCAGTATTATCTGGATAACCAGACTGCTTATGTGAAGGAGCTGACAGAGCTGGATCAGTATGCCAAGGAAGCTGTGAGCAAGGTCCCGCAGGAGAAGCGCGTCCTTGTGACCAGTGAGGGGGCCTTCAAATACTTTTCCAAGGCTTATGGCTTCGAATCCGCCTTCATCTGGGAGATTAACACCGACAGCCAGGGAACACCGGAGCAGATGAACCGGATCATCGGGGTCATCAAGGAGAAGCAGATTCCGGCGTTGTTCCTGGAGACGAGCGTCAACCCTAAGACGATGGAGACGATTTCCCGCGAGACCGGGGTGCCGGTCCACTCCAAGATTTTCACAGACTCTCTGGCTAAGGAAGGCGAAGACGGGGACACCTACCTGAAGATGATTAAGTGGAATATCGATCAGGTGATTGAGGGCTTATCGAAGGAATAGGCGGACGCCTGTGAGCGAAAAAGAGCCCGCAACAACAAATAACCCGCAGAGCCGGATAAGCATCGCTATCCTTCCCTGCGGGTTATTCGTTAAAAGCTATATGTTTTGTGCCCCCGCAAAGGACCTGAGTCATCACCTACGCTAAAGCCCCACTTTGTGGGGTTATTTTATGCGGTGACAATGCCGAGCACGAAGCCGTCATAGCCCTTGCTGCCGACCGTCTGTATTGCAGTAGCATCTATACGCGGCTCTGCGGAGAGCAGCTCCATGAACTGCCGGATGCCTTGAACCCGCTCATCCGCACTGCCCGGGTCAATAACCTCGCCGTCACGCACCACGTTATCGGCCACAATGACCGCGCCCGGCCGGGCCAGCTTCAGCGCCCACTTCAGGTAATGCGGATTATTAGGCTTGTCGGCATCAATGAAGATGAAGTCAAACGGCTCATAGCCCCGGGCTTCCAGCAGCGCCAGCGAATCCAGCGCCGGGCCTTCAATTACCTCTGTCTTGTCTGCCAGCCCCGCCATTCTCAGGTTATCCTCAGCTACTACAACATGCTTGTGCTCGAATTCCAGCGAGACCAGCCTGCCCGTCTCCGGCAATGCCCGAGCCAGCCAGATGGTACTATAACCGCCCAGGGTGCCGATCTCCAGAATGTTACACGCTCCCTTCATTTTGGCGAGCAGATACAGCAGCTTCCCCTGATTCGGAGCGACATCAATCGCCGGTAAGCCGGCCCCGGCATTCGCATCCAGCACAGCCTCCAGAACCGGATCTGCCGCCAGCAGCCTGTCACCGAAATAGGTATCGACCTTACTCCATTTGCTCTGTTCTTCCATGGGATTCCCTCCATTTGTATAAGTGATGTATTGGAACTGCTTTAAATATAAGGGATTATAATTCATAATACTAATATATGTTAATGGCATAATCATAATTTTTGGTTATGAATACAACCTATGAATAGGAGCGTATTTATGAACATTCATGCACTGAGGCTTTTTTATTATGTAGCCGAGACGGGAAGCGTCACGAAGACGGCTGCCCGGCTGAGGATCAGCCAGCCGGCGGTGACCAGCCAGATCAAGAGGCTGAAGAACGGATTGAGGAGTTCGTAGAGGATTACCGCCAGGGACGGAAGGGGAAGCTGCGCATTGCCGCTACCTATCTTCCGGCGAATTTCCTGGTCCCGGGCTGGGCCGCCCGGTTCAAGGCGGGGCAGCCTGAGATAGAGATTGAGATTACCACAACCAATTCCACGCAGGCCTTTGAACAATTGCAGCGTTATGAAGCAGATGTCGCCTTTTACGGGGGCGGAGCCAAGGAGAAGCCGGAGGATGTAGACTGGCTGGAGCTGTTTGAGGATGAACTGTGGTTCGTAGTGGCCCCTTCCCATCCTTTTGCCAATGGTACGGTATCGCTGCCGGAGATGATGCAGGAGCCGTTCGTGATGCGTGAGGAAGGCAGCTCCACCCGGGAACGTCTGGTCTCGCTCTGTACAACCTACGGCCTGAAGCCGCCGCGTGTGACCCTGCAATTCAGCGGGTTGGGCGAAGTCATTCGTTCGGTCATGGCAGGGTATGGCGCCAACTTCATCTCCTCACTGGCTGTGCGGGACTATGTGGAGTGGAAGCAGTTATGCCGTGTACAGGTGGAAGGCATTCAGCTTAGCAACCATATTGCTGTCTGTACACGCAAGAACGAGACCCTGTCAGCCGGGCTACAGCGGTTTATTGACATCTGCCGTCAATGATGAACAATAATAATATATTCCTTTTCAATTAAAATATATTGATAAACGATAAATCTTATGCTAAATTATACTCACCCTAACAAGTGAGGTGTTTGTGTAATGAACCGTAAGCCAGGCTCAACCACGTTTCTGAAGGCGGTACTTATTGTGTTTGCACTGGCTGCGCTGGCCTTGTGTATCTTCGCGGTCCCGGCCATCGCTGACTTCGCAGCGGAGCTGTATCCGGATTTTGGCTACATACAGGCTCTTCTCATGATTGATTTATACGGGGCTGCGGTGCCATTTTACATTGCGCTCTACCAGGCCTTCAAGCTGCTTAGCCACATCGACCGTAATCAAGCGTTCTCGGAGCATTCCGTACAGATCCTGAGGAACATCAAATATTGTGCAGTCGCCATCAGCGGAATGTTCACCTTAGGACTGCCGCTGTTCTATCTGCTGGCGGAGCGGGATGATGCCCCGGGCATTATTGTGATCGGGCTGATTCTTATTTTTGCATCCATGGTGATTGCAGTATTCGCGGCGGTACTCCAGAAGCTCCTGAATGAAGCGATTGAATTGAAATCTGAGAATGATCTGACAGTCTGAGGTGGCGACCATGGCGATTATCGTTAATATTGATGTGATGCTGGCTAAGCGGAAAATGAGTGTAACAGAGCTTACGGAGCGGGTGGGAATTACGATGGCGAACCTGTCCATTCTTAAGAACGGCAAGGCCAAGGCGATCCGCTTCTCAACGCTTGAGGCGATATGTAAGGCGCTGGACTGCCAGCCGGGAGATATTCTGGAATATACACCGGATGCTACAGAATAATGGGCGCCGGGAGCGGGGAGGGGACGTTATTGAGAGGCATGATACGGCTGCTGCACTTCGGGTATCATCAGGCGATGAGCTGTATCTTTCCTGTAGCGATCTTTGGAACGTTAATCCTGACACGGACAGCAGAGCTGCCGTTCATCCACCGCTATGATCTGATTCTGCTGATCCTCCTTACTGTGCAGTACCTGATGTACCGGAGCGGGCTGGAGACACTGGATGAGCTTAAGGTCATCTGTGTGTTTCATGTGATTGGGTTGGTGCTGGAGATGTATAAAATAAGAATGGGCTCCTGGGCCTACCCGGAACCCGGTTATGCGAAGCTGCTCGGTGTGCCGCTGTACAGCGGATTCATGTATGCCAGTGTGGCAAGCTACATGTGCCAGATCTGGCGCAGACTGAAGATGGAGTTGACCGGCTGGCCGGGTCTTGCCGCTGCGGGACTGCTGGGCGGAGCGATCTACCTGAACTTCTTCACCCACCACTATATTCCAGATTTCCGCTGGTGGCTGACAGCCCTGGTAGTAGTGGTATTCTGGAGAACCTGGATCATCTACCGGGTGCAGGGCAAGACGTACCGGATGCCGCTTGTGCTTACTTTTGCCATTGTGGGGTTCTTCATCTGGCTGGCCGAGAATATTGCGACCTTCCTGGGGGCGTGGCAATACCCGGACCAGCACGAGAGCTGGCAGCTGGTCGGCTTCGGCAAGATCAGCTCATGGTTCCTGCTGGTGATTATCAGCGTGATTATTGTCGCCCAGCTTAAGCATGTGAAGGCCGGTCGGAGCGGGTCCAGATAGCCAGTCCGTCCAGCGGATAACGGAAGGAGGGCCCGGTTCCGCCGGAAGCGGACGGAATTAGCGAACATTGTTCCCCGTTGGAATCAAGGGAGAATAGCTGCTCAATATGATAGACACCGGGAGACGGAGCTGACTCATAGAGTCTCAAGGCGACTCCGGCCGCCGCTTGAGCTGTGATGGATGCTTCATGCACGCCTGTAATTCCGTATTCTCTGGAGGCGGGTCTGCCGTCCTTCGTACCGTAGGCATCGACTTTGACAGCGTAGCGCTCCGAGCCGAAGCGGAAGCGGGTGAACACCTGGACCGCGAGGTTGCGGAGCCTCCGGTTACGCAGCAGACGGGACAGTCCGGTGCGGCGCAGCAGCGCTGCGGCTGAGGTCATGCTCCGTGAATCGAAGCAGAGCCGGGTCGAGACGGAAGGGACAGCAAGGGTCTGTGGCAGAGTCATCTGATCCGAAAAAGGAAAGCGGTAGGCTCTATGCGTCCGCAGAGCAAACCCGAAATCCGCCGCCTTAGCCTCCGTGAAGCTTGAGGCGGTGCGCGGGCTGCCGTGTTCGGTAATCTCGAAGTCGGCTCCGAGGTTGTCCACCGTCCACTCCATAGCCGCCTGTCCATGGCTGTCACCCAGTCCCAGCATGATCGAGATGTCGATCCGCTCCGTGTGGTCCAGCTCCTGGACGGCCCGTGCCGCAAGCAGGTTTGTCAGCCCCGGCGCGAGACCCACACTTAGCACTGCCGCTGCCTTGAGCTTATGCTTCACAGGGTCGAGTCTTTGCAGCATGGTCAGGAAGTCTCCGTTTGCCGAGACATCTACATATTGGGTGCCGCTCTGGAGGCAGGCTTCAGCCAGCCGGGTGTCCTGCTGATCCAGACACATGACGACCAGCTTGACCTTCTCCAGCAGCTCTGGAGGAAGCGGCATCTCTGCCGACAGGCGCAGCGGCTTCACGTATCCGCCGGTACTGCGGGAGAATTCCTCGGCCCGGTGCAGATTTCTTCCTGCCGCGTAGACCTTGCCGGGGTGCTGTGCCCCGAGCAGCCGGCATATCTGTGACCCGACATGCCCGTAACCGCCGATTACTACTATATCTGTTTTCATGAGTATTCCCGTCCTTCGTGGTGGATTGCAGGATCTGCGGTATAATTAACGTTACGTATCATTATCCTGCTTGGGCGGGCAGCAGACTATCCCACATTTGTGGGATTTCGGGGAGGACAGAAGATGAACAAGGGAATACATAGCCTATTACAGCTTGACCCTGCCCGGGGTGGTCCGGTGCTGGATTCACAGCAGTACCGCGAAGCGGTGATTGCCAGGCTCCGCCTGCTGGTTCCGTTCGCTGCTGCCTGCTGTACGACAGTAGACCCGCACACGCTTTTAACGACAGGGGCGGTCACGGAGCAGGGACTTGAAGAGGTTCATTCGGTATTATTCGAATATGAATATCTGCATGAGGATTATATGAAGTATGAGCAGTTAGCCGTGGCGGATATTCCGGCAGTCTGCTTAAGCGGAGTGACCGGGGGAAGCCTGGAGAAAAGCGCGCGTTACCGCAAGGTGCTGCAGCCCGCCGGATTCGGGGATGAGCTGCGCGTGGCGCTGCGTACAGGCGGGGTCTGCTGGGGATTCCTGACCCTATTCCGTCCGCTGGGCCAGCCGACGTTTCAGGAGCAGGAATGCACCTTGTTGGCTTCGGTAGCTCCGCTGATCGCTGAACGTCTGCGTGCGTATGCCTCTGTCCTGCCGGTATCCGGAGCGGACCGGACAGTGCCGGAGGATAACGGTATTCTGGTGCTGAGTGAGCGGCTGGTCCCGGTCAGTGCGAATGCAGCGGCCCGTTATTGGCTGAAGCAGATCTGGAACCTGGAGCAACTGGAAGAAGGACAGCTTCCCGGCCCGGTGCGTGCCGTCTGCCTGCGGGTGCTCGGCGCGAAGAAGCCCGCCGGAACCGGGATTTCTCAGGCAAGAATAAGTCTCCCGGCCGGAGACGGAGCGTATCTGACGGTTACCGCAAGCCTGCTTGGCGGCCCGCAGACACAGCTCGCCGTTTCCTTGGTGAGTGCCCGCTCCGGGGATGTCTTCCGGCTGCTGGCCGAAGCTTTCGCTCTGACCGCGCGGGAGAAGGAGCTGGCAGAGCTGCTGGCGCTGGGGTTATCGACTAAGGAGCTGGCAGAATCGCTGCATATCTCCGCCTACACCGTACAGGATCATTTGAAATCCATCTTCGCCAAGACAGGCGTGTCCAGCCGCAGAGAGCTGATCAGCCGGCTGCTTCCGCGATAAGGACCCGAGAACTACTAAGAACAAATAAGGGGAATCTCCACAGCCGCCTGGCTGGAGATTCCCCTTGCTTCATGTTCGGACTTTTACAGATCTGGAACTGCCAGAATGAACTCTTACTGGCGCAGTGTCTTCAGCGCGCCGCTCCAGGCCAGAACCTGATCAAGCATAGCATTAACGTTGGCAGCATGCAGGTCAGCAGGCTTGAACACCGAGCCGTTCTCGAAATCGGTGAACAGCGAGAGGAGCGGGTGGACACGAACATCGGCAACGGACAATTCGCCGAGAATTCCGCGCAGATGCTCAGCGGCACGGACACCGCCGCCTGAACCATAACTTACTATACCGGCTGCTTTGTTATGCCATTCATCGCGTGCGGAGTCCAGAGCGTTCTTAAGTACTCCAGTTAGACTGTGATTGTATTCTTGGACGATGAACACGAATCCGTCTAGTGTCGCCAGCTTGGCAGCCCAAGCCTGGGCTTCGGCGTAGCTGTCACTCTCTCCGAAGAACGGCAGTTTGTAGTCGGCAATATCTACGATTTCGTAATTAGCATCGCCGCGGGCATCAGCAATCCCTTTTACCCATTCGCCTACCTGCGGGCTAACGCGGCCCTGGCGTGTGCTTCCAAGAATAATTCCGATATTAAGTGTTGTCATTGTAATTCCTCCTCGAATTTGGTTTACAGTATTTTGCAAGTGGTGAGCATATTTTTATTATAGTTCATAACTTTAATAAAGCAAGTGAATTTTTGAAACTATTTTAACGGATGGTCTATTAAGGATAAAAGGATAAGTATGTTATTCTAATATGTTATATTGCATAACATTTAAATGTGTATTTTAGGCGGAGTCACAAATAAATTAGATTGAATATTGATTTCAAAGCTGTCATCAGCTTAAAATACACTCAACAAGTCAGTTATTCTGACATATAATTAAGCAATCTTATATATCTTTAATATAGGGAGAGGTGGGGCAGCCATGATAGAGGAAAAGAAACGGCAGGCAGAGCTTGAACTCCCGCGTGATTGCACCTTCTCGCCTGAAGACTGGCGTATTCTGGCCCAGTACTGGTATCCGGTGGCCACCGCAGCAGAGGTACAGGATCAGCCGGTGGCCGTGAAGCTGCTGGATATGAAGCTGGTATGCTACCGCAGCGGAGGCAAGGTGGTTATTGCCCGGGATCTGTGTTTTCACCGGGGAGCCCCGCTGAGTAAGGGATGGGTGGAGAACGGGGAGATTGTCTGCCCGTATCACGGGTTCCGCTATAATTGTGAGGGGAAATGTACTGCGGTACCGGCACATCCAAGCGCCAAAATCTCGCCCAAATTGAAATTGATCGTCTATCCGGCCATCGAACGCTACGGTCTGATCTGGACCTGCCTGGCAGATGCGCCGGAGCAGATTCCCGCCTTCCCGGCCTGGGATGATCCCGACTATCTTAATATTCTGATCCCGAGCTTCGATATTGCCGGCTCCTCCGGGCGGCAGATGGAGGGCTTCCTCGATGTGTCCCATTTCGCCTACGTGCATACGGCAACCTTCGGTGACCGCAATAATACAGAGGTCCCCCAGTACAAGGTGTGGCGTGAAGGAGAGACGGAGCTGGTGGCCGAATACTGGAGCACGGTCAGCAACTATGGCAAAGGGCAAGAGAATCCTGCGCCGGAAGGCTTCCAGTGGCTGCGGGAGTTCCGTGTATTCGCACCGTTCGCCGCTTCGTTGACGGTCTATTTTCCGGATGAGGGCAGGCTGAAGATTCTGAATTGTGCTTCTCCGGTGTCGGCCCGTTATACCCGGCTGTTCTGCCCGATCTCACGTAACTTTGACAAGAATGCCCCCTTGGAGGACACGGTGAAGTTCAATCTGCAGGTGTTCAAGGAGGACGCGGAGATGGTGGAATCGCAGACGCCGGAGGATCTGCCGCTGGATCTGCAGGCCGAAGCCCATATTCCGGCAGACCGGACCTCTATTGCCTATAGACAGCTGCTAAGCAGCCTGGGGCTGGGACAGAATTATACGTCCTGAGCATTATTAACAGCACACGCCCGGCAGCAGAGAGCAGAATCTCGGCAGCCGGGCGTGTGCTGTTGTGTTGATTGGGTGGAGGCTGCCTGCGAAACGCAAAGCTAGCGGCAGCAGCTACACCGTATAATTTTCCAGCGAAAGGCTCCATCTTCCGTCCACAAGCTCGATTCTGTGCAGGCTGGCATAGGAAGCAGGGAATTTACTGCCCCGGTTATTCCAGTCGATCCCTTTGATTATATGGTAAATGATATTTATGACACCGCCGTGTGTAACGATAATCAGGTTATCATCGGGGCCGCTGTCCGCACACTCTTCGCAGAACCGGGTGACGGTCTCCTGAATCCGTGTGAAGAATTCGAGCGGACTCTCTCCATCAGGGTAACGCTCGTCCATCCGCAGTCCTGAGAAGTATAGACCTGGATACCGTTCATTCACGATTTCGTTCGGCATACCGGCGATCACGCCATTGTTCATCTCCCGCCAATCCATACTGTGCTCTAAGGGTAACTCCAGCTCTCTTGCCAGCTCACCTGCTGTATCCAGCGCGCGTTGCAGATCGCTGCTGACTATACGCTTTATGTTGAATAAGGAATGCTTCTCTTTCAGGTAGCGGCCAAGTTTCTCGGCTTGTCTGTAACCCTGGGTATTCAGCCCCCGCTGGCTCCATCCGCCGCGATATCCTTCGTCGTCCTTGCCGTGTCTTACCAGATATATTGCCAACTGCTCCTCGGCCCCCTGTTCTATGATGCGTAAGTATGATTCCTTAAAAGGTTCCTACAAGAAGGATATCCTGCTAAGTCTATCACTTACTTTCCAGAATGTTCAAGAACAGAAGTTACAATCGGAGCAACGCAGCTTGACAATACCCGGACATAGCTTGCTTAGAGGGTTCGGGAATTACTTATTTTAAAATATAAGAATGTATAGTTTCACGCATTGCATTATCCTTCTATTTCTCGCTGAAACGTTACCGTCCTTTAAAAGGACGGCAAATCCGTTTCTGCTTGCGGCACGAAGACAATACGCTGCTGACTATCGGCTGAAGTCTTCCATACTTGTTCAATTTGCGATAGCGGATAAACGATGGGGTTCGCTGTAAGCTGCCCCTCTGCAATCGCTTGGATCAACGCCGGGAATTCCGCCAGATATCCGGCTGGAGTGACGGACCCCTGGCCGCTGCCGATGATCTGGAAGTTGGCAGAGCGGAGTGCAGCGGAAGGGATCGCGGCGTCTGCGCCGGCCATGGAACCGATCTGAATCCAGGTTAACAGCCGGCTGCGGTCGGACCGGCGGGTTAATATCGGGAGCATGGAGAGTGCAGCAGGCTCACCCCACAGATAATCGAGAACGATATCAACTTCGGCTGAGGCTTCACCAAGGCTCCGGGCCGCTGTCATGGGATCTCCGGCAAGCGATAAGACAACATCCGCCCCATGCTGTGTAAGCGAACGGAGACGTTCCGGGTTCCGCCCGGCCGCGATGATCTGACTGGCTCCCATAAGCTTGGCGATCTGCACGGCCATTTGTCCGGAGTTGCCGGTAGCGCCCAGAATAAGCACCTTGAACCCGGGCTTAGCCTGAATCCGGCGGCGGAGAGTTACCCAGGAGGACATGGCCGGATTCATCGCGGCGGCGATGAGCACGGGATCAGCATCTGCAGGTAGCGGGACAGCGCGGCGAAGATCGATGAGGGTCTGGTCTGCGAATGATCCCTGGGCATTATCGGTGGCTACAAAATAGACCAGGTTGCCGCCCGGGAGCCGTCCAACGCCGTCAATACCGGGGATTAGCGGCAGCTCGTCCGTACTTGTGTAGTGAGAACCATTGGCTTGTGCCCGGACCCGGAGATGTAATCCGGCAGCCAGCACATCCACCAGAGCTTCGTGTTCTCCTGAAGGTGCCGGAGCTGCAATCTTTTCGTATTTCGGACCTGAATCGAATGATCTTACAACAGCAGCGTACATAAATAGGCCTCCATTTACCCGGATATTTACCCGGGTGAGTGATTTTGGTTTGTGAAACAAACTAAAAAGTTTGTAATACAAACAATATAGTTTGTATTACGTACAAAGTCAACGGCTCCTGTGGTACAATAGGAGCAAACAGGTCTAAAATATATAAAAGTGCGGAGTGAAATTAATGAGCAGTTACGATAATTCTTTTGATAAGCTGGATGATCTGTCGATGGTAGACAGCCTTGTCCAGCTCTCCTTCCTGGTGCAGAATATCCTTGCCCGAATAGGAACGGAGCATGATCTGTCGATCATTCAGATCCGTCTGCTGGGGATACTGCGCGACCGGGAGCCGGGTATGTTGCAGTTAGCCAAGCATCTGGGACTCGACAAATCCAGTATTACAGGGCTTGTTGACCGGGCGCAGCGCCGCGGGCTGGTAGAGCGTACCGTATCACAGAGTGACCGGCGGGCATTCAATGTGAGGGCTACTCCGGCAGGCTGGAAGATCATTCACGAGGTCGGGGAGCAGATCGAACGTCAGATTACGGCGGTAACCGATGGTCTTACCGGGGAGGAGCGGGCACAGATGATTGCCCTGGCCAGCAAGATTCTGGTCACTGCTCCAGGGGTGAGCCGCTGAAAAACGATAGGGTTCGTGACGATGAAGCACATAGGAGGGATTTCCATGGATCAGGCACTTATGAATGAACTGGCTTCTCAATTCAAGAATTCGCTGAAGGTACTGAATGCGGTTGGTGCCGAGACCCGGCAAGCCATCCTGATGGCCTTGCTGCAAGGGCCGCAAGATCCCGGCATGCGTGTAGGCGAGATAAGAGGGATCACCCACTTTTCCCGTCCGGCCGTGTCCCATCATCTGAGAATACTGATAGAAGCGGAGATCGTTAGCGTCCGAAAAGAAGGCACCCGCAACTATTACCGGCTGGACTCCGGAAGCAAGCTGATGGTGCTAAAAAGCTTGGTGAACGGGCTGGAAAAGGTGCTGGCACAATGCGAGCGTGAAGCAGGGATTCTCTGATCATGGAGAATCCCTGCTTCACGGTATGCGAAAAATTTAAGCTACCTTGTTCCATTCAAGCATGCTATGCTATAATTACTTACCGACAGACAGTCGGTCGGTATGAAAGTAGTTAGAACCATCCCAGCTTCACCACAAGGAGACCTGACCATGAGAGTTGTAAAAGAAGCGGAAACCCGCAGAAATGAGATTCTGGATGCAGCCGAGGAGCTGTTCGGACAGAAGGGCTTCGACGGTACCAGCACGGGCGATATTCTGGGCAGGGTCGGCATTGCGCGCGGGACGCTGTATTATCACTTCAAGTCGAAGGAGGATATTATGGACGCGCTGATTGAGCGGACGAATGCCACTATCCTTCATGCCGCGCAGCAGATTGCTGAAGATAAGAGCATACCCGTCATTGAGCGGATTCTGCGTGCGGTCATGGCGCTGAACATCAGCAGCGGAGACGGCAGCAGCACGGAGATTATGGAGCATATCCACAAGCCGCAGAATGCGCTGATGCATCAGAAAATTCAGAAGGCGGTTATCCGCAGCGTTCCGCCGATTCTAGCCCCCATCATCAGCGAGGGGATCGAGCAGGGGATATTCAATACTCCTTATCCGTATGAATGCATGGAGATAGTCGTTGTCTATGCCACCACCATTTTTGATAATGACATGGTTGAAATGACGGAGGAGGAGCGGATGTCACGCATTCTGGCCTTCATCGCCAATGTGGAACGGCTGCTTGGTGCTGCGGGCGGAAGTCTAATGAGTGTGATGCAGATGTTCGGCAGCAGTAGTGGAGCGAAGGAAAACCATGGTGATGAGTAGATCCGGCACAGGGTTTGGCAGATTCCTGTTTCTCTGGTCAGGACAACTGATTTCAGCCATCGGCAGCGGGCTCACCGCATTCGGACTGGGGATTTATACCTTGCAGCAGACCGGGCAGGCATCGGCTATGGCGCTGGTGACCCTGCTGGCATTCATGCCATCGCTGCTGCTCAGTCCAGTCGCAGGCGTGCTTGCGGACCGCTATGACCGCAGGCTGCTGATGGTACTGGGGGATACGCTCTCTGCCTTAGGTCTGATTTATATTCTGGTCTGCCTGCTGAATGGAGACGCGCAGCTGTGGCAGATCTGCTTAGGGGTGACCGTCAGCTCGGTGTTCTCCTCCTTGCTTGATCCCGCTTATAAGGCTACGATAACGGATCTGCTTACCGAGGAGCAGTATACGAAGGCCAGCGGATTTGTGCAGATTGCCGGTTCCGCGAAATATCTGATTTCGCCGCTCATTGCCGGCCTGCTGCTTACGGTCTCTGATGTGAAGCTGCTGCTGATTATCGACATCTGTACATTTTTTCTAACCGTGCCTACTACGCTTGCGGTCCGCAGCGGGCTTACCTCCAAGAAGACGGAGCAGGCACCGGCCTTCCTCCGGGAGTTTCAAGAAGGCTGGCGGGCGGTCTCGGGGAACCGGGGGGTGCTGGTGCTGGTGATTATGACCTCGGTCATGACCTTCTTCATCGGGTTCATCGAGACCTTGTCCATGCCGATGATTCTGGCGTTCTCTAATAGTGCTGTCTTGGGAACGCTTGAGACGGTCATGGCATCGGGGATGCTGGTGTCGAGTGTCATTATAGGGATGCTGCATATACAAAAAAATTTCGTACGCATGCTGGCAGTGTCGCTTTTTTGCTCAGGAATCAGTATCGCCGTCTTCGGACTGCGTGAAAATATTGTGCTGATTGGCGCTGCCGGTTTTATGTTTTTTGCCATGTTGCCTTTTACGAACACTGCACTGGATTATCTGGTCCGCACCAACATCGACAATTCCGTTCAGGGGAGAGCCTGGTCATTGATCGGACTGCTCTCACAGCTCGGATTCGTGGTGGCCTATATGCTGGCAGGTGTGCTGGCAGACTATGTATTTACTCCCTTGCTGGTAAGCGGCGGAGTTCTGGCGGATAGTGTGGGGCGGATCATCGGCACCGGCAGCGGGCGGGGGATGGGACTTCTCATCATCATTGCCGGCCTGCTGTTAAGCGCCGCTTCGGTTATGATCTATCGGCTCAAATCCATTACAAGTCTTGAGAGCAGGGGGTAACTTATGTTTTACCGAATCATCCGCAGAGATATCCGCACAAGTAAGGGAATTACGCTCACGACTATGCTGTTCGTAGCAGCTGCAGCCATGCTCGTCTCTCTGTCAGCCATTCTGGTCGTCAATCTGAGCGGGGCCATCGATCATTTGATGACACAGGCGAAGACGCCGCATTTCCTGCAGATGCATTCCGGCGAGCTGAATCAAGCCCGGCTCGCGGCCTTTGCAGAGCAGAACAATAAGGTTGAAGAACACCAGGTGCTTGATTTCCTCAATGTTGAAGGCGCGAAGATTGTCATGGACGGCCATACGCTTGCGGACAGTGTTCAGGATAACGGCTTCAGCACACAGAGCGGGAAGTTTGATTATCTGCTTGATCTGGACGGGAAAGTGATTGATGTACGGGATGGCGAGGTGTATGTCCCGATCAGTTATATGAAGGATGGCTCCGTCAAGGCCGGAGGGACGGTTACCGTGGGAGCCACAAGCCTCACCGTAGCGGGGTTCCTGCGGGATTCACAGATGAACTCACTGCTCGCTTCGTCGAAGCGGTTCCTCGTCAGCCCGGCGGATTATGCGGAGCTGGCGCAGTACGGAACCACGGAATATCTGATTGAGTTCAGGCTGAAGGACCTGTCCATGCTAGGGGCCTTCGAGACAGACTATACCGCAGCAGGACTTGAGGGGAACGGCCCGGTGATTACATATCCCCTGTTCAGAGTGCTTAATGCGATCTCTGACGGGCTGATGATTGCGCTGATCCTGCTGGCGAGCGTGCTGGTCGTTATTATTGCTTTTCTATGTATACGGTTCACCCTCATGGCTACCATCGAGAGCGATTACCGGGAGATTGGTGTCATGAAGGCCATCGGTTTGCGTGTCTCGGATCTGAAAAGAATCTATCTAGCCAAATATGCAGCGATAGCGGCTCTCGGCAGTATCCTCGGCTTGGCATTATCGTTCAGCTTCAGAGGTCTGCTGCTTGAGAATATCAGGCTGTATATGGGCGAAAGTGCGCATCCGGCACTTGCTCTGGCCTGCGGCATCCTTGGCGTACTGCTCGTATTCCTCATTATTGTTGCCTATGTGAACAGGGTGCTGAAGCGTTTCCGGAAGATTTCAACTGTCGAAGCCATCCGGTTCGGTACATCCCAGCAGACCCGGACGGGCTCCAGACGCTTTACCTTGAGCGGCAACCGGCTGCTGAACACGAATGTTTATCTTGGAGTTAAGGATGTCTTGTCCAGAAAAAGTCTATACGCAACCATGCTTGCGGTGCTCGTCATCTCTTCCTTCCTTATGATTGTGCCCCAGAACCTCTATCATACGATCTCCTCTCCAAGCTTCATTACATACATGGGCATCGGTGACAGTGATCTGCGCATGGATATCCAGCAGACGGACCATATTGCAGAGAAGGCCGCAGATATTGCGCGGGTGATGGAGCAGGATGTGATGATCTTCCGTTTTGCCGTGCTGACCACTCAGGCGCTGAACGTGAAGCTGGACAATGGTGTCGTTGAGCGGATAAAGGTTGAGCTGGGCGACCATTCCATTTTTCCGGTTGCCTATGGTGAAGGACATGGCCCGGTTGCAGCGAATGAGATTGCCCTCTCCGCCGCGAATGCCAAGGAGCTGGGCAAGCAAGCCGGTGATTCCCTGACCCTGCTCGTAGACGGAGAAGCGAAGGAGCTTACGGTGTCCGGGATTTATTCGGATGTGACTAACGGCGGGAAAACAGCCAAGGCCACCTTCACCGCGACTTCTGATCAGGCCATGTGGGCCGTGATTTATGCGGAGCTTGCAGATTCCATGCTAATCAGCAGCAAGGTGAGCGAATATGCAGAGCGGTTCAGTTATGCGAAGGTGTCCGATATCGGGGAATATGTGACGCAGACCTTCGGCTCTACCATTAGCTCAGTCGGTAAGGCTGCATGGGCTGCTCTAGCCGTGATGCTGGTTCTGAATGTACTGATTACACTCTTGTTCATGCGGATGCTGGTAGCCAAGGACCGTTACTCTATTGCCGTCATGAAATCGATGGGCTTCCGGAATTCCGATCTGACTGTACAGTATTATGCGCGTTCTATATTTGTACTGGTGACCGGGATGGTTCTGGGCACCCTGCTGGCGAACACTCTGGGGCAGATTCTTGCCGGGGCTGTGATCTCCTCCTTCGGGGCTTCGTCGTTCAAGTTCGTTGTCAATCCGCTCTCGGCGTATCTGCTGTGTCCGCTAATCATGACCGGTTCTGTACTCATCGGGGCGGTTATCGGCACATCGGGCATCGGCCGAATTCAAATATCCGGCAATATTAAGGAGTAGATCAAGCAGATGAAGAAGATTATTTCGGGTGAAAATATAACCAAACAATACGGCACCGGCGAGGAGCGCCGCAAGGTGCTGGACGAAGTATCTGTCGATATTCACGAAGGTGAATTCGTCTCGGTGATGGGACCTTCAGGCTCAGGGAAATCCACGCTCCTGTTTGCGCTGAGCGGAATGGACCGGATCGACGGGGGCCTGGTTACTTTTGAGGGCAGGGATCTGGGGATACTTGAAGAGGATGAGCTTGCGGATCTCCGCAGAACGGAAATGGGCTTCGTGTTCCAGCAGCCGACGCTAATGAAGAATCTGAACATTCTGGATAATATCATTCTGCCGTCGATGCGCGGCAACCGGAGGAAGGTTGCGGCGATTACGGATACGGCGCAGCAGCTTATGCAGAAGGTGGGCATCGCGGAGCTGGCGAAGCGAGATATCACGGAGGCTTCGGGCGGACAGCTGCAGCGGGCCGGCATCTGCCGGGCGCTGATGGGCAATCCGCGCATTATTTTCGGGGATGAGCCGACCGGCGCGCTGAATCTGAAGGCTGCCGAGGAGATCATGGACCTGCTGTCCGGGATCAATGAGGAAGGGACGGCAATCATGCTGGTCACCCATGATGCCACTGTGGCGGCCAGGACGCAGCGGATTATGTTCATGTGCGACGGCCGGATTGTCGATGAGATACGTCTGCCGAGATACAGCGGAGGGACGCTTGAGCCCCGCATGAACTTAATCACGGCGAAAATGCGGGAGATTGGGATTTAATATTGAAATGAACCATTAGCCCGGGCTGTTCGTATTATAGTTATTTGCTAACACCAAGGAAGAGGTGAGAGGAAATGCTGACGATTAGACATTTTACGAAGAGCTATAAGGGCGGCAAAAAAGCAGTAGATGATCTCAGTCTGGTAGTCGAACGGGGCGACATCTATGGCTTCATCGGGCATAACGGCGCTGGCAAGACCACGACTATCCGCGCTGTGGTGGGCGTGCTTGATTTTGAACAAGGGGAGATTGAGATTGACGGCATTTCAATTAAAAAAGATCCGTTAGCCTGTAAGGCGAAAATTGCCTACATCCCGGATAACCCGGACCTGTACGATCACCTGACGGGGATTCAGTACCTGAACTTCATCGGTGACCTCTTTAACGTATCCAAGTCCAGCCGGGAGCGGCTGATCGGGCAGTACGGCGATGCCTTCCAGCTCACAGCGAGTCTGGGCGATCTGATCTCCTCGTATTCCCACGGCATGAAGCAGAAGCTGGCCATTATCTCGGCGCTGATTCATGAGCCGAAGCTGCTGGTGCTGGATGAGCCTTTTGTCGGCCTTGATCCCAAGGCAGCGCATACGCTGAAGACCATCATGACGGATCTGTGCAGCAGGGGCAGCGCCATCTTCTTTTCCACACATGTACTAGATACGGCGGAGAAGCTCTGCAACAAAATCGCGATCATTAAGGGCGGACGGCTGATTGCCCACGGCTTAACTGAAACGGTACGGGGCGAGAACAGCCTGGAGGACGTATTCATGGAGCTGATCGATAATGATTAATGTCTGGAGATTAACGAAGCTGCAGCTGTTGTCCTCCTTCGGCCTCAATCAGGCGCTCCATACGAAAGACCCTGCCCAGAGACGCAAGGCGCTTCTGATCAGCCTCTTGGTGATAACCGGGATACTCATGATCGGAGCCGTGTCATTCGGCTACAGCTTCATGATGGCGCAGTCGTTCGAGCAGCTTGGGCGGATGGACTTATTGCTGGCAGTGATGATGGCGGTCACTTCGCTGATTGGCTTCTTCACTACGGTCTATAAGGCAAGCGGGGTATTATTCAGCTATAAAGACTACGATATGATTATGTCCCTCCCGGTGAAGACCAGCCATGTTGTGGCGAGCCGGGTGCTTCAGCTCTATGTGATGAATTTGTTCTTCACCCTGCTGATCATGCTTCCGGCGGGGGCGGTGTATGCAATACATGTGAAGCCGGGCGTGCTGTTCTATCTGTTTTTCCTATTGACGCTCTTCTTCATTACTCTGCTGCCGATTATAGCGGCTACGCTGGTGGGCACCCTCATTAGCTGGGTCTCTTCCCGGTTCCGGGCGAGCAAAATCCTGAATATGATCCTCACGTTCGCCTTCATCATTGTACTGATGCTGGGCTCGTTCACGCTCAATCAAGGGCAGCAGGCGATTGCAGATGTTGGAGCCGCCTTGGGTGATATGATCTTCAAGGTGTATCCTCCGGCTTCCGTGTATGTTGACGCAGTCTGCTCGTACCGGGTAAGCGCCTTGCTCTTCTTCATCGCGGTGTCTGTGCTGGCCTTTATGCTGTTCTCAGTCCTGCTGGCGACCCGGTACAAGGCGATTCATACAGGGCTTATGACCAGCCGCGCAAGCCGCGGATATACGATGAAGCCGTTACAGGCTAATTCAGCCTTCAAGGCCCTGTATCTAAAGGAGCTTCGGCGTTATTTCAGCTCGGTCAATTATGTGCTGAACACAGGGATCGGGATGGTGCTGCTCTTGATGATGTCCATTTCCTTATTATTCGTCAGCTCAGAGCAGCTTGGAACTATACTTGACATCCCGCAGTTGTCGGACTCCCTAAGTACGCTGAGCCCGTTGGTGATCTCTCTGTTTGTTGTTCTGAGCTGCACCACGGCCTGCTCTATTTCGCTGGAAGGCAATCATCTGTGGATCTTGACCAGCTCGCCCGTGCCCAAACCGGCGATTGTATTCAGCAAAGTGGCGGTGAATCTCACGATTACGTTACCGGTCACAGCCGTAAGCTGGGGGCTGCTGGCCTATACCCTGCGTGCCGGATGGATGGAGAGTCTATTAATGCTGGCCGTTCCGGTGATCTATGCCTGTTATTCCGCTCTGCTGGGCGTTATGGTGAACCTGAAGCTGCCCAAGCTGGACTGGACCAGTGAAGTTGCGGCGATTAAGCAGAGTGCGTCGGTGCTGGTAACGATGATTATCGGTGTCCTCACGCTGGCTGTTCCCGCCGTACTGTTCATGCTGCTTCCTGGGGTGGGCGGAAATCTCATCCTGCTGGGCTTCGGTATTCTAATGGCGGCGGTCTGCACTGGCATGTACAGATATATACAGACAAGCGGGGAGCGGTTATTTGCGAAGCTGTAGGCCCGCTTGTTGTGTACGCATCAATCACACTCAAATAAGTTAGGAGATGAATCCGTGCAGAGCCTGCGTGAGAAGCTGGAGGATTATACGAATCAGTACCTGAAGCTGTGGGATTTTTACGGCATGATTCAGGTCATCAGGAAGGGCGAGGTGCTCTTCGAGCGGGCCTGCGGGTATGCAAGCATGGAGTTTGGAATTGAAAATACGCTGGCGTCACGCTTCTCGCTCGCTTTATGATTTCTTCGGCGGAGACTACCGGCTGGACTATTCCCGGACAAGGTTCTTCCGGCAATACATTAACAAGAAGCCAACCAAGCCGGCAGGAGCAGCGTACGATTATAATAACTCCAACTACAATCTGCTGGCCTGGATCATCGAGCATGTCTCGGGGGAGAGGTATGGGGAGTTTCTGCATCATCATATCTTCCTGCCTCTAGGGATGAGCAGCACGGTGGATGACGGCTGCGCCGTGATTGAGAACAGATCCAGCAACTATATCAAAGACTTCGCGGAAACCGTCAAATGCCCGTATTATAACGAGAAGTTCAGCATCGGAGCAGGTGGTATTGTATCGGACTGTGCAGATTTGTACAAGTGGTATGTCTGTCTGCGTGACCGGCAGCTCCTGTCGCCTGCGGCCTATGAACGATTCTTCCAAGAGAACGGGAACAACTACTGCTACGGCCTGGAGCATCACCTTCTATATGGGCAAGACCGGTATTCCCATGGGGGCGATCAGCTGGGGATCTGCACGTATATGCAGCATTTTTACGCTGAAGATCTTAGCATTATCATCCTCTCGAACAATGAGGGCATCAATCAGTACAGACTCGGCAATGCGTTCGCGGATATTCTGCATCAAGTGCAGGTAGAGCCGCCGGCCCGGCATCCTGAGCTTCAACTCAGTGAGGAATGTTTAAGGGCGTACTGCGGAACCTACCTCGCAGACAAAATTCAGATCGAGTTGATCGGCGGGAAGTTGTACTTCACAAGATTCACCGGCAACGTCCATATTGAGCTCTACCCGGTAGGCGAAGGAGAATTTGTTCAGCGCTATTATGACCAGCTCCACCCCTATAAGATCACTGAGAATACGCAGGGAGAGAAGGTTTTTCTTGGATATACACGAGTTGCCCCTTGAAGTTGCCGCGGCGTCAAGTGATAGGATAGGGATGTGATCACAGGAAGGAGGGAGAAATGAACAGGACGGTTGTTACCATACAGCAATTGTCGGAGCAACTGGGGCTGACAAGCCGCACCTTGCGGCACTGGGAAGCGGAAGGATTGTTTCAGAGCTATCGGGAGGTATCCTCAGGTTGGCGTACATACGATGAACAAGCGCTTAGGTGTATCAGGATCACGGCGCTGCTGCGGAGAATGGATATCCCGATCAAAGAAATACAGGCTGTTTTGGATAAAAGTTCTGTGCCTGTGCTTAAGCAGGTTATACAGAACAGGCTAATTGCTCTACAGGCGCACCAGGAAGAACTCGAACGGGTGGGACAGCAATTACAGAAATTGGTCGAGAAAGCCCACTCCTTTAGGGGTGGTATGAATCGTCTTTGTTTAAGGGACATCCTTATGCTGTCAAAATTGACAATCCTACAGAAATACCAAAACTACCTTATCATTAATTAACTATCATTTTGTTTTTGCCCAAGATACAGACGTAAAGTGCTAGTCGATCAAGTGGAGATTCATTTTAAGCAAATCGTTATGGAGATATGTGCTGAACATGATTGGCAGCTATTCGCAATGGAGGTCATGCCTGATCATGTGCATATTGTTCTAAACGCACTGCCCACCGATTCTCCCGCAGAACTTATGGCGAAACTCAAAGGAATCACTTCCCGGCGCCTCCGTGAACAACGTAAGCACTTGAACCACTTACCTTCCCACTGGACTCGCTCCTACTTTGTCAGTACGGCAGGGAACGTTTCAAGCGAAACGATCAAACGATATGTCGAGGAATAAAAAACAAGGGGGTGAAACCCTGCAAACCGTAACGATTTCAATACGCATTTTTCCACCCCGTCCGTCTGTATTGGTGGATATGGGGAACGAATACATTCGAACCGTCAACGAATTAACGGAGCAAGCCGAAAGGTCTGGAACGTTTCCGAAATTAACTTCAAAAACCGTCCATGCCAATCTACCCTCTGCCGTAAAAAATCAAGTGATTCGAGACGCCAAAAGCCTGTTTCAGCGGTTCAAGAAAACGAAGAAACGGCCTCTTCTCCAAAAGAGGGTGTACTACGTGAACAATCAAAATTATACGATTTGGGGCAACCACATTTCTTTCCCCGTGATCCTGGATGGAAAAGTACAACGTCTTGTGGTCCCTTCACTTCTTTCGGATCGGGAGCGGGACATGCTTTCAAATGGGAAGCTTGGACTTCTGCGCGTGGTTCAAAAATCAGCGAAATGGTTTGTTCAAATTTCAATCGAACGACCGACCAAACCAGCCGATGGTCATGAAGTAATGGGGATTGATTTAGGCTTGAAAGTGCCTGCTGTTGTCGTAACCTCTAGCGGGAAGACCAAATTTTGCGGAAACGGACGTAAAAACAAATTTGTTCGCCGTAAGTACAGCAGCTATCGCCGCAAATTAGGAAAGCTTAAAAAGTTATCCGCGATCCGTAAACAGAACGACAAGGAAAGTCGTTTTATGAAAGATCAGAATCACAAAATCAGCCGCCAGATCGTGAATATGGCGATTCAAGAAAAGGTGTCTGTCATCAAGCTAGAGAAACTGACGAATATTCGTAAGACGACAAGAACAAGTCGTAAAAACGCTAAAAATCTGCATCAATGGTCGTTCTATCAGTTGCAAATGTTCATCGCATATAAAGCGACACTTGCTGGAATCCAAGTGATTGAAGTGAATCCGGCATACACCTCGCAAGCCTGTCCCTCTTGTGGAGAGCGGAACAAAGCAAAGGATCGAACGTATCATTGCAACTGCGGTTATACAGCACATCGGGATCGGGTAGGTGCCATCAACATCATGCGTCAACCTGTGGCAGATGGTAACAGTCTGCCAGCCTAGGTAGCTATAAGCTCTGATCTAGGATGGGCGAATGAACTCGCCCTTAACTTAGCAGTAGGGCAAAGCGGAAACGTATGCGCCCGCTAACTAGCTAAGAATCCCACCCTTTTAAGGGTGTGGAGGTTCAAGTGTATAGGCCATGAAATTGGGGGGACTATGAAAAAGTCAGAGGTTACACTAAGTAAAGCTACAGGGGAGGATGCGGCGGATATTCATGCTATGCAGCTTCAGGCCTTTATGCCGCTCTTGGAGAAATATCAGGATTATGAGACAAATCCGGCTAATGAAACGTTGGAGAGACTCGTAGAACGGATGAATCAGGAATTTGTTGATTACTATCTCATCCGAAACGCCGGAAATGCAGTAGGCAGCATGAGAGTCAAGAAGACAGATGAGCATCAATACTGGCTCGGTCAAATATGCGTATTGCCGCAATGTCAAGGCGAAGGCATTGCCCAGCAAGCCTTCGCCCTGATTGAAGAAATCTATGCGGATGCGAAAACGTGGGGGCTGGCGACCGTCGTGCAGGAGGAGCGTAACTGCTACTTGTATGAGAAGCTGGGCTACAGAAGGACCAATGAAACCCGGGAAATCAATGATAAGATGACCTTGTGCTATTACGAGAAAACTCTTAAGTGAAGTTAACGCCTACAGATAGAAATGCTGCATAAATTGCAACTCCGATTCATTGATATATTAGTATTCGCGAGGATTGTTGTATAAAAAGCAGGAATAATCCGCTCAGTGGCTTGGTAGATGCGGGAAAACTGCCTTTTGTGCAACAATTTTGGATTGGGGACTATACAGTGCGGAGAATATTGCAATATGTGCAGCATTCTGAATGGTAATCTGATAAAAGCGTTCCAAGCCTGTTGTTTCAACAAGTACTTGACAACTGTAACTATAGAAAGTAAAGTGAGGATATAAAATATCTTAACTTAAAGATAATATTTAACTAAATATCTTAAAGTAAAGACATATCCGAATCAATAAATAAGGAGGCAATTCAAATGAACAAACAAACCATGGGCATTCATCATATCACCGCAATTGTCGGGCATCCGCAGGAGAATATGGACTTTTATGCAGGAGTACTGGGGCTGCGGCTGGTGAAGCAAACGGTCAATTTCGATGATCCGGGAACGTATCATTTCTACTTCGGCAATAACGGAGGCAAGCCGGGAACCATTATTACCTTCTTCCCTTGGGCGGATGCGTATCCGGGCAAGATTGGCGGAGGGCAGGTCGGTGTCACCTCGTATGTCATTCCGGTAGGCGCGATGGCTTTCTGGAGAGAAAGACTGACAAAGTTCAAGGTTGCTTTTACCGAAATGGAGCGGTTCGGAGAGCAGTATCTCGAGTTCGATGATCCGCACGGTCTGCATCTGGAGCTGGTGGAACGGGAGGCGGGTGAGCGTAATGAATGGACCTTCAGCGGGGTAACCCCCGAGGTGGCGATCAAGGGCTTCGGCGGCGCAACACTGCTGTCCACGCATCCTGAACAAACGGCTGAGCTGCTGGAGAAGGTGATGGGACTTACATTGGTGGGGCAGGAAGGCGATGTCGCCCGCTACCATTCCACTGCGGACCTCGGAAATGTGGTTGAACTCAAGGTAACTGCGGTGCAGCGCGGCGAAATGGGAGTCGGCACTGTCCATCATATCGCCTGGAGAGCGAAGGATGACCAGGATCAGCTTGAATGGCAGGAATATGTGCAGGATAATGGATATGGGGTAACGCCGGTGCAGGACCGGAATTATTTCAACGCCATCTACTTCAGAGAGCATGGGGAGATTCTGTTCGAGATCGCTACCGATCCTCCAGGCTTCGCCCATGATGAATCCCCGGAAACAATGGGCAGTCGCCTGATGTTGCCGGAACAATATGAGCCGCACAGAGAACAGCTTAAGCAGGTACTGCTGCCATTCACATTAAGAGAGCTTGTCTAATTCAGCTTATATACAAAAAGAGGAGGCACGATCATGATTTCAATTGATCCTATACACAATACCGAACGGGATAATTATAAGCTGCTGGTCGGGAGCATTATTCCGCGGCCGATCGCTTTTGTCACCACGCTGGGGGATGAGGGGGTATTGAACGGTGCGCCGTTCAGCTACTTCAATATCGTATCCTCCAACCCGCCGATGATCTCCGTCTCTATTCAGCATGCCGGGGGGCAGTCCAAGGATACAGCGCGGAATATTAAGCAAACGAAGGAATTCGTGGTTCATATTGTGGATCAGCAGAATGTCGGGCAGGTGAATATGACTGCGGCTCCTCTGCCGCCGGATCAGAGTGAGGTTTCTCTAGCCGGACTGACGCCTGTGGATAGCCTGCACATTGGCGTACCGGGGATTAAGGAATCGAAGGTGCGGATGGAATGTGTGCTGGAGCATTGCCTGGAGCTGCCTAATAATGATCTGATTATCGGCAGGGTAGTGCAGTTTCATATTGACGAAGAGATCTACGAACAGGGAAGAATTGATCCGGTACAATTAGGGGCGGTAAGCCGGTTGGCCGGGAATAACTATGCGGGGATCGGGGAGATTTTTGAGATTGAGAGACCGGTATAATAGGACAAGGTCATCATATGAACAACAAAGCCCTGGCGCAAGCGCCAGGGCTAATTATGTAGGAAAAATTATTGCATACAAAGAAATAATATGCTAATGTTATAAGACTGTTGACTACTTTTATTAAAACAGATCGGAGGTAACGCATCTTATTTATATCTTAATTATAGCAAATGGACATCCGGTTTGTCAACCCGCCTGTTTGGGACTATTTCAAGAAAGAGGAGTGATCCGGTGATGGAGAAGGTAAGCAGCTGGGAGCAGGAGCAGGAGTGGCTGGAGCAGGTCAAGGAGAAGCTGAAATCGGGGATCGCAAGCCTGGAGCCGGAGGTTGGCCAGCTGAAGGAGCAGGCTACGGACATCCGCCGGAGATTCTGGGAAGAAGTAACTGTCAATACGAGTACGGAGGAGGATTTCGAAGAGAGCTTCTTCACGATTACCCAGCAGGACGCAGTCCTGTCTGAACGGGAACGCAGTCATGCGCGGAAGCTGCGGCAATGGAAGAATATGCAGCGGCTGCTGCCGTCGCCTTATTTTGGGCGGATAGATTTTCATGAGGAGGGTCAGAAGGCTGTGGAACAGGTCTATATCGGAGTGTCCTCCTTCATCGAAGAGGATGGTCTGAGCTTCGTGGTCTATGACTGGCGGACCCCGATTGCGAGCCTGTACTACGACTATCCGCCAGGAAAAGCAGCCTTCGACACACCCGGAGGACGGATTAGCGGGACGTTGGAACTGAAGCGGCAGTACCAGATCCGTGACGGTCAGCTCCGGCATTTGTTCGATTCGAGCGTTACGATCGGAGATGAACTGCTCCAGCAGGTACTAGGCAAAGGCGCAGATTCACAAATGAAAAGCATTGTAGCCACGATTCAGGCGGAGCAGAACGCGATTATCCGTAACGATACCAGCCGGATGCTTATTGTGCAGGGGGCGGCGGGCAGTGGCAAAACCTCGGCAGCGCTCCAGCGCGTAGCCTATCTGCTGTACAAACACCGGGAGCGGCTTACGGCGGATCAGATCGTATTATTTTCCCCTAACCCGATGTTCAACAGCTATGTGTCTACCGTTCTTCCGGAGCTGGGTGAAGAGAATATGCAGCAGACGACCTTTCAGGAATATCTGGAAACGTGGCTGGGTCGGGATTACCGGATAGAAGATTCGTTCGATCAGATGGAATATGTGCTTACCGCTCAGCAGGAAGAGGGTTATGACGCCCGTCTTAAGGGAGTCGGATATAAGGCGTCGGAAGCCTTCCTCCGGGCACTTCAGGGTTATGCGCAGTGGCTGAAGCTGGAGGGGATGCTGTTCAAGGACATTTGCTTCCGGGACCGCGTGTTAATCTCGGGGCAGCAGATCAAGAGCAAGCTGTACAGCTATGATCCTTCAATTCGTCTGCCGAACCGGGTGGAGCTGGTACAGAAATGGCTGCTCACCGAGCTGGCGGGACTACAGAAGGAGGAGCAAGGGGCAGCCTGGGTAGAGGAAGAGATGAATTACCTCGACAATGACCAATATGCTGAAGTGCACGGTAAGCTGCACAGAGAGAAGGGCGTGTTCGACTTCGCGGAGAAATACCTTCGCCTGCAGGAGCTGCTGGTGCATAAGCGGGAGCAGGATGAAGGGGACTTCGATTACGCCGAGCGGGAGGAGGCGCTGCTGGGAGAGATGATCGTGAAGGAGCAGTTCAAACCGCTGAGACGGGGGATCAGGAAGTTCACCTTTATCGACATGGCCGGGCTCTACCGTCAATTGTTCAGTGATGAAACGGCCTACAGGGAAATGACAGGTGAAGCGGAGGTACCGGAGCTATGGCCGGAGATCTGTGCGCAGACCCGGGAGATGCTGGATAGCGGGACACTCTGGTATGAAGATGCGACCCCGTATTTGTATTTAAAAGAGCTGATCGAGGGTGTGCGGACGAATACGCAGGTGCGGCATATTTTCGTGGACGAAGGTCAGGATTATTCCATGTTCCAGTATGAGTTCCTCAAAAAGCTGTTTCCGCGTGCCCGCATGACGGTGCTGGGAGACTTCGGCCAGGCGATCTTCACGCAGGCGACGAATCTGTATGGAAGCAGCTCACCGCTGCTAAAGCTCTATGGAGAAGAAGAGACTAACCAGTTCCTGCTGGTCCGCAGCTACCGCTCGACCTTTGAGATTGTGGAGTTCACGAAGCGGCTGCTGCCCGGCGGCGAGGCGATTGTGGCTTTTGAGCGGAGGGGCCGGAAGCCCGTATTGGCTAAGCTGGACAATCATGAGTTGAGGGCGGAGCGTATCGTGAAAGATCTCGCGGAGCTTCAGGCTGAAGGTTACACTTCCATCGCTGTGATTACGAAGACGGCTGACGAGAGTAGAGAAGCTTATGAGATTTTGACTGCCGGAGGGGCTGCCGGGTTGCTTCATATTACCAAGGATACTCCTGCCTTTAAAAAGGGTGTACAGGTGATTCCAGCCTATCTCGCCAAAGGTGTCGAATTCGACGCCGTGTTGATCTACGACGCCTCCCCGCAGACGTACCATAGGGAGAGTGAGCGTAAGCTCTTTTATACGGCATGTACTCGGGCTATGCACCGGCTGCAGTTGTATACTGCGGGGGAGTGGACGCCGTTTGTGGGTGGGGTAGATGGGGAGTTGTATGAGCAGACAGTAGCTGCTCTATAGATCTAAGAAGGCCACTCCAATTTAATGGAGGGGTCTTTGCATGTTGAGCCTGGTTCAACTATGAGAACACAGTGAATGCTCTGTGATATTTTTTTCATATCAAAATACTCGTTAAAAGATATTTCACCTATTAATTGTGATTTGTTACGCTTAAATGGCTATTAAAAGGAGGTAAGAAAATGGAATATCGGAAATTGGGTGCAAGCGGCTTATCGGTCAGTGAGATTGCTTTTGGAAACTGGATTACGCATGGTGCGCAAGTGGATAATGACACCGCCAAAGCTTGTGTCCATGCTGCATTGGACGCGGGAATTACTACATTCGACACCGCAGATGTGTATTCGGACACGAAGGCGGAGACGGTGCTGGGGCAAGTCTTAGCAGGAGTGCGGCGGGAAAGCATCGAGTTATGTACCAAGGTCTATCAGCCTACAGGAACAGGCCCCAATGACCGGGGATTATCCCGGAAGCATATCATGGAAGCTTGTAACTCCTCGTTGAAAAGATTGCAGACGGATTATATAGATATTTATTATGCTCATAGATTTGACAAGAAGGTGCCCTTGGAGGAGACCTTCCTGGCATTCTCTGATCTGGTGCGTCAAGGGAAGGTTCTGTATGTGGGGATCAGCGAATGGACGGCGGAACAGATCACACAAGCTGCGGTTTTGGCCCGGGAGCTGAAGGTACCTCTGGTCGCTAGCCAGCCGCAATATTCGATGTTATGGCGGGTGATCGAAGCGGAGGTGGTCCAGGCTTCCGAGCGGGAAGGGATCGGGCAGGTCGTCTGGTCACCGCTGGCCCAAGGCATTCTTTCCGGGAAATATCTGCCGAATCAACCGGTCCCGCAGGGGTCCCGTGCCTCGACCTCGGCGGGTTCTCCGTTTTTTGAACGATTAGCTGGGCAGTGGCTGCATACAGAGGTTCTTACGGCGGTATCCCGGCTGTCCTCGCTTGCACACGAAGCGGGGCTGACGCTGCCGCAATTGGCCATCGCCTGGGTGCTGCAGAATCCGCAGGTGTCGTCTGCAATCATCGGGGCATCCAGACCAGAGCAAGTACAAGAGAATGTTAAGGCTTCAGGGGTGCGTCTTGGACCTGATTTGCTGGGTGAGATCGACAGAGTACTGGAGGGACTGGTTGAACGTGATCCTGCGAAGACCGGCTGAATCACTCTGTTCGCGCACCTTCACCTGAAATTATGATCTTGTAAAATCTCTACAAATGCAGAGATGACGGCCTGATTCGTATCCGTTCTCCAGGCAGCATAGAAGGGGACAGGCGGCACCTTGTCTTCAAAGGGTCTGAATACGACTCCGCTGCGCTGGAACACGGAAACCGAAGAAGGGACAATGGAAACCCCAAGGTTCGCTGCCACAAGGTTTACAATAGTATACATTTGTACGGCTTCCTGTACAATCTGAGGGTAAACATCATGCTCTGCGCAAAAACCCATAATAAGATCATGAAAAGGAAGCCCGTGCTTACGCGGAAAGAAGATAAAAGGCTCGGAACGCAAAGCGGAGACGGGCAATGCCGATAGTTCAGCCAAGGGATGTTGATCAGGCAATACGGCAACCAGAGTTTCGTTGATCAAGCTGCAATGGTTAATATTCTTGGCCGGCTCAATGAAGCGCATGAATCCAATATGGATGGTACCGTCATGCAACGCCTGCCATTGCTGGGCAGAAGTCATCTCCAGCAGGTTCAGCTGTATTTGAGGGAACCGTTGCCGGAAGATTTTGAGCACATCGACCATGATTCCGCCCTCTGCTGAACCGATGAATGCAATGTTCAAATGTCCAATGATGCCTTGGCTGGCCAATCGTACAGTTTGAATAGACCGCTCCAGTTGAGCTAAGATCCGGGTGGCTTCCTCCCAAAAAACAGATCCCGCTGGTGTGAGGCGGACTTGACGCTTGTTCCGTTCGAATAGCTTCACACCCAGCTCTTGTTCCAGAGCTTGAATCTGCTGGGTCAACGGAGGCTGTGTCATATTTAATTTCTCTGCGGCACGATGGAAATGCAGCTCTTCCGCAACCGCAATAAAGTATTGTAATTTTCGTATATCCATTGTTGTGGTCCTCTTTCCCGGCGAATAAAGAATTGAAGAGTCGTGAAAGCTGCTGTTACATGAATTTTTACAAGCAGTTCCCCTATTCCTCTTGGCATTATAACATATAAAGGAGAGCGGGGAGGGCGGCAGCCGGGGAGCAGAAATCCCATGAAAATGTGAGCGGTGTCTTATTGACATTGCGATTAAGTTACACTACACTGTAACCGATACAGTATAGTGTAACTTTTGTTTTTATAAGAAAGGTGAGTACTATGAATACGTACACTGCAAAGCAATTGGCTGAGGTGTTGCAGAATGAAGATCCGCAGATAAATCTGCGGACGGTCAGGTACTACACGCAGATCGGGATGCTTCCGCCGCTGGAGCTGGCCGGTAACAAGCGGGTCTACACGGATAATCATCTGCATGTTGTGCGTGCCATACTTGTTTTGTCCAAGAGTGGTGAGACGCTGGCCTCGGCGCAGGAGAAGTTGGCGGGCCTGCCGATGGAGGAAATAGTTAAGATTGGTGAGAATCTGCGGATGTACCAGTCGGATCAGCTGCTGCGGAACGAAACGCATGTTGTCAGTGAGGATGTGATTCTCTCGGTTAGTCCGCGCATCTCACCGGTGCTGAAAGAAAAGATGATTGAGACCGTCACCCGGTTACTTCAAGAGGAGGGACACATATGATCCAGGTCCGCTATGCCAAATCTGCAATGGAGAACGAAGAAGGGATGAATCATCTCTGGATTCAGATGGCTCCGCCGGGTCCAGTGCAGAATGCCCGCTTGCAACTCCTTCTTCCGCCAGGACTTCACCGGTCGCATAATCTGAGTGGTGTAGATGAAGACAGCAGCGGAGTGATAAGCATTGGGAACGCGCTGACTGTAACAGATGTATTCATTGAGATCTTCACGCTGGAGCCGATCCCTTGTGGAGACCATACTATTCAGGTTGAGCTGTCCTACACAGGTGCCGATGGAACGGTAACCCATGTGAAGCAGGAAACCCTGCTTAAGGTCGTATCCGAGGAAGAGTCGGCGGAGATTCGTACGGATGATGAAGTGGTGCGCAGAATCAAAGCGCTGCAAGGGGTAGGCAGCAGCAACAGTGAGCTGAGACAGTACAACGAGTACACCCCCGCCAAGCTGATCAGGCTGGACTCCAGCCAGGTGTCGGAATGGGAGAAGAAGTACCGCGTCGAAGGGGCCACCCGATAAGGAATGGAATCTACAGGCAGGGGAATCTATGAATTATGAGAACGCCGGGGATGTTGTGCCGGAGAAGGAGAGGATGATGGAATTGAAATTGCCATTGTTTATTATCACGGGAGCCAGCGGCGTAGGCAAGACAACGGTTATGCACGAGTTGAGGAAGCAGCTGCCTGAATTTGTGCTGTTCAGCACGGATGATGATCATTTCGGAACGACAGGGAAGAAGCTGGAGTATCAGGACCGCTACAACCTGCTGCTACATGCTGCCCAGGCTATTGCTTTGTCTGGACGAGGGACGGTGATCTGCGGGACTATGATGCCATGGGATGCGAAGAAATGTGATGCCTACAGCACATTCAGTGAACTGCACTTTATGAATCTGCACTGTGATGATGCTACCCGCAATTCCCGCCTGCGCAGCCGTGAGGATGCGGCGACCTGGACAGAGGATATGCTTAGGCAGCATGAAGTATTTGCCCAGTGGCTGCTGGATCATGCGGAGACGGATTATGAACCGCCGATGCCTACCTTCGACTCGGCTTCTACGCCGCCAGCCCAGTTAGCGGAGCAACTCAAGGAGTATATCACGTTGAAATGGCAGGAGAGTGTCGGGAAGTAGCAGACGGATCCGGTTGTGTGAACGTGAAGCTGGAGAAATGAAGAGCCAGCGGAGAAGAGCCGACGGACAAATGAAGGACAAAGGGTAAATGAAGAGCAAACGTTAAATAAAGAGCCAACGGACAAATGCCCGTTGGCTCTTAAAGTAACCGCACCTGATCGCACCTGGTCGCACCGATCGCCCCCGAACCTGATATCACACCTCGATGCGGTACCCCCGCCCGCCTTGCCAGTAGGAAATAAGATGATTGGAGTAATTGGATACGCTCAGTAGGAGGGGGGAGCTGAATTAGTTGGATTTTCTCCACTTGCTGATGGCCGATTAGGTAGCTGCTACAACAACAGTTGGAAAAATGGCACTTAAATCTGCCCAGTTCATCCACAGTAGCGAAAACCAACTTTATTAAATGCTGTTTCTCTTAAGCCCCCTAATCAAAGTGGAGACCTTGACATGTAAGAGGTACACTAAGAAGAGGGAGTGGAGCCGATGAGAAGCAACAAGTTGTACGACGAACAGCGGATCAAAGTAGCCCAAGAAGCGATCCATGGAACCAAGATTTCCTTCCTCGCCCGAAAGTACTCCGTCTCACCCAGCACGATTTCCAATTGGGTGAAGTTCTACAAGGAACGGTTTGGAGAAGAGGCTACCCCGTCCGTTCAGGAACGGATTGAAGATGCGGAGCGTGTCCAAGACCTGGAGACGAAGATGGAGACGGCCATTAAGCTACTGGGCGAAAAGGATTTGGAGATCGAACTGCTGCGTGAACTCCTAAAAAAAGCCAACCCCGCTTACAAGACAGACTCGAACTGGCCAACGAAACGATAAAGCGGGGGTATACGGTGACATTGGTGCTACGGATTATAGAGGTTCAACCCTCCACCTACTATGCCCATAAAAAACGTCTCTCGGGGCTTCTAGGCGGCCCTGCTGCAATAACGACGTCGGGCCGTCCGATCCCCTCCTATTCCCTCACCACTGGTGGTCTGCGGGTGAGTGACCTACAGATCGAGGAATGGCTGAGTGAGCTGGTGGAGGGAGAGGAGAACGGCTATGGCTACCGGAACCTCGCCTACGCCCTGTGGGTCCAGCAGGGCTTAATTCTCAACCACAAGAAGGCATATCGGCTGTGCAAGAAACTCGGGCTGCTTCAGAAAAAGCCGGTAAAGAACGTAAAATACCCTCGGCACCTGGCACGAAATCGAGTGGTCACCGGCCCCAACCAACTCTGGCAGATTGACATTAAATATGGATATGTTCATGGCTACGACCGCTTCTTTTTTATCTTTGATATGATTGATGTGTTTGACCGCTGCATTGTTGGCTACCACGTGGGAGCGAGTTGTACAGCCAAGCAAGTCTGTGCCACGTTAAGAGAGGCTCTAGACAGGCGTTTGCAGCCTGGAGACCCCTCTCCGGTCATCCGTTCGGATAACGGCCCGCAATTCTTAAGTGACGTCTTTGGCGAGTTGTGTGCGGAAACACAGCGTCCGCTGGAGCATGAACGAATTCCTCCAAAAACGCCGAATATGAACGCCTACATTGAGTCATTTCATAGCATTTTGGAGAGAGATTTGTATGCAAAAAGGTACTTTGAAACGTTTGAAGAAGCCTATGAAGCAGTCGCAGCCTATATTGAATTTTACAACGAGCGCCGTTTTCATGGCAGTTTGCAGCGTTTGAGCCCCAAGCAATACCAAGCCGCATGGAAAGCGGGCAAGCTAAAACCGATAGAAATAACGCTGTAAACGAGAAACTGCGAAAACACGAGTTTTTAGCAGAATGTCTCCACAATTAGGGGGCCGAACCGGTTTTTCCACTTGCTTCCGTATATTCCGGAGAAAGGGGAAAATTAAGATGCCTTTTTCCATTTGCTTGTTGCCGGGGTGGGGACGAGGACATGGTGGGGCTGGGAAAGCTGCTCGGGTTCTTCCCGGGTTCTCCCTGCCTGTAATTTGTGTCACCCGATTGGACCGTCACGGGGACCAAGAGATGTTAGTTTTCTGCTCTTAATCCTGCCACGTCCCGCTATCCTTCAGCCGCTTAGGGCTTCATGCTGTTCCACAGCGCCTGGAATGCCCCTGACTCAACTTCGAAGAATACGGGAGCCGTACCGTAACGCACGAGCCCCTGACCGAATAAGGTCAGCTCCACCCGGGCCTTGTTATCGAGCTCCAAGTAGATAATCTTGCGGTCTTCGCTGTCATAGATGCCTTGCTCTGTCAGCGGCTCCGCTGCCAGCGGCTTCGCAGTCATGAGTGCTGCAAGGAAGCCGTCCCGTGCTGCCCCTTCCGGCAGCGCCAGATATTGCTGCTGGCCGTTATTCCAGCTGCTGAAGCTCTCCCACTTGGCGGAGGCGATGTGGCCTTCCAGATTCAGCTTACCGAACAGATCGGTGCCGCTGTTAATCGTAATGCCATTCGTGTGTTCGTACAGCTCCGCGAACACCTGGCCGTCAGCCTCCGTATAGGACATTACCGTGAAGCCGGAATCATAACCCTTGACGGCATAGATATCTGTTTCACCGATGTTCGAGGCCAGCTCGGTATACTGATCCTTACTGCTCCATTCGTCGATTCCGCTGGTCGTGCGGCCCAGCTTCTCGCCGCGGAGTGCGGCGGCATCGGCCGCATCAATGCGGGTCGCGGCTTGCGTATAGATATTGCCTTTGTATACGACAAGTCCGACCATATCTACTGCAACGCCGGTACTCTTATCCGGCAGCTCGATCTTGGGAATGACTATCCCTGCGGAATTGCCCGTAGCAGGCGTGCCTGGATCTACCTGGGCCACCTGACCCGGGGCAGACGTTCCATTCAGCTTCTTCATAATGTCCGGTCCGGCCAGGCCGATTCCGGCAGCAACCAGCAAGCTTGCTGCGAGATAGGCCATTCTACGCGGACGGCGTTTCTGTTCCATTTTATTGACCAGTCCTTGCTTCATCGTTTCATTTGATTTCATAGTATCCACCGCTTTCTTGTATTGGTTTCGAAACTGATCTTCGTTCATTCCACTTCTGCTCCTTCCAGCTCCAGTTTTAACAGCTGCCGCCCCCGCTGTAGTCTCATCTTCACGGCAGACTCGCTGATTTGCAGTATTCTACTGATCTCCTGGATGGGGTAATCCTCGTAATAATATAGATGAATCACAGCCTTATACTTCACCGGCAGTGCCAGCACGAGCTGCAGAATGGCCAATTCTTCGGGGTTATCGGACGTAACCGGCTCTACCCCTTCGAGCTTGACCTCGCGCTTTCGCCAGCCTCTGCCCAGCAGATTCTTACAATGGTTGGTAATGACACGGATCAGCCATGCTTTCTGATGTTCGTCATCCTTGAATACTGGAGCTTTCTCTATCAGCTTGATGAAGGTATCCTGAGTAGCTTCTTCGGCATCCTGGCGGCTGCCCAGATGAACCAGGGCAATCCGGTAGAGCATTTCTGCATAGACTTCGTAACTTTGTATCACATGATTGCCCGGCCGGGTCATGGGTTGCTGCATGAGGTTATGCCCTCCTTTATCTATAACACCCTTTAGGACGGCATTCGGTCACATTTTGTTTCCGGTAAATTGTAATTGCTGGATTCCTGTTGCCTGGCGCACAAAAAAACAAGGGAGGAAGAAGTCCTGAGACTTCCTCCTCCCCTGTGACAGAGGTCATATGAAGCGACTGCACATCCGGTCACTTATCTGTTCAGGCCGTGCTGCGGTTATTCGGGGGTTCCCTGGGTCACCCCATGCACATAAGTCTTCCAAGGGGAATCCAGCGCCCCTTGCCCCGGATTATAGGTGAAGGAGTACTCCACGGTATCGCCTTGCTGTAGGTTATTTACCGCATAGGTATAATTACCGTTACCCGCAGAGGTCATAGCCACGTTCTGCTGGCCGCCGTTGTTGATTTTGTAATGCAGGTCGGCGAAGGTAGCGCCGTTCACGTAGAAGAGCAGGTTATTTCCAGTTTTTTTGAGGCCGCGCACCTGATCGCCGATCACAATGACCGCCGGAGACGGTGCGGTCACGGTAATGGTGCTGCTGGCTGTTTTGTTACCGTCCGCTGTTGTAGCCGTTACGGTTGTTGTCCCTGCGGCCAGCCCGGTGACAAGACCGCTCTGGCTTACAGAGGCGGTATTGCTGTTCGCAACGCTCCAGGTAACCTGCTTGTTGGTCGCACCGGACGGCGCCACATTGGCAGTCAGTTGGACGTTCTGTCCGGTCTGCACCTGGGCATTAGCAGGAGTGACGGAGACGCCGCTGACGGAGACGTTGCCCGGATTACCTGGGTTCCCGGGATTCCCGCCGCCGCTGCCTTCCTTGTACACCCGTACATAATCTACCAGCATCGTTGCCGGGATATCAGATGGAGCAGGGGAGAGCCCGCCGTCGAAATGTCCGCCGACCGCCAGATTCATAATCAGGTAGAAAGGCTGGTCGAACGGGGCGTTCGGATTGTTCGGTGCAGCGACAGAATACCATTGCTCTCTACTGACCTTGAAGAAGAACTTGCCGTCCACATACCACTTGACGTTGTCTTCCTCCCAGACCATAGAATACACATGATAGTCATTGGCAAAAGTCTGGCCCTGCGGGAAATGATATTCACCGGCAATATACTTATTCACAGGCCATTGTCCGCCGAAGTGTACGGCGCCGCTGGTCGTGCCGGGAAGCCGTCCCTTGGCTTCCATAATATCAATTTCACCAGAAGCCGCCCATGCCCCGTAAGCGGCATCCTTCGGCAGCATCCAGAGTGCGGGCCAGATCCCGTTGCCTGTCGGCAGCTTGGCACGGATATCTACTCTGCCGTACTGGAAGGACAGATGATCCTTGGTGTTGATTTTGCCGGAGGAATATTGTGCATACCGGTTCGGGTCCTGCGGGAAGGACTTCGGATCGTTCTTGGCCCGGATATTCAGTTGTCCGTTCTGGACAAATACATTCTCGGTACTATTCGTATAATGCTGCAGCTCGTTATTCCCCCAGCCCCAGCTATTGGGGTCATTCGTAATATAGTAGCCTTGTTCATAATTCCATTTGCCGGTATCAAGCGTGGTCCCGCTGAACTCATCCTGCCAGAGGAGGTTCATGCCTGCGACAGCCGGGTCTGACGGGGTTCCCAGCGTAATATCTTCCTGGTCGCTCTCATCCGGTCGAGGAGCATTCGGATTGCCGGTGAAGGTGTAATAGACATAATTGCTGCCGACATTTCCGCCTTGCTGCCCGTTCAGCGGATAGCCGATGCGGATCTCCATATTTACCTGGATCGGCTGGAACCACAGTCCGTAGACATGATCGGCCCAGTAGCCCCACTGGTTGGCGGCGGACATATTGTTGTAGCCGTTACCGGCGTAGACGAATCCGCTCTGGCCGGAATTGCTCAGATCCACCCACTGGCCGCCGGTTTTGATCTGATAGACGAATTTGCCAAGCTCGGTGCCAATCGGTGCGCCCCCGTCGATCTTAGGCAGGGGGAAGCCAATGGAGCCGCTGTTATCTGCGGTGTAAGCCGTACCGTCATAGGCTGTCAGGACATATGAATTACGGACCGGCTGGTTGAAGGTGATGGTATAGACGAGACTGGCGGAGGAGGTCTTCGATGCCAGCTTGACGTTGATGGATTCGGTAACGGTGAACCAGTACCCGCCGCCCCCCTCGGTGAACTGGCCGAAGTTGCTGTCATAGATCCAGCCGCTCTCTGCATTGTTGTCAATGTCAATCCAGGTGCTGCTGCCCACCGGTTTCACGAATACTTTGAGATCATCTGCCACGGCTTCATAAGTTAAGGCCGGATCATTGTTGAAGGTGGGGTAGGTGAAGCCTGCACCGCCCGTAAAGCCTGCTGTAATCTGCGGCCCTTGGGTAGGTGCCATTGCGGAGATCGTGGTTGTGTTCAAATTCTGAAAAGCAAGGGTGTAGTTCAGCGTAACTGCATTATTCGCTTTGGAGTAGAGCTGGATTTCGGTTGTCGCCGAGAGGGTGAACCAGTAGCCGTTCTTCCCGCCGTCGCTCCAGTGCCCCCAGTTCTGGTTGTAGACGTAACCGCCTGCGCTGTCGATGTCTACCCAGTTGCCATTTACTTTCACTTTGACGCCCACATCATCCGACACATCACTCCAGGTGGCCGAGCCACCGTTGAACACAGGCATAACGAAGCCATAGCTCGCTTGCCCGACGCCGGATTTGGAGATTACAGGACCGTCTGCCGCTGAGAAATAAGTCATGGAGCTAACCGTTACACCCGCTGCGTCCGCCTTCTGAATTCTCGATGCAGGCAACAGGCCGGTGCCGGCCAGCATCACCATAACCAGGAACACACTGAGTACCTTCTGCATAAATCCGTGATCCCTAAGCTGAAGTCGTTTCATACTTGCCCTCCTTTAATTAAATGGTAGTGAAGGTAACCGCTTACATATGAGAGAACATCTTTATTCTATCGAATCTTATATACCGCTAAAAGGGACAATCCTTTTTGTTATGACCCAATTTTTTGTGTTCTACCGTTTGCTCTGCTGAAAACCCTAGCCTGCGAAGCAAGGAACATCTTCTCGCAATAGGCTGGCGCAAGGCGGATGGGCCGAATGTACGCTCAATAGCGATTGGAACAACGTTCCGTTAGCGGAGCGTCCACCCAAGTGCTCACGTTGATCTTACCTCAAAATCGTGGTTGTCCCGGTAATCTTCTTCCCGTTCCAGCTTCCGGCGGGTCAGCAGACGGTATTCGGTGGGCTGCATATTCATGGCTTCGCGGAAGGCCCGGGTGAAGCTTTTGTAACTCTCATACCCGACCATGGAGGCAATCTCAAGAATTCTCTGGTCGGTCTCGGCCAGCAGGCGCCGGGCTTTGTCTAGCCGCACATCACGCAGGTATTCGGCGAACCCCTTGCCGATATTCTTCTTGAACTGGTTGGAGAAATACGCGTAATTCAGCGAGACATGGTTGGAGACCATCGCCAGATCCAGCGGCTTGTGGTAATTCTCGTGGATGAACCGGATGGCCTCGTTCAAGTCCTGGGAGCTGCGGTAGCTGCACTTGTAATCGTAGTAGAACTGGTTCAGCCGCAGGAGCTGCTGCTGCAACGCCTGAATGTAATCGCGGATGCCGGGATAATCGAACAGGTTGCGCAGGCACTGGAGGTCGAGTGCTTCTTCGCCCATATAAGGACGGATGACACGCTCATACTCCTCCATCATCTGAACGACGGCACGGCATAGCTGCTGGGTGTAGCGGATATGGTAACGCTGCAGCACATCCTTGTGGAAGAGACCGGAGATCCCTTGGGCAATGCTGCCGCTGTTCTTGGTGCCGGTCAACTGGAACAGGGTATACAGCTCCTCATAAGGAAGCTCCCATTGCTGCTCCAGCCGCTCGATGTGCCGGGGGAGCAGGCAGCGCTTCTCCGGAAAAAGGAAGCTGTGGCGGTATAGCTCAACTCCCTGCGTATAGCTGCCCGGCAGGCTTCTTAATCCCTGCTGCGGGCCGGTCATGGCGGTAATAACTTCAACCTGCTCAGCGGCGAGCGCAGCCGGGAAGACATCAGGATCAACAGCTGCATCCACCGCCAGAATGAGATAAGGACGGTGCTGGAGACAGATACAGCCCTGTCTGCCATATACCCGATAGGCAACGGATTCTATGCTATGGCTGCTGCTGGCCCCCGGCTGGTTAATCCACAGCTCCTCGCGCAGCAGGCAGAGGCGGTAGCTGCGCCACAGCTCCGTGTTCTGCTGCTCGGTCTCCGCAATCCAGGTCTCATCTCCCGCCGCACCCTGCATATACATACGCAGCTCCTTGCGGTCCGCCTCCCGGGCCAGACGGGAGAGCTGTTCGAGGCTGCTGGAGAGCGACCTTCGCGTCTCTATCTCCTGCCAGACATGCTCTACCGAGGCTTGCAGATCCTCGCGCTTCACGGGCTTAAGCAGATAACCTTTGGCCCCCAGCCCGATGGCCTTCTGGGCATAGGCGAAATCGCTGTAGCCGCTAATAATCAGGTAATCCACTGTAAGTCGTTCCTGACTGGTCTGCGTCATAAGCTCCAGGCCATCCATGTCCGGCATACGGATATCGGTAATTACGAGCTGGATGCTGTGCTGGCGCAGCAGCTCCAGTGCTTCGATTCCATTGGCAGCGCTGTAGATATGGCCGGGCTGCAGCGGGAATTGGCGCAGCATCGCCTGCAGCCCGTCGCGGATATGCTTTTGATCGTCCACAATCAGAATGTTGATCATGTCTACCAACCTCCAAGATTCACATTTTCCCAGGGCAGCCGGATGGTTACAGAGGTATAGGCTCCTTGTATGCTGTCGATCCAAAGACCAGAGTCGCTGCCGTAGTGCAATTGCAGGCGCTTATGTACATTCTCCAGCCCCAGGCCGCTATTGCTGCTGATAATCGGTGTGTCCGAATGGCCGAGTAGTACAGACTGCAGACTGTCCAGCATCAGCGGATCTACTCCGGTACCGTCATCACGGATCTCAATCAGCAGCAGGCTGTCCTTCTCTACACGTACCGAAATGCCGATATGAACACTGCCGCCCGAGGGGGCCGCATGGTGTACGGCGTTCTCGACGATGGGCTGCATGCACATTTTGGGAATATTATAGCGCTGCACCTCAGGGGGAAGATCCGCCGCGAGTTCAATGTTTCCGCCCTCCATGAAGTTGATGAACCGGATGTAGCTCTGAATGTTGGCCAGCTCTTCACCGAGGGTAACGGTGTCGCTGCGCCACATCATGCTGTAACGCAGCAGTGAACCCAGCGACACAAGGGCACCGGCAATCGCAGGCTGCCGCTCAACCTCCGCGCGCATTCGGATTGACTCCAGTGCGTTGTACAGGAAATGGGAATTAATCTGTGAGTGCAGGGAGTGGAGCTGGGCGTTCTTGGCGATTAGCTGCTTATCCACGACCTGGGTCATCAGGCGCTGGATTTCGTCCAGCATATTATTGTAGCTGACCGCCACGTAGTCGATCTCGTCACCGGTTTCGTTCTCCCGGAGTCCCGTATCAATCTTGGCATCGAGCTGGCCCCTGCGCACCTTGCGCATGGAGACCAGCACCTTCTCTAGCCGGCGGAAGATCCGCCGGGTCATCCGGGAGACGAGCAGCAGCATCAGCAGCAATACACAGGAGGTGACAGCGATTACGATCAGGTACCAGTTCCGCGGGCCCTGCATCATCACCTGGCGGGAGGCGATATCGACCACATAGGCGTTCAGCGGAGCAATGTAACGGTACAGCGCATAGTAGGTCTGATCCCCGGAATGAATCTTAATCGGGGTCTTCTGCTCCAGCACCTCCAGTTGCTCATGAACCCCGGTCAGGATGTCGTCCAGCTTCTCCCCGGCCTTCTGCGGGAACTCATGCCCCGGGAGGTATACATTGCGGGAAGCATCCGAGCCGTCCATGATCACCGTGAAGAAATCCCGCCCGCTGTCCTCCAGCAGATCGCTGAAAAAAACACTATGCCTGGCGCGGATCTCCATAATGGTCGGGAGCTTCTGCTGCTGGCCCTGAAGCCGCACCAGCCTGTAGTAAGACAGCGTATCACTGCCATCCCTGAAGGAGAAAAGCCTGAAGGCGGCGCCGCCTTCATCGCGGAGCGTCATCCAGTAATCCTGCGGCCGGAACTTGGAATAATGATAGATTTCCGGCCAGATCTCATATACCTTGGGGTTATCGACATAGAAGCTCAGCGAGCTGATCATCTCATGGCTTTGAATAATATTGTGCATTTGCTCATACTGGTTCTGCTTGAATTTCACGAGCCGCAGACCCTCTCCGCGCATATTGGAGTGAATGAAATCCACAAATGCCTTTTGCGTCAGGGCAGTCGCGGAAGCGTTCTCAAGAATGTCCATCCGGCTGCGCAGCCGTTCGTTCAGACGGGCGACATGATTGCTGCCTTCCGCCATGGCTTCCTTGTAGAGCTGACTCTCCTGGGTGCGGATGAACAGGAAGGAGACCACAATGGCAGGGATGGCAATCATCAGGCTGAAGGCCAGGAAGAGCTTTTGCGAGATGCGGGAATTGCGGTATAGCCGCCTTGCGGTTGTCAGCGTAGCCTTCATCTGGAATCCCTCCCATCCCAGTAATATAGCACAGATTACCAATCGGCTGGTAGGCCATAAGGCATTGCAGCCTGAGGCGGATTCCTTTCTAAGCAGGGAATACCGGCAGCCCTTCCGGCCGCCGGTACACAGTAGGTTATAGGGGGTATTCCTTTTCCTTATTCCGCCATTTTGGCCTTGCGGGCATCCAGCTCCGTCTGGCGGAACTCCATGACCTGCGCGAAGCCGTAGCTGTCGCGGCGGGAGAGGAAGCTCTCGAAGATTTTGTCAAAAGCCGCTTCGTCCTTGGCCGTAATCAGCTCAGGCAGCACTTCCTCCCAGTTCTGGGAGATCCGTGACCAGGCAACCGCCACCTCGGAATCGCCAAGCGGGTCCAGCCCTTTGTAGATCCCGCTGTCGATATCGGCCTGTGCATTGGCGAAATCCTCCATCTGCTTGATCACAGGCGCTTTCTCCGGTCTCCACTGGTTGACGATAACCGGATTGCGCATCATCCAGTACGTATCCAGAATGCCGTCTTCCTTCTCCAGCTTCTCGATATTGCTGCCCAGCATGTCTGCGAATTCGGCCTTCAGCTGCGGCTTGCCGTCCACGTTATCCCAGGTTTCGCCTTCCTTGCCGAGGAACAGGTCACGCTGGCCTTCTTCGCTGGCGAGGTAGGTCAGGAAGCGGATCGCCCGCTCCGGATTCCCGGTGGACTTGCTGATCATCGTCACCATCCAGCCGTCCATGTTGCCGGGGAACAGCTTGGCGCTGTCGCCCTTACTGTTCTGAGGCCCGTCAACGGCGATGTAGTTAGAGTCCGGGTTAGCCCCCGCAGCCAGCATCGGATTGACAGCGGTCATGCCGGTCCATTCGCGGATCATCATGAAGTAGCGGGCGTTGTTCGTTTTCTCTTCCACCTGAGTATCGGAATCGACCAGGAAGTCCACGTTAATCAATCCGCGCTCGTAAGCGGTGCGGAAGGTCTTGAGCCAGGCGATATAATCGGGATCGGTCATGCGGTCATAGACGCTGCCGTCCTTCTCATGCGGAACGGCCAGCAGATTCTGGAGATATTCCGTCATCCCGTAAGGGACATTCCCCTGCGCGAAAAAGGGGCTGATCGGCTGACCCTTATACTCGGCATATTTGTCCTTCAGCAATTGCAGCGCCCCCAGGAAGCCGTCCGGAGTACTGAGATCCGGTCTGCCCATCTCCTCATACAGATCCTTTCGAACGAGGAAGGTCTGGTTGGCTGCGGTCATACCGGTCTCATGCATCAGATTGGGGCTGTAGGAATCATTCGGAACCCCGTAGGTGTTGCCGTTCTCCTGCCGGTACCACTTCAGCGTACCGTCTCCGGCGACCTTGAAGAAGTAAGGATCGTACTGATCGGCCAGTTCGTTGAGGGCATAGACATGATCGCCTTCCCACAGCTTTTTGACAGCGGTCTCCCAGGAACCCATGGTGATGAGGTCCGGCAGCTTGCCCGAGGTCATCATCAGCGTGATTTGCTCATTCGCTTCACCGGAGGGAACCTCCAGCTTGACGTTGACGCCTGTTTTCTCCGTGACATATTTGGAGGCGTGGCTCTCGCCCCAGGTGTGGGCATACCAGTTCGCGCCAACGAACCAGGTTAGATCTACCGGGCTGGTATCGAGCTTCCAGGCAGGCTCATCACCGTTCAGCTTGGCTTCGGCCGACGGCGAGGGCGAGGCTTCAGCCTGCGGTGCAGCCGTTGGGGTATTCTCCTTGCTTGCGGAATTGCTGCTGCAGGCGGCCAGCGTTAACGTTAAGGTTACGGCCAGCAGAGCGGCTAAGACGGGCCTTACAGGTTTGCTTTTCACGTAAGAATCATCCTTTCGGTATGGTGTAGAATGCTTCATTGCCGCTACCCCTTAATCGCGCCGATCATCACGCCCTTGACCAGATAACGCTGAATGAAGGGGTAAAAGATCAGGATCGGCAGCGTAGCCACCATCATGGAGGCGAATTTGATCGAGTTGCCGGGCAGCCGGGCACCGAATTGGGCCATGGCCTGCTGCTGCATGAAGGACATGGAGTTCTCGGCGATGATTTTGTACAGCATGGTCTGCAGCGGCAGCAGCTCCTGGGAATGGATGTAGATGACACCCTGATAATAATCATTCCAGTGATAGACGGCGGAGAAAAGCGCAATGGTCGCAATGACCGCCATGCTGTTAGGCAGTACAATCCGGAACAGCACGCCGTAATCCGAAGCGCCGTCTACCTTGGCCGACTCCTCCAGGCTGTCAGGAATGGTGCGGAAGAAGCTCATAAATATAACCATATTGAAGAAAGTATACATCGACGGGATAATGAACACCCAGAAGCTATCATACAGGCCCAGCTTCGTCATGAGAATGAAGGAGGGAATCAGCCCGCCTGAGAACAGCATCGTAATCAATGAGATTTTGAGATACAGCTTGCGGCCCATTAAGTTGGCCTTGCTCATTCCGTAAGCAATGATTGCAGTGAACAGCACATGCACTACCGTTCCGATTACCGTACGCAGCGTTGTGATGTAGAAGCCGTTCATCAAGGTTCTGTCGTTAAAAGCAACACTGTAGCTGGCGAGCGACAGCTCTTTGGGAAACCAGTTGACGGTACCCAGCGAAGCCTGCGCCGGTGAATTCAGCGAGTTGACGAGCACGAACCACATCGGGTACAGCGTCAGGAAGCAGACTGCCAGCATCAGCAGGGTGTTGATAAGCTCAAAAGCGCCAATCCGCCGCAAACCTCCGCGTCTTGCCATGAATCTGTTGTCTCCTTTCCAGGTGGAGTCGGGTTAAAAAATACTGTCCCCGGTTAACTTCTTGGACGTCTGATTGGCTAACAGGAGCAGCCCCAGCGCGACAATCGAACGGGCAAACAGGACAGCGGTGGAGAAGGAGTGACGCCCGGAGACCAGCCCCATGTTATAGATGTAGAGGTCCAGACTCTCCGCCATCTTCATGTTCATGTTGTTCTTCAGCATGAAGATCTGCTCAAAGTTGCTGCCGAGTATTCCGCTGACGGCGAGGATGAACAGAATCGCAATCGTGGGGCGGATGCTCTGAACCGTGATATGCCACATCCGTTGCCAGCGGTTCGCTCCATCCAATTCGGCTGCCTCATACAGCCCCGGATCAATGCCGGCTATGGCTGCTATGTAGATGATGGCACTCCAGCCGGTCTCCTTCAGCGTATCGGTGAAAAAGGTAATCCACCAGAAGTACTTAGGGTCGCTGTTAAACAGGATCTCCCGGTCCTGAAGCCCCAGAGCCATCATCAGCTGGTTGATTACACCGCCCTCGCCCAGCCAGTTGAGTGCGATGCCGCCGAAGATCGTCCAGGCAATGAAATGGGGCAGGTAAGAGATGGTCTGCACCGTACGCTTGAACCGGAGACTGCGGATCTCATTCAGCAGCAAAGCGAAGAAAATAGGGATGGGAAAACCCAGCACGAGCTTGATCGTACTCATGCCGAGGGTGTTGCGGATCGAACGCCAAAACCGGTCATCTGTGACGAAATCCTGAAAATGCTTCAGACCGACAAATGGAGACTCCAGCATGGGCTTCGCGATGCTGAAGTCCATAAAGGCAATGATCAGCCACAGCATAGGGACGTAACAGAAGATGAACATCCAGAGGATGCCCGGGATCACCATGCTTTGCAGCTGCCATTGCCTGAGAAGCGCTTTCATTTGTTCCGTTCTCGTGTGGAACATATCTTGTGCCCCCTTCCTCTATCATCGTATGAGAAAAGAGCAGAGGAAAAAAGGCCATGATTATTGACCCTATCCCAATTTTTTGGATTCCGCCCACGGGGGCCGGAAATTCATTATGCTGTGATTAAACGGAAGGAGTGTGCAGTGGATGAACAAGCTTGTATGGGAGCAGGATTTCACAAGTGAAGCGGCGGATTTGAAGCTCTGGAACATTCGCCTGGGTAACGACCTGCTGGACAATGACGGGAATCCCGTATTTCCGGGCTGGGGCAACGGGGAGCAGCAGTTCTATACAGGGCATCCGGGGAATCTGTCTATCGGAGAGGAAGGATTGCAGCTATGTGCGCGCCGCGAAGTGACGGAGCAGGAGGGGCGGAGCTTCGCGTATACCTCGGCACGGCTGGATACGAAGGACCAGTTCTCTTATTGCTACGGCAGGCTGGTCGTGCGCGCCAAGCTGCCGGTAGGGCAGGGGCTCTGGCCTGCCATCTGGCTGCTTCCGCAGGATCAGGCTTACGGCCCTTGGCCTGCTTCCGGTGAGATCGATATCCTGGAGGCGAAGGGACGTCTGCCCAGGCACATAGCGGGAACGCTGCACTATGGGCCGGATCTGGAGCATAAGGTCGTCGAAGAATTCACCCATGAGCTGGAGCGCGGAACGATTGATGAATTCCGGGAGTATGCGCTGGAATGGGACGAAGGCTCCATAAGGTGGCTGGTAGACGAGCACTGCTTCGCAGAGCGGCGGCTGGAACCGGGTGTCATGCCGTTTGATCAGCCGTTCTATCTGCTGCTTAATCTTGCCGTTGGCGGGTGGTACGATCCGGTCGCGGTAGATGAAGCTGCGCTGCCTGCGGTAATGACGGTGTCGAGCATCCGGCTGTATCAGAGCTAAGGACAATCCCTCAGATCCCGGCAAAAATATCATTCAAGCGCTCCCAGTTGGCCGCGATCCAATGATTCTCCTGACGGAAGCGGACGAGCGGAGGGAATTCATCCTGCTGAGGCACAGCAATCCATTCGGCTTCCTTCCACCACGTTAATTTCAGTGACCGGATGAGTGTACTTGCAGGCAAGGGGGTATATTCACGGTAGCCCGTCACGAAGGCACGTACCCGGTCCAGCCCGATTCCGTCCTCAGATAACGCGCAGGAGAGGATCGGCCGGGCTATATCAAACTCCGGGTAGACGAAATGCAGCCGGTCGAAGTCAAGGATCGCCGCCACCTGATCTGCCCTGAACAGCATATTATCCACGAACAGGTCCCGGTGTCCCCAGCCCCGTTCGCAGTCCGCGAAGATGCCAGTGTCCATCCGGTCGATGATCCTCCGCTGAAGCTCAAGCGCCGATAGAGTATCCTCGCTCTGCCGGGCGGTGGCCTGGAGATAGCGTGCCTCCCAGTTTCTCACCATAGACGCCTGGCTGCGGACCTCCCAGTACAGTGGCAACGAAGCAGGCCGTGCGTTCAGCACCTTGTGCATCCGGCCCACTACCCTGCCTAGGGCATACATCTGCTGCTCGGTTGCCGAGCCTGGCGCAATGCTGTCACCGTCACACAGGTTCATCAGGACATACCGTTCCTGTGAAGGCGTTCTCAACACATAATTCCCCTGGTGCGAAAATAGCTTCGGAACAGGAAGGCCTTCCAGGTACAGATGATCCTGATGGCTTAAGGAGACCTCCAGTCCGCGGGTGAGGGGTTCAGGGTAACGGATCTTGCTGTACTGCTTCACGAACAGACGGCCATGATCACTGTCCAGTCTCCATTTCAGATTCAGGAAGCCCTGATCGATCTGGACCGCTTCAGTGACATGCACTTCGAATTGTTCTGCCATGGAGCCCAGGATTTCATCCCGGATTCTTGCGGCGGTGTCTGACATACAATATCTCCTCACCGGGGTAATATAGGGCTGGGTTAGCGAAGTCTTCACACTAGTGTAATCTCTGTAATGCTGAAAGAGACAGGGTTATAGGAATGAAAAAAAAGAGCGCAATAGACCTCGCTTCCTTGGTGGAGACGTCAGCCTGCCAGCGGCAACCGGATAAAGCTCTTCATGCGGGGAGAGGGATGGACTGCCGGGCTTCTGCATCGTTTCCAGCGACGCGGATAATTCCTTAATCATTACTCGCATATCCTCAAGCTCTGCACGCTGCTGGAGCAGCTGTACCGAAACGATCTCGCTCGCTTTTTGATCCAGTGCATGTTCAATATACTCGATCCGGGACCATATTTTATTCATAGGGTCACCGTCTGTATATAGGCTTGGATTCTCATACAGCGAGCCCTTTGGCAGCTTGTCGTTCGTGAGATCCGGATCTATGCCTTCCAGTGCTTCCCCCTGATTAATACGGTCTTTAATATGATTGAGCTGGCCGATTTGCTGCTCCGAGAAGGTATAATGTCCAAGACGGTCCTTTGGAAAGAAATTGGGGAACATGGCCGCCCAGCGTTTGATCGTAGTCTGGCTAACGGACAGCAGCTCCGCAGCTTCCTTTGTTTTCAGAATTTCCAATTCAATCCCTCCAGTGTAGTAGTCTTCTATGAGTAATTCGTTATTCTTCGGCGGCCCCCTGCACAGGTGACAAAGGAAGTGCTGATTCGCCAAGCAAAGTGGAATTACGACTATTCTTGCTCTCTAGAGAGCAGTGAAATACTTACATTACTGAGGTAGAATCTATAACAAAGAAAAAGCTTTCCATAACCCCTTCCGGGTAATTATGAAAAGCTTTCTTTAGCTCATTACAGACATTGTGCTGAGCTGCCTTAAGGGAGAAGGCAGTTTATAGCAGGGAGAGCTTGAACTTGAAGGTATACGGACGGTTGGCAGGCAAAGTGAATTGCTCATGGGTTGGCGCACCCCAGCTGTCGTCACCGCCCACGCCCATTTGCTTGTAATTGACACGCAGCACGGTTTTGTCAGAGGCTGGCAGCTTGTAGCCGTGGTCGCTGGCTTCAAGCTCGGCCGGAGACCAAGGAAGCGCATTGACTTCGAGTGGTACTGCACCTTCCACGGATAATCCGTGTCCTTCGCGTCCTGCAGTGACGGAAGCATACCGGACATCTGTCTTGTTGCCGCATTCCTGAGGGCGGAGGTAATCCGTGAACTGCTCACTGACCTTGCCTGTGTAGAGCCCCAGCGGAGCTCCGGCCTTACGGTCCCAATAGTTCTCATGCGGCCCGCGGCCATACCAGGAGATCGTGTCCAGGCTGCTGTCCAGCTCGAAGACCATTCCGAATTCCGGGATCTCCGGCAGGGTGCTGCTGCCCGGGTTAAGCTCCTGTACGATCTCGACCGAACCATCCGTACGAATCTCGTAATGAACACGCAAGGTGGACTGCGGCTGCGTACTGAGCAGATAGTCGGCGGTCACGAAGCCGAGGTTGCCTTCCACGCTGCAGCTGAACCGGGCCAGCTGACGCTCGTAGGACGCTTCCTTCCAGACCGCACAGCGCTCGGGATGCTTGTTGCCCAGATCATTGTCTGTTACAGCTCTCCAGAAGTTAGGTCTGGCCGGTGCGAGCAGAACCTCCTTCCCGGAGGACTTCAGCGAGGTCAGGGCTCCGGTTGCTGCCTCGAAGGCAATCGCGAATCCGCTGCCCTCGAAGGTCAGGAAGCCATCCTGCTCCTTCACTTGCAGGGTACCACCCGAAAGCTCCGGGCCCCGGGACGGAATATACGGGGTTAACACGAACTGTTCCCAGGCAACTTCATGCGTAGCCTCAGACCAGGCGGTTGCGCCCTCTTGAACGAACGACACCGTAAGTACAGCTTCCTTGTCCGATTCAAGCAAGGCTGAATCCAGCGGAACCGTGAAGCTGGCTGCTTCGCCAGGCGCTGTGGAGAGCGGCAATTGTCCTTCCTGGGCAGTCTCGCCATTCAGAGCCAGTGTCCATCTCAGCTGATAGTCTGCCAGATCCGTGAACAGGAAGTGGTTGCGGGCCTCGAAGCTTCCGCTCTTCAGATCCAGTGCGGTGATGGTGATATTCTGATAGCATTTCTTCACCTCGAGGAGCTTAGGCGTCACGCTGCGGTCCGCGAACAGCAGCCCGTTGCCGCTGAAGTTGCCGTCATGCGGCTTCTCCCCGAAATCTCCGCCGTAAGCCAGATAAGACACGCCTTCAGGAGTGGTTGTACGGATCGCCTGATCCACCCAGTCCCAGATGAATCCGCCCTGAATGCTGTCATATTTGTCGAACAGCTCGGTGTACAGATGCAGGCCGCCGCAGGAGTTGCCCATGGCATGGCTGTATTCGCACAGAATATACGGCTTCTTCGGATTGCTGAGAGCGTACTCCACAACTTCATCCGGCTTGATGTACATCGTCGATTCAATATCGCTGGCCGCGTCCGAAGGTCTGTAATGATAAGTGCCTTCATAATGCACCGGACGGGTCGGGTCAGCTTGCTTCAAGTGGTCATACATGGCCAGGAAGTTATCGCCGCCGAAGGATTCGTTGCCAAGCGACCAGATGATGACGGATGTGTGATTCTTGTCGCGCTGCATCATGGAGTTACAGCGGTCAATGACGTTCGCGCGCCATTCCGGGCGGCTGCCGGGAACGTTGCCCTCATGCAGCTCCTTCTGTCCGTATTGCCAGGAGCCATGTGTCTCCAGGTTCGTCTCGTCAATTACATAGAGACCATATTCGTCGCACAGCTCGTACCATACCGACTGGTTCGGATAGTGGGAAGTACGCACGGCATTGATATTATGCAGCTTCATCAGCTTGATGTCGGTGATCATATCTTCCTTGGAGAGCGCACGGCCGGTATCGCAGGAGAATTCATGGCGGTTCGTGCCCTTGAATACGATCCGTTTGCCGTTGATCTTCATCAGGCCGTCCTGGATCTCGAAGGTCCGGAAGCCCGTCTTGCAGCTGAGCGCTTCCAGCAGTTGTCCCTGATCGTCCTTCACAGTAATCAGCAGGGTATAGAGGTTAGGCTTCTCCGCGCTCCATTTCTGCGGGTTCTTCACGGCTGCGGACAGCTTAAGCAGCTGAGTTCCCTCTTGTTCAAAAGCAAATCCGGCTGACACCGGCGCTGCCCATACCGGCTGCTGCTTGCTGTCGTAGAGCTGTACTTCAACGGTGTGTGCCCCGATGACCCGGTTATAATAGTTCTCCAGAGTCAGGTCTACTTGCAGCTCCGCATCGGTGAAGCTCTTGTCCAGCTCGGTGCGGACGAAGAAGTCGGCTACCCGTACTGGAGGCGCAGTGTAGAGATAGACATCGCGGAAAATTCCGCTCAGACGCCAGAAGTCCTGGTCTTCCAGCCAACTCGCATCACACCAGCGGTAGACTTCAACGGCCAGCTTATTCTCGCCGGGAAGCAGGTAGGCGGTGATATCGAATTCTGACGGTGTGAAGGTATCCTCAGAGTATCCGGCAAGTTCGCCGTTCACCCATACATAGAAGGCGGATTCCACACCCTGGAAGCTGAGGAATACAGGTTGTCCGTCCCAATCCTGCGGAACGCTGAAAGAACGGATATAGGAGCCGACCGGATTGTATACCGTTGGAGCGAAGGGAGGCTTCAGATCCGGCTCGGATACTTCCCAAGGGTAGCGTACATTGGTGTATTGGGGATAATCATATCCCTGGAACTGCCAGTGGGCAGGAACGGCGATATCTGCCCAGGCGGCAGCGTCGTATCCGGTCTTATAGAAGTCCTTGATCCGTGCATCCGGTGTTTCGGCAAAAGCGAATTTCCACGTTCCGTTCAGCGTCTGGTAACGGGATGAGGATGCTTTATCCCCTTGCAGGGCGTCGGCCGCTGCCGGGAAGGACATCATGGAGGCATGGGCGTCTATACGGTTCAATTGAAAAATCTCAGGATTATTGTTCCATTCGGGATATCCGTTGGCAGGTTGCTGATATGAGAGTTTGTTGCGCAAGTTAACATCTCCTTATATTGTTATATTCATATTATAGGATGGGAAATGTTCTGGGTATATATAATGATTTTCTTCAGATATAATAAAATATGAAACAACAGATCAAAGCGAGATTGCATTTGGAAGGAGAATCTATGGATAGCACGATGATCTTTTGCGAGATGGAAGATATGCTTCTGCTGCCGCTGTATGCCACGACCATCGGGTATTGGGAGCATCAGGGGGAGATGGCACGGCCTGCGGGCTTCCCGGATTATCAGCTGCACCAGGTCCTCGGCGGGAAGGGTGAAGTGAATATCAGGGGCAAGTCCTATCTTGCGGAGACGGGCGACCTGTTCTGTCTCTACCCGGATGTTCCCCATTCCTATACCCCGCTTAGCCGGGAGTGGGAACTGGCCTGGATCTCGTTCAACGGAAGAGAAGCAGCCCAGATGCTGCTCTATGCCGGAATCCGCGAGTCCGGGGTCGGGCGTCTGCGGGCAGAGCCCATTCTTGCACCGCTGGAAGAGATGCTAACCCTCTCCTCCGGCAATGAGCTGCAAGACAATCTGGAGCGTTCCAAGCTGCTCTATGCACTGCTGCTGGATCTGAAGCGCAGCCTGCTTCCGGCCTCGAATGAGGACAATGAGCTTGCGCGGATGAAGCCGGTGCTGCAATATATTGAACTTCACCTGCATCGCCCGCTGCTGCTGAAGGAGCTGGCCGAGGTAGCGTCAGTCTCGCCGCAGTATCTGTGCCGGCTGTTCCAGCGGACCGTCCGAGAACGGCCGGTGGCCTACATTAACAAGCAGCGGGTCAACCGGAGCAAGCAGCTGATGTTCAGCAGCCGGGGGCAGCGGATCTATGAAATCGCCCAGCGGGCAGGCTTTGAGAATGTCAGCTATTTCTGCGCCGTCTTCAAACGGATTACCGGCATGCAGCCGGAAGAGTGGAGAGGACTGCACGGATTGGACTAGAGGCTAGCAGGCCCCGGCTTCCTGTTATAGACTTCCTCTAAGCTCAGCGAACAATTCGTCTGCTATAGTAATCGCGGATGAGTTCTGCGGCGGATTTGTAGTCGTTATTCTGCGAAGGCCGCCTTCAGCTCGCCGAGAATATCCCGACCGGGACCCATGTCGAAAGTGTTATAATGAGAGACAGCGCTTAAGGATATGGGCTATATTCCGGATTACAGAAATTTTTATTACATAATGGGTGGAGAGGGCTGGCTGAAGATCGGGGGCTTACGCCCACCGAATTCAGGAAACAAAAGAGTGGAGGGATGATGTAGTGATTCTGGAACAGGGCAGAGGTTATCAGATCCGGTTAATGGATGAGCCGGCGGCCAGAGAGATTGTTAACTGGAGATATGAGCCGCCATATACCTTGTACAATATGCTGGATGCGGCTGATGCCGCAGAGGATATCGAGGAGCTGCTGGATGGCTCTTATTTCAGTGTAGCTGCTGCGGAGGGAGCGTTGATCGGGTTCTTCTGTTACGGACAGAACGCGCAGGTGGGGGAAGGGATAGAGAGGGGACTCTACCTGGATGGAACGGCCCTCGATATCGGCTTGGGGCTAAGACCGGATCTGACCGGACAGGGCCATGGACTGGCCTTCCTGCTGGCGGGGATGAAGTTTGCAGAGCAGACGTATGACGCGAAGCGATTCAGATTGTCGGTGGCAGGCTTTAACCTGAGGGCAGTCAGCTTGTATAAGAAGGCAGGCTTCGTCCTCTTGCATAGCTTCGTGCATCAGCATGGGGAGAGCGAAATGGAGTTCCTGTTGATGGAGACCCCGGACATTGCTGCCCGCCTATAGCGCGAGTGGAGAATACAGGGTGAAGTCTGTTAATATAGAACTACGGCATCATCCATATCAAAGGAGAATTCAATGTGAACGAGAACCTGAAGCAAGCGTATGTGCAGTTAGAATTACCTGAAACCGTAACCAGAGAGGAACTGAACAAGCGGTTCGATCTGCATTTGAAGCGAAGACGCGCCCTGACCACAGAGGAAGAGATAGCAGGCTATGAAGCGGACTTCCGGGCGTACAAGCTGATTCTAGATACCTGGGATGAGCAGGAGATTCAGAAGGCCGAAGACGATCGGCTCGCCAAGTACGGACGCTTCTCCGGTACGGCAAGCAAGTGGGAGACCTTCATGCGGCTATACCGAACACATGTGATCCTCGGCATTATCGGGCTGCTGGTGGTGATTTTTGGCGGGAAGGCTCTCTATGACAATTACCAGCATAGACAATATCTAGCTTCCCTGCCGCCAGTGGATGCGAAGATTATGTTCATCGGCAGCTTCGGAGTCACGGATACCAGCGGCAAGACCGAGGAGCTGGAGAAGGCGATCATCGCGGCTTACCCGGAATGGAAGCGGGTGGAGACGGTGATGACGTATCTGCCCAGAACGGGCGACGGCTCCGACTCGCTGGATATGAATTATATGCAAAAGGCAGTTGTGGAGCTGGCGGCGAACCGGCCGGATATCCTCATTCTGGATGAGGCCACCGTCAAATGGATCGGCGGACAAACCGGATTCCAGAATATGGAGCCGATCACGGCGGACGGGAAGCTTGCCGCTGACGATACCCGCATGCAGTGGGGAGTCAATGAGGACACGGGCAAGAATGAGCTGTACGGTGTGGATATTCTGAAATCTCCGTTCATCTCGGAGCTGCCAATCAATTATAATGCGAAATCCATCATTATGGGTGTACTGAATGACAAGGACAAGGATAAGATGCTGGAGTTCGTGAAGCATATTGCGGAGGAACCGCCCGTCAAGTAAGCAGGATATACAGTACACCAAAAAACCTCTCTTCACCGATGAACTGGACAGTCATCAGGAAGAGAGGTTTTTGGTATGTCTATTGCTCAATTACATGCTTGTTAAGGGTCCAGCCTTACTGCTCCAGACGATAGCCCCCGTGGAAGACAGGGCCGACATATTCATTGAACGCATATCCGTTACGGATGGCGGCGGATACGAAATCCTTCGCCTTCACCACTGCATCCTTCACCGACAAGCCGTTAGCCAGCCCGCCGGTAATCGCTGCGGCGAAGGTGCAACCGGCTCCATGGTTATGGGCAGGCTCGATCTTCGCAGTCTCCAGGACGAGGTATTCGCTGCCGTCGAAGAAGATATCAATCGCCTTGTCGCCGCCCAGCGCCTTGCCGCCCTTGACGACAACATTCTGGGTGCCAAGCTGATGGATCAGGCGGGCAGCTTCCTTCATCTGATCAAGCGTAGTCAGCTTGCCGAGACCGGAGAGTACTCCGGCTTCGAACAGATTCGGAGTAGCCACGGTAGCCAGCGGCAGCAGCAGATCACGGATGGCATCTGCACTCTCCGGGTTCAGTACTTCATCCTCGCCTTTGCATACCATAACCGGATCGATCACGACATTGGTCTGCTTGTTGTTCTTCAGAGCTTGTTCAGTAACCTTAACAATGTCCACACTGCCGAGCATACCGGTCTTCATGGCATCCACTGGACCACCGGCGAAGATCGTCTTGAGCTGTTCGGCAACGATGGCAGCATCGATAGGGTATACATTGTGGTGCCAGCCCCGGTCAGGGTCCATCGTCACAATGGTAGTCAGGGCGCTGAAGCCGTAAGTGCCGTATTCCTCAAAGGTTTTGAGGTCTGCCTGAATGCCTGCGCCTCCGCTGGAGTCACTGCCGGCAATGGTTAATGTCTTAACGATTTTTGACAAAGCTAACGTCCCCTTCTTGTATATGAATAGTATGCTGCTTATTATAACAAAAATCATCGGCTTAGTCCGCAAAAAAAGTATAAGCTCCAAAAACGCACCGCAGCCCTTGGGTGAGAGCAAGGGTTTGCCGGTTGCTGCACTGCATATCATGGTAGTCTAGTGGATTATGTATTCAGGAGGCTGCCATGATTGAGATCAGTTTATGCATGATTGTCCGCGATGAGGAGAAGAGCCTGCCCCGCTGCCTGGCTTCTGTGGAAGGGCTGGCCGATGAGATCATTATTGTGGATACAGGATCGGCAGACCGCACCAAGGAGATTGCCGGTGCCTATGGAGCCGTAATTTATGATTTTACCTGGATTGATGATTTCTCCGCTGCCCGTAATTTCGCCTTCAGCAAGGCGACCCGGGATTATATCTTCTGGCTGGATGCAGACGACTATCTGCGAGAAGAAGATCAGGCGGTGTTCAGGGAGCTGAAGTCTTCGCTGCCGGAGCAGGTGGACAGCGTGAATATGCAGTATAATCTCGCTTTTGACGGGGAGGGGAGGGTGACGACCTCCTTGCGGCGCAACCGGCTGGTCCGCCGGTCATGCGGGTTCCGCTGGATCGGTCCGGTGCATGAATATCTGGAGGTGTACGGCCCGTCGCTGGCAAGTACCGTCTGCGTTACCCATGAGAAGGATAAGGCTTACACGGACCGCAATCTGCGGATCTACCGCAAACGGGCAGCGGAAGGCGAGAGCTTCTCTGCGCGTGATCAATATTATTATGCCAATGAGCTGCGCGACCACGGAATTCACCGGGAGGCCTGCCGGTATTACGAGCTGTTCCTCAGCGGCGGGCAGGGCTGGATTGAAGATAATATTCAGGCCTGCCTGCGGCTGGCCGAATGTCTGGAAGCGCTGGGGGACAAGGAAGCGGCCTTCACTGCGGTCACACGTACACTGCAATATGATGCTCCGCGTGCCGAAGGCTGCTGCCGGCTGGGGGGCTGGCATCTGGATAAGGGCCAGCTACACCCGGCAATCTACTGGTTTGAGCTTGCCCTTCAGCTGCCCGGACAGGCGGAGTCCATGGCGATGAAAAATGAGGCCTTCGCCACCTGGATTCCGAATCTGCAGCTCGCGCTCTGTTATGACCGGCTGGGCCAGCATGAGCGGGCCAACCGGTATAATGAGACTGCGCTGCTTCATTCTCCGGGTCATCCCAGCATGCTGTATAACCGCAATTACTTCCAGAAGCTTCTGGGCGACAACTACGTCTCCTTGCAGCAGCCCTGAACACAAATAAGCGCTCCCCCGCCAAGGCTGGGGAGCGCTTGCTATTGTCTAAGGATGTCCAGGCATGGCCGCAGGCTCCAGCAGCAGCTGAGGTTCACTCATGCGGATGAATTCCAGCACCTTATCGTAGATAATCCGGTGGCCCTCCCGGTTGGGGTGGATGCCATCCCGGCAGATGAACTTGGTGTAATCCGGCTGTTGCAGGAAGGCACCCCGGACATCGATAATCTTGGTCTTGGTGCTCTCGGCGACCTTGATGATAGCGGAGTTGTAACGCTCCTGCCACCAGTAGATCTTGGTGACGCTGCCGAGGAATTTCATAATGTTCACTTCGGAATCGGGATTGTTGCCGCTGACCCACTTGAAGTAGTTGTCCGCATTCAGCGGAGGCAGACTCATCAGGATAGGCGTGATCCCCTGGTTCTTCAGGAAATGAATCATATCCACCAGCATCCGCTCGAAGGCCGGAAAATCTGTCTTGGGACTATGCTCTGCCTCAGGATTGCTCGCAATCTCACTCCAGTGGTAGTCACAGTCATTGCCGCCGTATTCAATCAGCACCACATCCGGCTTCTCCTTCAGTACATCCCGCTTCAGATTGCTGAAGCCCTTCATCAGCGTATTGCCGAATCTGGCAGTATTGCGCATAGCTCCCTTGAGCTTGCCCTGAAGCATGGTTACATAATTATCCTCCAGAATAACATACTTGCTTCGGGTCTCGTCGTACACAACGCCCTTGGAGATAGAATCCCCGCTGACCATATATTTGAACTGAGACCCCATGGACTCTTGCTGCTCCTCATTCCTGTTCATGCTCCCGCCTCCGATAACCCTAGTGTGTATATAATTAGTTTAAACCATACGTGCAGCCGTGCCTATGTATAGATGTCATGGGTTCTTAGGCTTGCCGGCAGTATTCAGGCGGATCAGTGGAAAATACAAAAAAGGTTCAACCCATCCTCATAAGTTGGACCTTTTTCTGCATTCTCCGGAGCCTCTACCCATTCTCTGCAAAAGGTCGGCTGGAGCGCGATTTCCCCGCACCGTTCCCCTTTAAAAAAGCCGTTGCCGTCTGCTCCAGAATTTTGACACTGTTCTCCCAGGTCCATGATCTTGAATCGGTCTCACCGTGCGCGGCGATCCGGTTCCGGAGTACGGGATCTTGAATGAGCCGCATTACATCCGCCGCAAGCCGGTTCTCATACCGGTAGGACAACAAGGAGTTCTCCTCATGGCGGGCATACTCCAGATTTCCTCCCGCATAGACAGAGACCAACGCCGCCCCGCAGCGCATCGCCTCCAGCCCGGGCAGCGAGCCGGTGTCGAAAATGCTGGAGCTGACAAAAATATCAGCACCGTTATAGTGATAGCATAGCTCCTCGTCATTGAGCGGCGTGAAGAAGCGGTATTTACCGCTGTTCATCATCCTTCTTAGCGAATCGGAAGTGAAGCATTCATCCGGCGGACTGATGAAATTGATATTGATCCACGGGAAGTTCTGCTTCACAATATCCAGCTGATTCACCAGGTAATCCTGTTCGCGGTGCCAGGAGAAGCCGTGCTCCACCTTGCGCAGGATTGCTGTAATGTTCAGCGGCTCCTGAAGCTCCTTGCGGATATTCATGTTTCGGAATGAAGCGCTGATCCCTACCGGCACAATGCTTCCGCTGATTCCGTGTCCCAGCTTAATCAACTCCTGCTGCCATTTGGAGAGGACAATTAGTTTATCGGTAATGTGATAGGAAGGGAAGGAGACTTCATTCTGCGGCAGGAATAGCGGCTCATAACACAAGGAGAGGCGGATATGCATGCCCTTGCCGTTCAGGCTGGCTGCCTGTGATACCGGAACCGTAGTGTAGAAGTTGGAGACGATGATATCACTGACCGGGAAATCGGATTCACGGAGCAGCGTGTAGTCGGTAATCAGCAGAGTGGAATGGACGTCATAGGAAACATCCCCTCCCAGTGGCATGACGATCACAACCTGGTGGCCCCGGGCAGTAAGACCGTTCGTAAGCTCTACGAGCATGCGTTGTGCCCCGCCATGACATAAGGTAAGAATAGGGAAAGTGAACCGCATCTGTGATCCCTTCCTTTCTGCACAATCGCCCTGCAAAAATGCGATAGGTATACTATTTTATTCAGTGAAAAGCGAAAAGTACCGCTAAGCGGTACTTTTGGAGGAAATGGGGTTATGGCCGGATTATAACGATTTGCGCAGATTATGCAGCAGATTCACAGTGTCCCGGATCTCCAGGCTGGTGACATCCTCCAGCGAGACATCGATCATCGGCTTATGCGCCTCAAGCTTGTTCAGGAACTCAGCGGTGTGGAACAGTCCGGCTCCGGGAGCGCCGTGACGAATGCGTCCGCCTTCCTCATAGATTCCTTTAAGATGGGCGAGGATGATCCGGTCGCCGAACAGGCTGAAGGATTGATCGACGATCTCATCCTGGAGATGAACCTCTTCACCGATCAGGTTGCACGGGTCGAATACGACACCGATGGAGCTGGAGGGCACCTCATCGAGAATACGCCGCATTTTGGCCGGAGAGGATAGGGTATGCGTGCTGACGCCTTCGAGCCCTAAGAATACGCCCCATTTCTCTGCCTCCTCTGCCAGCTCCTCGATTGTTGCCTTAAGGGCATCCCAGCCAAGCTCCTCATAGCGGTAAGGGTCGAGTTCCTGGAAGGTCGTGAGCGCTCCCGTCTCCGTGGCGACCATAGGGGCACCGAACAGGCGGGCATAGCGCAGATGCTCCTTGAAGCGGTTAATCTCCGCCCGGCGGACCGCAGGATCGGGATGGATCGGATTGATATAGCAGCCAAGCACGCCGATGCGGATACCGGCCCTGTCGAATTGCTCGCCGATATAGGAGGCTAGTCCGGGACTCAGCTTGCCGGGGGAGAGGTCGATATCCTGTATGGCTTTGGACAGAGCGAGCTGTACGAAATCAATATTGTAGGTCTGAAGAGCGGCAGTCAATTCCTTAAGCGGCAGGCAGCCGGCTGTATGTGCTAACGTTCCGTAACGAATAATAAACAACTCCTTTGGAATTCTATGAATTTATATCTATAATATTAATGACGCTTACATAGACATGCAAGGTTAAAGAATGCAAGCGATACAGGAGGAATAGAGATGAACGCAATAGAAGTGCGTAAGCAAGAGCTTGAGAACTGCCGGCCGGAGCCGACACTGGACCGGGAGACGATTGATGAATTCTGGAATGATCTGCTCGCAGAAGATGAGGATCAGCCACTGGAGGTGATGATCACTCCTGAAGAGACCCCGTATCCGGGCATGAAGGTGAGCAAGGTCAGCTACATGAGCTATGGGGAGACTACGATCAATGCCTGGTATATCCAGCCTGCTGGTGATGCAGAGGGCACGGGAGACCGGCCGTGTATCGTCACCTTTCCAGGTTACACCGGAGACCGGGGATATCCTGAACGCTACGCACATTTCGTGCTGCTTGGATACACTGTTCTGGCCGTAGATGTACGGGGACAGCTTGGCGAGACCGGCAATCTGCTGCCGCAGGAGCATGGTATAGTGAGAGGCTGGATCAGCCAGGGGCTGCTGGAGAAGGAGCAATCCTATTATCTGGCATTAGCCATAGATACAGTCCGGGCCATTGAGACGGCAGCGCAGCTGCCGGGGGTTGATCCGGCGCGCATTGCGATTACAGGAGCCAGCCAGGGCGGGGGGATCGCGCTGTTGGCAGGGGCGCTCAGCCGCCGCGTGGCTGCGGTAGCCGCAGACATTCCTAATCTGTGCCGCTTGGATTTCGGAGTGCTGAATTCGACCAGCTCACTCACAGAGATTGCGGATTACCTGAAGCGCTACCCGGAGCATCTGGAGCGTACGCTTCAGAACCTGGCCTTTTTCGACATTGTTAATCTGGCTCACCGCTTCACTGTCCCTGTCCTGATGTCTGTAGGCTGGAAGGATACAGTATGTATGCCGGAGACGATCTATGCCGCGTATAACCGGATAGAGTCGCCTAAGGAGATTAAGGATTATCCGTTCTCCGGGCATGAGGTAAGCGAATTCCAGCACAGACAGACGGCACTGTTCTTCGAGGAGCATCTGGGCTCCTAAGTGAAGTAGTACAGGTCACAGTGATTAGCCGCAAGGGAATGGTGTGAAGATATAGTAAGAGTTGGCGCGAGGCCATAGGTAGGCAGTCTAATCACCGGGAGGGAACTACGGATGGACAATCAGACAGGCAAGCTGCCGGCGGGAGTGTTGGTGGAGAGCTTTGAGTATGACAAGAAGAATGAGGAGCTTGTGAAGAAGAGCTTCTGGAGCAAAACCAAGAAAGCCGCCGGTAAAATCCCCTTCACCAGAGAAGCGATAGCCATGTACTACTGTGCTATGGATGCCAAAACACCGCTATGGGCGAAAGGAATTGCCTTTGGAGCGCTGGCGTATTTCATTTCCCCGATCGATGCCATTCCCGATGCGCTGATCGGCCTGGGCTTCACAGACGATGCTGCCGTCATGGCGGCGGGCATCCGGGCCATTGCCGGACAGGTCAAGGAGGAGCATAAGCAGAAGGCGGAGGAATTTTTCGAAGATTCATAATAGGCTGGAAGATAGCGAAGGGATGCAGCGGGTTGCTGCATCCCTATTCTGTGCGCTCCGCTACACTCCGGTGTCGATAGCTGGACTCTCTGAAGTCTGCTGCTTCGCCTGGTACTCCAGACCCCAATCTCTCATCAGCTTGATGATCGGAATCAGAGACCGGCCGAATTCGGTCAAGGAATACTCAACCTTTGGCGGCACCTGATGATAGACCTCACGGTGTACGACGCCATCCTCCTCCAGCTCGCGGAGCTGCAGGGTCAGCATGCGCTGGGTAATGCTGGGGCAGATGCGGCGGAATTCATTGAACCGGACTGTGGAATCCATCATATGGTACAGCAGTACACCTTTCCATTTGCCGCCGATGACATCGAGGGTGAATTCTACAGGACAAGCAAAACCATTGCCATCAGGGCAGGTGCCGAAACCGCCTTTACGGTCGCGCATCACTGAACACGCTCCTTAGTATCATTTTGTATACTACATCACAAAAATGTGCGTACTTCTAAATATGTTGTATATCCATTACTATAGGCATGGGAACAGGAAAACGTCAATTCCTTATCATGAACGGTACACAGAAAGGGAGTATGGAGGATGGAGAACACAAGCACAGCAACTGAAATGACGAAACAACAGATTTTGGCGGCCTACGAGTACAGACATGCGACCAAAGAATTCGACAGCAGCAGAAAGATCAGCGGGGAGGATTTCGGCTTCATTCTGGAGACGGGACGCCTGTCACCGAGTTCGTTCGGCTTCGAGCCCTGGAAGTTTGTAATTGTCCAGAACCCGGAGCTCCGGCAGAAGCTGCTGCCATACGCCTGGGGGGCCCAGAAGCAGCTTCCGAGCGCAAGCCATTTCGTGCTTATTCTGGCCAGACAGCCGCGTGATCTGGCAGCTGGCTCAGAATATATTCAGAGTATCATGTCGGAGGTACAGAAGCTGCCGGTTGAGATCGCCCAAGGTAAGCAACAGGTCTACGACGCATTCCTGGAAAACGATTTTGGCCTGGCTGGCAATGAGCGGGCGATGTTCGAGTGGGGGGTGCGTCAGACGTACCTGGCCCTTGGCAATATGATGACCGCAGCCGCGCTGATCGGCATTGATTCCTGTCCGATTGAAGGCTTCGATAAGCAGAAGATGGAGCAGCTTCTGGCCGACGAGGGTATGATGGACCCTGAACATTTCGGGCTGGCCTGCATGGTAGCCTTCGGCTACCGTACCGGCGAGCCGCGTGCCAAGACCCGGCGGACCGCTGCTCAGGTGGTAGAGTGGATATAGAAATCTAAATAATCAGAATCTAATAAAAACGGATGCTGCCTCTCAGGGCGTCATCCGTTTCCGCTTGTTGCCGTTATGAAAGTACATAGAAGAGTCGAAAACTTATTGAAAATTTACTGAAAACTCTGCTACTCTTAGGAGGTCAACTTGCTGCCGGTAAGCGGCTGCTTAAGATCGTCATTTCAAGATTGAAGGGATTCCTGCATTATGAAAATCATCCGCATTATCGCAGAGGTCTGCCTGCTGTATGTGTTCTTCCTGGCCGGAGACTATCTGCAAGAGCTGCTGCATTTGCCGATTCCAGGCAGTATCGTGGGACTGCTGCTGCTCTTCGTGCTGCTTTTGCTAAAGATTGTGCCCGTGAAGCTGATCGAGAACGGCTCGTCCTTTATACTGGCGTATCTGCCCATGTTCTTCATCCCCGCCACCGCAGGCATTATGAACCACCTGGATATCTTCAGCGGAAGAGGCTTGCTCCTGATCGGCATTCTCATCATCAGCAGTGTGCTGACCATGGTTGTTACGGCACATTCCAGCCAGTGGATTGCCGCCCGCAGCGTCAAACGCTTAACACGCCGGACGTACCGTGCCCGTAATCTCCACGGGAAGGGGAAGGAAGCATGAGAATTCTGCTGGCCGTTGGTTTTGTGCTGATGAATGTTCTAATCTATCTGGTCATGTCCATGCTGTACAAACGCTACCGTCTTCCGGTTCTGCTGCCTGCACTGACGGCAACGTTCACGGTTGTTGTGCTGCTTATGGGCTTCCATATCTCTTATGAGACTTATATGATCGGCGGCGATTGGATTAACCGCCTGCTGGGACCAGCGGTAGTATCGCTGGCCTATCCCTTATACAAACAGCGGCATGTGCTGTGGAAGAACCTCCCTGCCATTCTCGGCGGAACGGTCACCGGACTTATGGTCGGCATGTTCAGCGGGCTGCTGATGGCGGCCGGACTCGGCTTCTCTAAGCTGTATGTGCTGTCTATTCTGCCCAAGTCGATTACCACCGCTGTAGCGATCCAGATCTCCAGCAATCTCGGCGGAGATTCATCGTTGACCTCCGTCTTCGTGATGGTTGCCGGCTTCACCGGAGCGATTGGCGGACCCTATATTATCAAGCTGTTCAGAATCCGCAGCGAGTCGGGGATCGGCATTGGCCTGGGCACTGCTTCCCATGCCCTCGGCACAGCCAAAGCGCTGGAATACGGCGAAGAGTCGGTGTCCATGAGTTCTGTAGCCATGACCGTATGTGCCATTGTCGGCTCCATCGCCGGACCGCTCGTCGCTTGGATCATGTACCATTAATTTTGCAGATTTTCAGTAATCAGCCGTTCACACGCAGCCGGATTACGTTCCAGGAAGCAGCCGGAAGCATTGCGCTCACCCGGCCGCCGTCTGCGGCTGCCGTTCCCCGGTTGTGCGGAAGCACATTCGACGGGTTGGAGCGAGTATTGGCCGCCTGAAGATCCTCATGCTCAAGAACCGTGTGCTGAATGACCTCTACAGCCCCGAAGCTCCGCAGATCAACCGCCAGCTCCATGCCTTCGCTCAGATGGCGGTTCACTGCAAATACAGTAACCTCGTTCAGCTCCTCATTATATACACTGACCGCTTCCAGATATGGAACGTCGGTGAAATCCTTGGAATCATATTTCGTACTTGTAATCAGCGGGTGAAGCACCGTTCCCCGGCCGTAGATGGAGGCATGCATGTAAGGATAATATGTGGTCTGCAGCCAGAGCGGTCCGCCGTCCTCCGTCATAATCGGTGCAATGACATTAATGAGCTGGGCGATACAGGCCATCTTAACCCGGTCTGCATGCTTGAGCAGGCTGATCAGGCAGCAGCCCACAACCAGCGCATCCTCCAGGGTATAGACATCCTCGAATTCAGGCGGTGCAATCTGCCAGTGCTGCTCGGCACGGCTTGAGCCCTGCGATTTCCACACATTCCATTCATCTAGGGACAGGTAAATCTTTTTCTTGCTTTTCTTCTTAGCCTTGATATAATCACATACTGCTGCTACGCTGTCGATGAACTGATCCATATCGAGCGATTGGGCCAGGAAGTTCGCTGTATCTCCATCATTGTTATTGTAGTACGTGTGCAGTGAGAGGAAATCGACATTATCGTAGGTGAGATCCAGGACTGTAGCTTCCCATTCGGCAAAAGTACTCATGTTGCTGCCCGAGCTGCCGCAAGCTACAAGCTCCAGGGAAGGATCCACCCAGCGCATCGCTTTGGCGGTCTCATTGGCGAGTCTTCCGTATTCGACTGCAGTCTTGGCTCCGATCTGCCATGGACCGTCCATTTCATTGCCCAGACACCAGGTGCGGAAATTGTGCGGAGCCTTGTAGCCATGGGAGATCCGCAGGTCACTCCAGTAAGAGCCGGAGGGATGGTTGCAGTACTCGACCAGATTCCTTGCAGCGTCAATTCCGCGTGTGCCGAGGTTCACTGCCATCATCACTTCGGAACCGGCCAGCTTGGCCCAATCGGCGAATTCATTCGTGCCTACCTGATTAGTTTCTGTAACCCACCAGGCCAGTTCAAGAGAGCGCTTCCGTTCCTCCTTGGGTCCAACGCCGTCTTCCCAGTTATAGCCGGATACGAAGTTACCTCCCGGATAACGGATGATCGGTACGCGGAGTGCCTTAATGGCCTGGAGGGCATCGCCGCGGAAACCGTTCGCGTCAGCGGTAGGATGTCCCGGCTCATAGATTCCGCCATACACGGCCCGGCCCAAATGTTCAATGAAGGAACCGTACAGCCTTGGATCTACCTCAGCCAGCTTGAAGTCTTTGTCGACAATCATCTTGGATTGAATGCTCATAGTTAGAAGCTCCTTTGTATTAGATTAATGAAATAGCTAATCGTTCAAGCCCGTTTATGATTACATGATACGAATTACGGGGTATACTAAGCAATAACTAATTTCAGGATTAACTTAATAACTAATTCAAAGAGCGCGGAGGGCCACCGATGTATTTAACCACAGATTCCGAATCGCTGAAGGTCTATGAAGCACTGGCCAGCGAAGTGCGGCTGCGGATCATCGATCTGCTTAGCAGCGAGGAGATGCATATTAAGGAGATTGCAGCGAGACTGTACCTCAGCAGTGCCATTGTCAGCTCGCATGTAGCGAAGCTGCAGAAGGCCGGCATCGTCAGCTCCCAGATGAAGCGGATCGACGGGGGGACTTATAAATTCTGCTCACTTTCTGCGAATTTCTTGCAGATTAAATTATCCGGGGCCAAAGGAATCGCCCGCAAGGTGGTCGAGGTCTCTGTCCCTGTCGGCCATTACACCGACCTTGCAGCTTCACCGACCTGCGGCATTGCCACCACCGAGAAGCTGATCGGCTATTATGACGATCCGCGTTATTTCCTGGACCCGCAGCGGGTGGATGCCGGCATTCTCTGGTTCGCCAAGGGATACGTGGAATATAAGGTTCCGAATTATCTGTTCATGGATCAGACGGTCCAGGAGATTGAGATTTCAATGGAGATCGGCTCGGAGGCGCCGAGTGTGAACGAGAAGTGGCCTTCGGATATCTCTTTTATGATGAACGGCATTTCGCTTGGCAAATGGACCAGCCCCGGTGACTTCGGCGTAATGAGAGGCCGGCTGACTCCAGCCTGGTGGAAATCGGATGTGAACCAGTACGGGCTGCTGAAGGTGCTCAGAATTAATGCAGGGGGCACTTATATCGACGGCCAGCAGATATCGGCAGTTACCATGGATCAGGTGGGCTGGCAGCAGGACCAGTGGAGCTTCAGGTTCACGGCAGAAGACACGACCCGAAGGCGGGGCGGCTTAACGTTATTCGGGCGCGGCTTCGGGAATTATGAGCAGGACATTGTGTTTCGTGTGTATTATGAGTAAGAAGGACCAGTCTGCCGAATGGCAAGTGAATGGATAAGACAAGGGAAAAGCAGCTTTGTTCAGACGGGATGTTTGCAAAAGGGGTTCGCGGGTAACTATAACTAAGTAATCCAAATCGCGCACAACTTGCATACAAGGAGGAATTCACATGTCGGATCAATCCCAAAATGAAGCAGACATCCGCAACAAGGAGAATAAAGACGGGGATTCACTCGCAGAACGCAAAAAGATGGAAAACGGTGTGGATATTGAACCGGAAGCCGATGATTGGGAAGCCAAACCGGCCGAAACCGCCCATCCTGACCCGCTTCCTAAGAATTAGGGGATGGAGTATTAGGGTATACGGCTAAGGCTGCTGCATACGGCTAGGTCATAAGGCAGCATAAGGTATAAGGCGAAGGCATATGCGCGTAGCAGACTGTTCCTCACGGGGCAGTCTTTTTTCTATTATAGGACGGACCCAGGCCAACGGAGTAAATAAGGAGTTTGGAATGTATGCGGAAAACCGACAGATATTCCCGTCATAACGTCCGGTTCTAGGAGGCATACTAGCTCCAATTGGAAAATAAATGGGACCGGAGGCGCGAATAACTACGATGACACCGTTACTTTTACAGAATAGTTACAGTGTAGTGGCTGCGGCTAGTCCCTATCTGTTCTATTTCACTGTGTATTCATTTCTGGGCTGGGTCCTTGAAGGTAGCTATAACCTCTACAGCACGGGTACCTTTCGCAAAGATGGCTTCCTCAAAGGGCCATTCAAGCCCATGTATGGCTGCGCACCGCTGCTGCTGCTGGCGGCACATGAAATTAAGCTTCCCTTTCCGTTATTCCTGCTGCTTGCGCTGATTGTCCCTTCGGCGGTTGAGTTTGTCAGCGGCTGGCTGCTTAAGGGGATCTTTCGTAGACAGTGGTGGGATTATTCAGGGATGCCGTTTCAGCTGCAAGGGCATATCTGCCTGAAATTCTCGCTGTATTGGTGGGGACTGTCAGTGGCTTGCATCTTCGGCTTGCAACCGCTGGTGCATTTCCTGTATCTGCATATGGAGCGGGTATGGATGCCCATACTTCCCGTCGTCCTGCTGTTATTCACAGCAGATCTGCTGTGGACCTTCCGCACCCGTCGCCGCGGGCTACAACTGCTGGATCATCTGCTGGAGCCACCGGAGCTTGGAGAAGGTTGAAGAGTTAGTGACGGGTGTGAACATAAAAAATGCATAGAACCCAAAGATATCTCCGCCTTATGGCTGGAGATGTTTTTGGGTTCTATAACCTTTTGTTATCACAATTGTACGCCTGACAAGGAATATCATACAACCATGTCAAATATACTGCTGAATTAAGAATGATATAGGAACTAATCTAAGTCAAGTCAGGAGGAAGCTTCATGTCAATGTCTGAGTACTACCGGGAGCTGCGCGGGAAGGCCGGCAACGGGCTGTTAATGATGCCGTCCGTAGCGGCTGTAGTGAGGGATGAACAGGATCGGATTCTGCTGATCCGCAAAAAGGATGAGACGTTATGGGGCCTGCCAGCCGGAGCGATTGAACCTGGAGAGACCCCGTCCAGAGCGCTGCGCAGAGAGGTATTCGAAGAGACCGGCTTGATGGTTACGCCTGAACAGATTATCGGCGTATTCGGCGGCGAGAAATACAGATACGAGTATAGTAATGGAGATCAGGTGGAGTACACGGCTATTGTATTTGAATGCGTTATTGTTAAAGGCCAGCTCAGAAGCATGGACGGGGAAGCGGAAGAGCTAAAGTTCTTCAAGGAAGACGAGCTGCCCGGGCTAACCATTCCGTATCCCCCGAAGCTGTTCGTACGGGATGCAGCTGCGCCCGGGAAAGTTATATTTGATTGAAGGTTGTATTTGATTGATGAAGGAGTAGTTTCGATTGCGGATTTTGAATTTACAATCCAGAATGATCTACTGCGGTGCAGTACTGCTAGCCGTCGTGCTAGGTCTTGCGACCAGGGCATACGGGAACTCGCTGCCGCACTTTGTCAGCGAACACTTTGGGGATGCGATCTGGGCAGGGATGATCTACCTTGCCTCCCGGGTGCTGCTGATCTGGCATCCGCTATGGATGTCGCTTGTCCTTAGCCTGTGCTTCAGCTTCGGAATTGAGTTCAGCCAGCTCTATCAGGCAGAGTGGATTCTGCATGTGCGTGCTACAACCCTTGGCAGCTTGATTCTCGGCCACGGCTTTCTCTGGATTGATCTGGTCCGGTATACAGCCGGAATTCTGTTCTGCTGGACGGTTGACCAAATCTTACAAAATTGATTCTGGATTCTATAGGAAGAAGAATATATATTAAGTGAGGCGATCCGGTCTGTAATAATCTGGAACAAGAATGCCGGTCATCTGCCGAATGCTGCCTGATTTGGAGATGAGTAACCGTAAATGACGAACAGCTTATTAGTGGTATGTCTGTTGACTCTGATTATTCATACGGCGGAGACCTTGTCGTATTCGGTGCGTTTTGCCGGAGTGAAGCTGAACAAGATCGCCATCGCCTTATCCCTGACCGGAATTATCGTGCTGGTCTCCAGAACCGCAAATATGGTACAAGGCCCCTTAACGGCGAAGTTCGTAGATTATGCCAAAGCTGACGGCAGCTTCCCGCTGCTCAACTATCTGCGGATTATTATGCTGGCATCTTCACTGGGGACATTGATCGCCATCGCCTTGTTTCCGACCTTCGTAGGACTGTTCGCAAGAGTGATTTCCAAGCTGGAGATCGAAGGCTCCATCCCCAAGCTGCTGACGAGTGTAACAGTCAGCCAACTTAAGAATACGCGCAAATATATCCGCAGACCGAAGGTCAGGCTAAGCAGCTTCCGCTATCTTGGAATTCCCAAGCGCTTCATTGTGATGAATGTCTTCGTGACGGCCTTCTACACGGTAGGCGTGTTATCCTCGATGTATGCGGCCAAGCTGTTGCCGGCGTTCAGCACCACTGCTTCCCAGGCATCGGGCCTGATTAACGGTATAGCAACGATACTGCTGACTGTGTTCATTGATCCGCAGCTGGGAATTATCACCCATAAGGCAACCGAGAATGCGGAATACCGTGACCAGCTCGGGAAGATCTATGTACTCCTGATGGGCTCGCGCTTCTTGGGATCTCTGCTGGGCCAAGCCTTGCTGGTACCGGGAGCTTTCATCATCACCTGGCTGGTGAAGCTACTCTGACCTTCATGAATATGCTGCTTCGGCTACTTCGGCAGCTTCAGCTCTGCGGCACGGAGCGCCGTGCTGATCTGTTGTTCCCAGCCGTACAACTGTCCGGCCATAGCACGGATCTCCTTCATCCGGTTATAAGACTGCTTCATTGCAGCCGCAGCCTGGGTGGCATCCCCCGCCTGGACAGCGGCTTTGTAGCGCTTGTCGGCCTCGGTTCTCTCTGATTGTGCGGCTGAGAATAGCTTGTTCTGGGCGGCTATCTGCTTCTTGAGCAGAGTGATCGGGGCAAGGGCATCCTTAGCCGGTTTGTTCTTCGCAGCAGTTAACGCTTTGGCTTCTGCCAAGGCTGAGGTGGCCTTCTTCACTTCAGCCCGTGCTGCGGTAGCAGCAGCCTTCAGCTTATTGCGCTTTAGCTCAAGCACAGTGACACTCTTCAGATTGCTTGCCTTGCGGGCAGCGGTAATCTGTTTGCTGAGAGCAGTATACTGGTCCAGGAGCGGAGCATGCTTCTTCTGCACCGCTTCCGAGGCAGATTTAAGCTTGGCAAGCTGGGCAGCATTAGTGGCTTGAAGCTGCTTGTTCACTGCGGCAAGTGAAGCGTTATTCTGCTTGCGTAATTCCTGATTCCGCTGGAGGTCAGACTTCAGCGATGCCTGTAGACCCGTATATTCTGTGTACAGATTATGAATCTCGTCCAGCGCAGCATCCCAACCGGAATCTGCAGAGACACCGGACAAGGGATATACCCACAGTGACAGGATGATCACCAGCACAGCCATCCTTCGTACAGCTCTCCCCGTGAAAGGTGTAACAACTCCCATACCTCTCCAATTCGTCAAGCCCGTGAATCTAAACATTGCATTCAGCTCCTCTGATTGTTCATTTGGCAATAGACACAAAGAAGCACCTCCAAGAAAGGCATGAACTGCCTGTCCTGCGAGGTGCTTCTCCCGCTTAACGTGTGCTATTGTGCATTTACTATAACCCCGTGAACCTGCGGGAGTCAAGTGTTTTTAAGAACGCCAGTTCGTGAAATGGGAATTTTATCTTCTTTTTGTATATGACTCTGCCGGAAAATCTAGTAGAATGTATTTGTAGTTTACAATATTATATAAAGTTCGACATCTTGGTACTCACAGGAATGGGAGATGCATTATGCAGCTTAGACATGTGAAAATAAAAGGAACAGGCAAATATTTGCCGGAGCGTGTAGTCAGTGATGCAGAGCTTGATAAAATCCTTGGCACAACACCGGGCTGGGTGAACAAAATCACCGGCGTAGGCACCCGCCATTATGCCAGCACCGATGAAACCGCCTCCTACATGGGCGCAAGAGCCGCTGAAGCAGCCCTCGCTGATGCAGGCATCAGCTTCAGTGAAGTCGATTGTCTGGTGTGTACAAGCGGAACCAAGGAGCAGCCGCTGCCGAGTACCGCCGTGTTCATTCAGCAGGCCATGGGTCAGGCGGATTCTGGTGTGCCGGCTTTTGATATTGATGCGACTTGTCTCAGCTTTCTTGTAGGGCTTGATGTGATGTCCTACATGGTGGAAGCGGGCAGATATAAAAATGTGCTGCTTGTGGCCACTGAGATTGCCTCGGTGGGGCTGAACTGGCAGGATAAGGAGAGCTCAGCCTTGTTCGGTGATGGAGCGGCAGCGGTGGTGATCGGGCCTGCGGAGACCGATGATTCCTCGCGGATACTTCATGCTTCGCTCAAAACCTATAGCAGCGGTGCGCGTTATTCGGAGATTGCCGGGGGCGGGACCAGACTGCATCCCCAGAATTATACAGCCGAGGATGCGCTGCCTTATCTGTTCCATATGGATGGACAGGCTATATTCCGCAAAGCGTCCAAGCTGCTTCCGGATTTCATTGCTGATATGCTGAGTGCCACAGGCAATAAGATGGACGACTTCACGCTGGTTATTCCCCATCAGGGCAGTGCAATGGCGATGCGTCTCCTGCGTAAAAAGCTGGGGATTGCCGAGGACCGCTTCCTCGACAACACTGCAGGCCATGGCAATACGATTGCCGCGTCCATCCCGATGGGGCTGCATGAAGCGATCCGTCAGGGCCGGATATCGCGCGGAGACCGGATCATGCTGATCGGTACAGCGGCAGGGCTGTCTCTGGGAGGCATGATTATTGATTACTGAGGCCCGGCGTATTCTGATTACCGGCGGACGCGCCCCGGTAGCACTGGAGCTGGCAAGGCTGTTCAAGGCTGCGGGCCACCGGGTATACGTGGCGGAAAGTGCTGAGTATCATCTGTGCCGGGTATCCTCTGCCGTTGAGGCTAACTTCCGGGTGCCTGCCCCAAGGCACCACCCGCAGGCTTATGTCCAGCGGCTGGCTGCGTTAACGGAAGAATTGGGCATCCACTGCCTGATTCCGACCTGTGAGGAGATATTCTATGTCTCTGCCGGTCTTGAGCATCTGACGGGGTGCCGCGTGCTTACGCCAGAACGAAGTATTCTGGCCGGGCTGCACCATAAAGGGGAGTTCATGGTCCTGCTCCGTTCGCTCGGATTCAAGGTCCCGGACACGGTGCTGATCAGCAGTACAGAAGAATGGCGGAGAGCTGTCAAGCAGGCAGCTGACAAGGGGGAGCAGCGGGTCTACAAGCCTGCATATTCCCGTTTTGCCTCTAAAGTCATTCTCCCGGATAAAAGATCCGCTTCAACCATCCCGCATAGTCGCGTTACGAAGGAAGTAGAGCCTCCAGCCGGACTATCGGCCGGGGCTCCCTGGGTATCCCAGGAGTACATTCAAGGCAGAGCTGTTTGTACGTACAGTATTATTCACGAAGGCACAGTTGTGGCGCATGCCGCTTATGACAGCAGGTACAGGACGGGGCGCAGCGGGGCCAGCGTGTATTTTGAATCCCTGGAGCATCCTGCGGCTCTGGAATGGGTACAGCGGTTCGCCGCAGCAACCGGCTTCAGCGGCCAGATCGGATTCGATTTTATCGAACCGGAGAATGGGACGCTGTATCCGATTGAATGCAATCCGCGCGCAACAAGCGGTATTCATCTGTTCTCGTCGGAGGACGGACTGACGGAGGCTCTGCTGAATCCCGGCCTGCTCGTGCAGAGCGGAACAATTATTGTTCCGCGTTCAGCCCGCACGGCCATGCTGACGCTGCCCATGCTGGGCTGCGGGCTGAAGCCGGGAACCGGGGGCCTCCGCAGCTGGCGGCAAGCGCTGCTTGGAGCAGCAGATGTGGTCTACCGCAAGGATGACCGCCGCCCTGCCCGCGAGCAGTTCCGCATAGTATACGCCGCCTGGAAGACATCCAGGCGGCACCGCATCTCGATTACAGAGGCATTAACTGAAGATATAGAATGGAATGGTGAGGCATGACCAAAGCGCTCGTAACAGGTGCAACCGGATTTCTTGGACGGCATACTGCCCGGAGGCTGGCCCGGATGGGCTGGGAGGTCTACGCGCAGGGACGCAACCCGGAGCAGGGAAAGCAGCTGGAGCAGGAAGGTGCAGTGTTCCTGTCCGGGGATCTGCGTGATCCGGAGACTGCCAATAGCTTTTGCCGGGGAATGGATGTGGTGTTCCATTGTGCAGCCTTGTCGTCACCCTGGGGGAAATACAAGGAGTTCTATACATGCAATGTGGAGGCTACAAGCCATATCGTAGAAGGGTGCAAAAGGCATGGCGTAGGAAGACTGGTTCATATCTCCACGCCCAGTGTGTATTCCAGCCAGCGGCCCCGCTTCGGCATCCGGGAGAGTGATCCGCTTCCCGGGCGGCCGGCCAATGCTTATGCCGCAACAAAGCTGATCGCCGAGCAGGTAGTCCGGCAGGCAGCGAGAGAAGGGCTTACCGCCTTCATGCTCCGGCCCAGAGCCATATTCGGCCCGATGGACAACGCTTTGTTCCCCCGGCTGCTGGCAGCGAATGAGAGCAAGGGGGTGCCGCTGATGAATGGCGGACAGGCCAAGCTTGATCTCACCTGCGTAGAGAATGTAGTCGATGCCATGCTGCTCTGCTGTGAAGCCCCGCTCTCTGCTTCCGGCAGCGTCTACAATATTACTAATGGTGAGCCGCTAAGGTTCGAAGAGCTGGTCACCCGGCTATTCTCACTGCTCGGGCTTCCGCTGCACACCCGGCGATTGCCCTACCCGGTAGCTTATACTGCAGCGGCCTTAATGGAGGGGATCTACAAGGTGCTGCCTATCCCGGGTGAGCCGCTGCTGACCCGTTATTCTGCAGCCGCACTCGGCATCTCCCAGACACTGGATATTACACTGGCCCGCGAGCAGCTGGGTTATCAACCGCGTATAACAACAGACGAGGGACTTCGTGCCTTTGCAGAATGGTGGAGGGAACAGCAATGATTACAGAAATTCCAGTTGAATTATCTATACTGTCTGCGGGCTATTGCCTGCATCCCGAGCGGCTGACGCTGCGTGGAGGTACACTGAAGCCGGTTGCCTTCCCGGCAGGTTATGCGCTGATCCGGCATCCGGAATACGGACCTATCCTGTTCGATACGGGCTACAGTGCGCGTTTCTTCCAGGAGACAGCAAGTCTGCCAGCCTCTCTATACCGCAAGATCACTCCGGTTGTCTATAGAGAGGAAGAGAGTGCAGTGCGGCGGCTGCAGGCAGGGGGGATCTCGCCGGAGGAGGTGCGGTATGTGGTGCTGTCGCATTTTCATGCTGATCATATCGGCGGGGTACGGGATTTCCCGCAGGCGCAGTATATTTATTTGCAGAAATCTTACGAGGCCGTTAGCGGGCTGGGTCCGGTGCGGGCGACGAAGGCGGGATTCCTGCCAGGGCTGCTGCCGGAGGATTTCAGACTCCGCTCCATCCCTGTGGATGAAGCCTCAGCGAAGCGTGCGCTGCCGCAAGGCCTTCCGTTCTCGGAAGCCTATGATCTGCTTGGAGACGGCAGCCTGCTGGCGGTGGAGCTGTCAGGCCATGCCGCCGGGATGATCGGCGTATTCGTCTCCACCGGCAAGCATGATTATCTGCTCTGCGCAGATACGGTCTGGTCGAGCCGGGCGTTCCGGGAGAACCGTAAGCCGCACCTGGCAGCAGGCTTAATCATGTCCAGCCGCACAGAATACCACCGCAATTTCGAGCGGCTGCGTCAGCTGCATGAACAATTTCCCAAGCTTCGGATTGTACCCAGCCATTGCCGCGAGGCGCTTGCGCACTGGGGAACGGGAAGTGTGACATGAAGCGGATCAGGCAGGTGCTCACCCATTATATTCTCACCAAGTGGGGCAGGCGCTGGAAGAACCGGGCAGCACTCGAGCAGTGGCAGGAGAAGCGTATCCGGCTTCATGTAGATAAGGTGAGGCAGCGCTCGAAGTTCTATAGGGAGCTGTGGGCAGGCATTCCGTCCAAGGATTGGCGGAGTTTCCCGGTGATCGGGAAGCCGGAGATGATGGGCAATTTCGATCAGCTCAATACAGCGGGCATTACGAAGGAGCAGGCTTTTGCAGAAGCCTATGAAGCGGAGAACAGCAGGAACTTCAAGCCTATGCTGCAAGGCGTCACCGTCGGGTTATCCTCAGGAACCTCCGGCAACCGGGGGATTTTTCTCGTTGGAGAAGAAGAGCAGGCTGCCTGGACTGGTACGGTGCTGGCGAAGCTTTTGCCGGGTGGACTGTGGAAGCGGGCGAGAATTGCATTTTTTCTGCGGGCGAATAGTAATTTGTATGAATCTGTGAAGCAGGGACGGCTGCAGTTCCGGTATTTCGATCTGCTGGAGCCGCTTCCCCAGCTCTTGACCCGTATGAAGGAGTACCAGCCGGATATCTGGATTGCACCGCCGTCCATGCTGCGTCTGCTGGCTGAGGCACAGCAATCAGGCGATATGAATCTGCATCCCCGCCGGATCATTGCGGTTGCGGAAGTGCTGGACCCGCTCGACCGGCAGCAGATTGAGCAGACTTTCAGGCAGAAGGTGCATCAGGCTTATCAGTGTACGGAAGGCTTCCTCGGTGCGACCTGCAGTCACGGGACGCTGCATCTCAATGAAGATATTGTACATATCGAAAAAGAAATGCTGGATGAAAAATCACGCCGGTTCGTGCCCATCGTGACCGATTTCTCCAGAAGTGTGCAGCCCATCGTCCGCTACCGGCTGAATGATATTCTGACCGAAGCGGCAGAGCCGTGTCCCTGCGGTTCGCTGTTCACGGCCATTGAGCAGATCGAAGGACGCTGCGATGATATTCTGTATCTGCCCCATGCGGCAGACAGCACGCACGTTACGGTATTCCCTGATTTCGTTACCCGGGCTGTGCTGACGGCTTCCGCAGATATTGAGCATTACAGGGTTATCCAGCACAGCCTGACTGAGCTGGAGATCTCCTATCGTACACGGAGCGGCACCGATCAAGGCACGGAGCAGCAGATTACAGCAGAACTGATGCGCTTGTTCGCCAGGCTGTCTTGTAACACTCCGCACCTGACTTTTACCGCTTACAGCTTCGTGCCCGGAACTGTGAAGCTGCGCCGTGTGGAGAGGGGCTGGAAGCCGTGAAGAAGCGGGTAACGCAGTATGACCGCGATTCTGTTGCGGGGCTGGACTGGCCGGATACGGAATATGGGCGGTATGCCCGGGAGTATCTTACACCGCTGCTGGAGCGGGGAGCGCAACCTTTTATCGATAATGTGAGTACAACTGTTAAGGTGCTGACCATCGATGGGCTGCCCGTTCCGATAACCGTCAACGAAGCAGACTATGACAATTCCTATGTATGCTCACCCTATACCCATTATGTCAGCTATGCGCGTGAGGAGTTAGCCTTGCTTAATAACCGGATGCTTGAGGGACTCCTGTCGCTAATGCTCTCAGGAATGGGCTGGATGCTGCGACAAGCACGGTTCAACCGGGTGGTTCAGGTGAATAACTGGCTGCTGTCCACCAATCTGTATCCCGACTTAAGTGCGGAACAGCTGACGGCGATATTCGATTACCTCCGGCAGACTTATCCGGGTTATACCTTAATGTATCGTTCGCTTAGCCGGGAGACATCGGGAGAACTCGTTGCCAGACTGCAGGGGTATGGCTGCAAGCTGGTTCCAAGCCGGCAGATCTACCTCCTGCACCCGAATACCTCCGGCTCGAAGGCCAGATGGCTGGTCAAACGCGACAGGAATCTGCTGGCAAAGCACGGCTATACTGAGGTTGGCCCGGAGGAGATCACGCAGGAAGACATTCCCCGGATCGTGGAGCTGTACAGACTGCTGTATATCGATAAATATTCAGCTTATAATCCGCAGTTCACCGAAGCCTATATTGCTCTTGCGTTGGAACGGAGAACCTTGCAGATCTACGGGCTGCGCAAGGAGGGAAGACTGGATGCGGTGCTTGGCTTCTATGAGCGGGAAGGCGCGATGACGGCGCCATTATTCGGTTATGACACAAGTCTGCCTCAGTCCTTAGGACTCTACCGTATGCTGTCCGCCGTACTGATCGGGCTTGCAGGCAGCAGGGAACTATTACTGCACGAGAGCTCCGGCGTCGGCCAGTTCAAGCGCAACCGGGGAGCGGGTGGAGCCACTGAATATTCAGCGGTGTATGACCGGGGGACCTCTCTGCTGAACCGCTGCGGCTGGTCCATCCTGGAGCTGCTGCTCCGGCGGATCGGTATGCCGCTTATTCAGAAGCTGAAGCTGTAGGCCGGACAATGAATGTGAGACAGGAGGCAGAGGATGAATTTAGCTAACCGTATTACCTTGTTCAGGATATTGCTGATTCCGCTGTTCATTGCGCTTTTTCCCATTTACCCGGAAGCATGGGTCAACCAATTCCCAATTCTGAAATATTTAGAGGTACATGGTGTTTTTTATGCAGCCCTAGTTTTTATTGTGGCTTCTATAACAGATAAGCTGGACGGGTATGTAGCACGAAAATATAACCAGACTACCAATTTAGGAAAACTGCTTGATCCGTTGGCAGATAAGCTGCTTGTTGCCGCCGCGCTGATTCTAATGGTGAGTCTGCACATGATCCCATCTTGGATTGCTTTTTTAATATTGGCGAGGGAAGTTATAATGATGGGTGTCCGTATCGCCGCTTCAGCGCAGAAGGTAGCTTTGGCAGCTGATAAATACGGCAAATGGAAAATGGTGCTGCAAGTTGCTGCTATCTCGGCAATTCTTTTGAATAATGCGCCCTTCAGCCTGTTCACTTCTTTCCCTGTTGACCTAACCCTGATGTATGGTGCGTTAGTCCTTACTGTATACTCGGGTTACAACTACATTAAGAACAATTATCAGCTGCTGCAATTGGAAGCTCATACATCACATCAATAATAAAAGGAGGTGCCCAATGAACACTAATTTAGGCCAGCCCCATGGGCATGAGCCGGTTGCGCTGATTACCGGGACCTCCAGCGGATTCGGGCTGCTCACCGCAATCACGCTGGCCCGCGGAGGGTACCGGGTCATTGCCACCATGCGTGATTTTGGCCGCAGCAAGGAGCTGGTTCAGCAGGCTGAGCAAGCGGGGGTGCGGGAGCGTATTCATCTGCTGGCACTGGATGTGACGGACGAAGTCTCGATTGCGTCTGCCGTTCAGGCTAGTCTTGAGCTCGCCGGCAGAATTGATGTGCTGGTGAACAACGCTGGCTTCGCCGTAGGCGGATTCGTGGAAGAGGTCAGCATGGAGGCATGGCGAGGGCAGATGGAGACTAACTTTTTCGGACTGGTTGCCGTAACGAAGGCGGTGCTTCCTCACATGCGGGTCCAGCGCAGCGGCCTGATTATTAATGTGAGCAGTGTCAGCGGCTTGAGCGGATTCCCGGGCTATGGTCCGTATGCCGCCTCCAAGTTTGCGGTGGAGGGGTTCAGCGAGAGTCTGCGTCAGGAGATGCTCTCTTTTGGCGTCCGCGTTGTACTGGTTGAACCGGGCTCCTTCCGTACCCCTATCTGGGACAAAGGGATTACGGGAATGCACACAAACGAAGGCTCCCCCTATCACACCAGGCTTGAGGAGGTACTGCGATACTCCCGGCGGGCATCCGAGACGGCTCCCGATCCACAGGAGGTGGCTGACCTGATTGGACGGATCACTGCCAAACGTGCGCCGAAGCTGCGGTATCCTGTAGGTAGAGGCTCGCGGATGCTGATGATCGGCAAGGCCCTGCTTCCCTGGAAGGTGCTCGAGGGCATCATCTCGAGGTCACTTCGGGCGATGAAATGATAGCATGACAGAATAGAATTGGGGGGGATGCTTTTGCCGGGAACGGTTGGATTACATATATGCTTTGATGAGCAAGGCCGGGAGATTGAGGTGCTGGATGTGACCCGGGTCGATAAGGATATTTACCGGATTGAGGAGACGCCGATTTTTAACCCGGGGATTGCGCTTGGCGACATTATCCGAGTGAGTGAGCGTGAGGGGATCGCGTATTACATCGAAACAGTGAAGAAGTCCGGGCTTGTCCGGTATGCCTGGCTGCTCAGCAAAGAGGCGGCGGCTTCCGGCGAGATCCGCAGCTTTACGGAGCGGGTTACAGAGCATGGGGGCAGGTGGGAGCAGATCTTCGGCGGACTGCTGGTGATTTATCTGCCGAAGCACTCTCTAGTAGACGCGGAGCTGGAAATGTCGCGGATTATTGAGCATTTTGAAGGCTAATTATATGAATCTGAGGTGAAGGAAGTTGAAAAAATTCTTGAAGCAGTGGGTGCCGAGTATTGCCATTGGCATTATTCTATCCTTATTTATTCGTACCTACGTAGCAGAAGCTATGCGTGTGCCTACCGGCTCGATGATTCCGACTATAGCGATTAACGACCGGCTTGTGGTGGACAAAATGCTCTGGAATACCTCGCTGAAGCATGGCGATATCGTGGTGTTCCATCCGCCGGTCGCCGAAGATGCGCATAAAAGATATGTAAAACGGCTGATTGGACTGCCGGGTGATGTGATTGAGATCAAGGAAGGCAAGCTGTACCGCAACCATGAGGCTATTGCCGAGCCGTATCTCCAGGAAGCGATGACCTATACCTTCGGGCCGGTCACCGTTCCCGCAGACCATTATTTTTTCCTGGGCGACAACCGTAACGTCAGCTATGACGCTCACTTATGGGAGACACCGTTCGTAGACAAGGATGCGCTGATCGGCAAAGTACTGTTCGATGTGAACCAGTTGTTCTAAATCGGGTAGTCGACCACCACAACGTTCTCGAGGATTCCCTCCAGCATGGACACGAACTTCTGATGGGCCGGATGCGGCCCATACTCACGCAGGGCTTCCTGATTCTGAAAGGTCACGCGGAGACCCAGCGTATAGCCGTGGACATTCTCCTGCTCCTCGGTTACATTAATGCCTGCTGTAAGGTCGATGATGCCGGGGATTTGTTTTTTCAGCGCCAGCAGTGCTTGTAACAGGGCTTGCTCCTGGCTTGGTTCGAATTGCTCATTGAAGCGGAAGACGACGAGATGCTCATACATAATGGATGGATCCCCCTTGGACAAAGTGTTGGACTGCATTAGTGATTATACTACAAATTGGACGGATGGAGGTTGAACAAGTTGACCAAAGATTCCCTAGCCATAACCGACCGAATCAAAGCGCCTAATCCTGTTAAAACCTTGATAGGACTGCTGATTCCCATAATTATTCTGACACTGCCCCCTAACTTCGACCCGGAGAGACATTTCTATTTATACTACATCATGCTGGTATGGATTGGACTCAGCATCGCGGCCTGCATCTTCATTCTTATCAACGCGCTGCGGAAGGAAGGGCAGCTTCAGTGGGGGACGGATTCGCTTATTATTCGCAAAGAGCGCATCTCCGCGTGAGGGATTAAGGTCATTTACATAGATGGTCCGCTAGTAGGAATATTGCCTGCAGGCAAACGGATTGTCCCGGTTAATCTCTGCTTCAGGTTCACAGAAGACACGGCAGCGGTGAGGAAGAGACTAATGTACTGGGCAGAAGAGAACGAAATTAGGCTAAAATACAAGAGATTTGTCAAATGGCTCTGAACAGAATATGGAAAGGCGTCTAAAGACAGGGATTCTATAGAACTAGATTGCTTGGAGTTTGTGACTTTCACCGGATTGTTACTTTACCGTCTGTTGACTATGATCAAGTGGAGCATAATGGAATATTCTTATAATACAAAAGGGGTGCTGGTACTTGAAAGTACATGTCACGGATCTGAAGCACGGTGATTGTCTAATGGCAGACACTTTCAATGGTGTAGGTCTGCATGTTCTCCCCAAGGGGACGCGTGTGGAGCGGGAAGAGATTAGTATCCTGATTCGGCACAAAATTGATTATGTCGATATCGAGCCGCGCAGCGGGCTGCATACGGATTCCGAACCTGCGCCCAGCCACGGGCTGCACGATGATTTTGATCTCGCTATTTTGAATTATGAAGCGATTTTTCTGGAAGCCTTGACGAAGGGCAGCTTCTCGCAGCCGGCAGTCGATGATACACTGAAGCCGCTATTGGAGACCTTGGAAGGGCAAAAGGATGTTGTCTCCCTGCTGCTCCTGCTGGACCGGGATGACATCGATACATATCACCACTCATTACAGGTGGGCTTATTATCCTATTACATTGCAGCGTGGATGGGTTACTCCAAGGAGGAGCGCTACCTGATCAGCCGTGCGGGCTATCTGCATGATATCGGCAAAAGCCAGGTGCCCCTGTCGATCCTGAACAAGCAGGGTCTGCTGACGGATTCCGAGAAGGATGAGCTGGCACGCCACACCTTCTATGGCTATGATCTGATCCGCGGCTCCAAAATGGACGAGGTTACCGCGCTGGTAGCCCTTCAGCATCATGAGTATGAGGATGGCTCAGGCTATCCGAAGCAGCTGCTCAAAAAAGAGATTCATCCGTACGCCCAGATTGTTTCGGTAGCCAACATCTATATGTCGCTCACCACTTCTACTGCGAACCGTCCCAAGCAGGGGCTGGTCACGGTGCTGCGCAAGGTGCATGAGATGGGCTTCGGCAAGCTGAACGAGACGGTGGTGCAGGCATTGACCGGACATTTACTGCCGAGCTTCGTGGGCAAGAATGTACAGCTTAGCAACGGCGAAGTGGGCATGATCGTCATGAATAACCCGCTGGACCTCTTTAAGCCGCTCGTAAAAGTGGGCGAGGGCTTCCGGGATTTGTCGCGTGAACGCAGCTTGTCCATTGATGAAGTAGTTAACTGAATAACTGGATGAAGAGGCACTGTCCGCAGCGTCCCCATCTAATGAATGGCCAGACTGTCCTTTTGGACGGTTTGGCTTTTTTTCGTGTGCAGAAAGAAGAAAGGAGGTTGCGCGCAGGAGTCCCTGTGACCGGAGGAAGGTTTGTGTTCAAGTCATAGATTGGCTATGATTAATGAGAGATGGAAGAGTTGCATAGAGATTCTAGTCATTCTGTGCAGCAGCATAAAGGAGAAATGAAGATGCATACCGACAACCAGTTAGAGAAATTGAAGCAGCTCAAATATGAGCTTACCCGCTTTATGATGATTTACAAGTTCGCTCTTGCCGAGATGGAGACCAAGATTGATATCCTCAAAGAGGAATTCCAGCTGCTTCACGACTATAGCCCGATTGAGCACACCAAGTCCCGGATCAAGTCCCCGGAGAGCATTATGAAGAAAATGCTGCGCAAGAACAGTGAGCTGTCCCTCGCACAGATCAGATCCAGTATCAAGGACATCGCCGGGCTGCGTATCACCTGTTCGTTCATTTCAGATATTTATCAGGTCAGCGCCATGCTCCAAAACCAGGACGATCTCAAGGTGCTTGAGGTGAAGGATTATATTAAAAACCCGAAGCCGAACGGTTATCAGAGTCTGCATCTGCTTATCGAGGTTCCCGTATTCATGTCGGACTGTCAGGAGCATGTTTGTGTTGAGGTACAGATCCGCACGATTGCTATGGATTTCTGGGCCAGCCTGGAGCATAAAATTTTCTATAAATACAGCCAGGCGGTTCCCGAGCATCTGACCCGTGAACTTAAGAATGCGGCTGACAAGGCGTACGAACTCGATCTGCAGATGGAGCGGCTGCACCGTGAAATTAAGGAAATCAAGGATTCGCAGGAGGACGAAGATCCATTCTCCGAGTTGCGGGATATGATTCTTAATAATCAGCAGTTCAGTCTGCCGGATAACTTTGTTAAGCTGTTGAAGGAATAGATGATGGTTTGACAGAAGGACATATACATACAGGAGTTAACAAGGGAGCGACTACAGGATGAGTGAAAAGCGTCTTCGTACCATTGCAGTGAACCAGGCAGGTTATTCAAGCGGAGGAGATAAGCTGGCTCTGTTCTCCTGGGACACCCCACGTTACCATATAATTGACATAGCAAGCGGAAATGTGGTATTCACCGGACAGACCGGGGCTTATATTGAGGATAAGCCCAGCGGCTGCCGTGTGCGCAGCGGAGATTTCTCGGCGCTTACCTCACCCGGGGAGTACCGGATCGAGGGGGCGGAGGGGGAGCAATCCGCTGCATTTTTTATTGCAGAGAAGCCGTATCAGAAACTGCAGCGGGGATTGCTGAAAGCCTTCTATTACTACCGCTGCGGCGTGGAGCTTGACGGAGAGTATGCGGGAGCCTGGGGGCATAAGGCCTGCCATCTGGCAGAAGGTACGGTCATCGGCCAGCCCGGGCTGAGACAAGGCAGCAGCGGAGGGTGGCACGATGCGGGAGACTACGGAAAATACTCCGGGCCTGGAGCGAAGGCCGTAGCGGATCTTCTTCTGGCCTGGGAGCTGTATCCTGCGGCGTTTGCCGGTGTACATACACTACCCGAGAGTGACGGCAGCCTGCCGGATGTCCTGCTGGAATGCACCGTGGAGCTGGACTGGCTATTCAAAATGCAGGAGTCCGGCAGCGGCGGAGTCTACCACAAGCTGACCACAGCGCATTTCCCCGGACTTGATGTGATGCCGGAGGAGGATACTGGGGAGCTGTATTTCTCGCCGGTCTCTGCAGCTGCTACCGGGGACTTCGCCGGTGTGATGGCTATGGCGGCACGGATCTACAAGCCGTTCGATGAGGCATATGCGGCGTGGTGTCTGGAAGCCGCGCGGGCTGCCTGGAGCTGGCTGACTGCGCATCCGCATGTGCCGGGCTTCACCAATCCGCGAGGGATTACCACAGGGGAATATGGCGATAAGGTAGACAGTGACGAGCGCTTTTGGGCAGCGGCGGAGCTATTCCGCACGACAGGAGATGAACAATTCCACAGTGCTGCTCTTGAGCTTGCCAAGCTGCCGTTCCCCAAATACAGCTTCGGCTGGGGGGATATGGGCGGCTATGGCACACTGGCTTACCTGCTCATAGGGGAAGCAGGCACGCTGCCATCCTTGTATGCGGAGCTAAGGGAGGGCTTGCTGGCAGAAGCAGACCGCCTGCTGCGGCAGAGCCGTCATGACGGCTACAGAATCTCGCTGCTGGAGCAGGATTATATCTGGGGCAGCAATATGCTGGTCATGAACCATGCCATGCTGCTGCTAGCAGCGGAACATTTCAGCGGGGAACAGGAATATGCTGCTTGTGCTCTGGATCATCTGCATTACCTGCTGGGCCGCAATGTGCTGGGAATCAGCTATGTGAGCGGGTTCGGCGAACATGCGGTCATGCATCCCCATCACCGCCCTTCTGTGGGCGATCATGTGCTTGAGCCGGTTCCGGGCCTGGTGGTTGGCGGCCCGGACCGGGGACTGCATGATGAATATGTGAAGAAGCATTTGCGGCGCAAACCCGCAGCCCAGTGTTACGCGGATCACGAGGACAGTTATTCCACGAACGAGGTAACGATCTACTGGAATTCACCGGCATTGTTCGTGACGGCGAGATTCAATTGCTAATCAGATAAGGAGACGGGCCATGCAGTCATTCAAAGTGATTAGTCTGGATATGTTCCAGACCCTGGTGAATATTGAGAGCAGGCGGGCAGAGGTCTGGAGGCCGATTCTCCAGCAGAAGTTCAGTGAAGCAAGGGCACTGCAGCTCGGCAAGCAATTGTTGAGCCGTTATTATGCTGCAGCCTGCGAAGCCCGGGAGGCGGGTACTTTTATCAGCAGCAGAGAGATCTATTACAGAGGGTTTCAGAGCGTATTCCAGGAGTCCGGCTTGGATTACGATTGTGAGCAGGCAGTGGATAACCTCTTTGCTCAGCACCGGCTGTCTGAAATGTACGCTGACACCGAGGCCTTCTTACAGCGCATATGCCGGAATTATCAGGTATGTATTGTAAGTGATACAGATGATCTTATGCTTCCTGAGTTCTACCGGAATTATCCCATCTTGCTGTTCACTTCGGAGACGTATCATTCGTATAAAAATGACACGCATAACCGTATGTTTACTGAGGTGATAGCCCATTATGGGGTGGAGCCGGAGCAAATTATCCACATTGGAGACTCTGCGTCAGATATTCTCGGAGCAGCCAGAGCCGGAATCAAATCCTGTTGGCTCAACCGGAACGGTCAGCCCTGGGAGCTTGAAGTCAAGCCGGATGTTACAGCGGGAACACTGGAAGAGGCCTATGAGCTGATATCCAGCGAACAATAACAAAGGAGCTGTGAGCGAAATGAACGACGATGTGGAAGAGCAGGAGCTGGAATTGTTAAAATATCCGATTGGGAGATTCGCCGCTAAGGGGAACCGGACAGCAGAAGTGCGGGCAGCATCGGTTGCGGTCTTTAAGCAGTTGGCAGAGGAGCTGCGGGCAGCAGTAGAGCCGCTAACGGCGGAACAGCAGCATACCCCTTACCGGCCGGGCGGTTGGACTGTGATTCAGGTCGTACATCATCTAGCCGACACCGGCATGTACGCGTACCTCCGTTTCAAGCGGGGGCTGACGGAGGAAGCACCGCTGGTTCCAAGCTACAGACAGGATCTGTGGGCGGAACTGGGCGATTCGTCCAACGAACCGGTGGAATCCTCACTTCAGCTCATCGGACTGCTTAACCGGAGATTCGCGACCTTGCTGGACTCCTTGCAGCCTGAGGATTATGACCGGACCTTCGTAAGCGGCGGTCTTGGTGAAATGACACTGGACACCGCAGTGGAAAGGTACATCTGGCACAGCCGCCATCACATTGCGCAGATTACAGCATTAATCCAGCGAAGCTGCTGGTGAATGATAACTTTGTTTTACCATGGACAGACGGAGAGGGTGTGTACCCGCCGTCTTTTTATTTTGTCTGGGATTGGAAAAGAGTGTGGAGGTCCGGCGAGTATACGAGGAGTCTGGAATGTATGTGGAAAACCACATACATTGGGGCAGATACGGGGCCTCCGGGCAAAATGTATGCGGAAAACAGCATACAATAGCATAGGCGGCTGCGGGGCACGTGAGACGTTATTCCTTTTATGGTTGCAGCTCCATCCAGCGACTGCCCATCCGCACAATCTATTGTAGAATGAACCTGTCACCTGGGCGTGGGCGGATACATATCTTATAACCAGAACGATAAAAACGGCCCCGAGGAAAGGACGGATATGTGTGACCTCTTATATGGACTATACGTCGCCGAATACACAGTTTACGTTTGATATGAATTGCAGCACCTTATTCAAGAAGGATGATTGCAATTATATCAACGTACTGGGCATCAAAAATCTGAACACCCTGGAGAATACCTCGCTGCTCGATATCTTTCTCAGCAGATCCAATGTAGTCGAGCCGCATTATCATCAAAATGCCGCTGAGCTGGTGTATTGCATCTCAGGCGCGGCTGTGGTGTCGCTGATCAACCCGTTTACGAATGAGCTGCTGCATTTTCCGATCACCCCGGGCCAGGTTGCCAATGTACCGCAGGGCTGGTGGCATTATGAAGTGGCCACGATGGATTGCACCCATCTGCTGGCGATCTTCGATGCTCCAACACCGGAAGTCATCCTCGGCTCGGATATTCTGAGTCTAACTCCGGCCAATGTGCTGGCACATACCTACTGCCTCAATGAAGCGCTGGTTAAGGAAGCACTCGCTCCGGTGAAGCCTCAGACCCTCATTGGTCCGCCTGCAGACTGCTGCCCCCCTGCGAAGGCTGCGGCCGAGAATATGAAGGGAACCTACCCAGCTCCTGCCAATATGGCGCCGATGATGGCTAATGCGAACATGCCGCCTTACATGCATCAGCAGCAGGCTCCGCAATCCTTCGGATACCAGCCGATGGCCGTACACGGTTATTATGCTCAGCCGTATGCCCAGCCCTACCGCCAGCAGCAATACGTCCCGGCTCCTCCGCAAGCTGTACATGAGGCGGGAACCGAATAACAGAAATCCACACAGCACAAACGGCAGCGTATTCTGTGAATGCAGAATGACGCCGCCGTTTTTTTTTGCAAATATAAGAAATTATATGTTTCACATGATAACTTATCCTTCTATTTCTCGCTGAAACGGGTGCCGTCCCTGAAAGGACGGCAAAGGCGTTTCTACTTGGATCCAAGAAGAGATAGCTTGTCTTCAATGATTCTTATCTGGAACCTGGAAAGAATGCAGATAATTCTGAATATCCTCCTGCGGGGTCTCGAGCAGACCTGCCAGCATGCGCTGAATAGCATACAGGGAGGCAACTTTTTCGTCGATTTCGGTGATTTTGTCACGGACGAGTTCCTTTAAGGTATCTTCATCCATCTTTGAGCCGAGCAGGGCGAGTGCCGCCTGGATTTCTTTCAGTGAGTAGCCCAGGGACTGGGCATCCTTGATGAACTTCAGCTTCACCAGATAATCGGCAGAGTAGATCCGGTATCCCTTTGCGGTCCGCTCCGGGGGAGGCAGGATGCCGCTGTCTTCATAGTAACGGATGGCTGCCGCACTCAGCCCTGCCTGCCGCGCCAGTTCCCCACGAGTCATACCTTCCATCTGGCATTCCCTCCTGTATTCTATATCTATCTACATCTATTGTCTCTTGTGCGTGTAGGCTGGGTCAAATATCACTTCCGGATATTCAGCCGAAGGACCGTTCAATAGAGCCTGCGGCTCGCCTTTCAGATATTGATCGAAGAATGACCGTACATAAGATCTGGTAATATCTACAGTATGCACCGGATCGAGACCATTTGCGAATAAGGAAGGCGACAACAATGCAATCTCGGTGAAGCTCTGATGGATGAAATGATCGACGGTCAGATAATAGGTATCCCCGGAGCTGCGGGTCATCACAGACTCCAGATCGGGAGCGAACTCCTCATAAAAGACCTTATCCTTCTTCGTTGCAGCCGGATCAAGACTCTGAGCGGTACCGCCTGTCATCATATACATAAACGGCTGCTTAAGCCCGGCATGCGCAACCTTCCCCCAGAAGCCGCCTTCCAGACTGATACCTGCCTTGAACCGCTTATCCTGGGCAAGTGACTCAGCAGTGGTTGCCCCGCCATAGGAATGACCGAAGATCCCAGTGCGGCTGAGATCCAGCTTACCCTGGAATAGTCCGTTCGGGTCCTGATTGTTCCATTCCGTCAATGTATCCAGCACAAAGCTGGCATCTGCTGCACGGATTGCGATCCCGTTCACATTGTGATTGTAGAGCTCAGCAGAAGTATCGAATTCGGGATCAGGCACGTAGTAGACTGAATCTCCGTCAGGGTAAGTGACTTTGGCTGAGGTATAAGGATGGTCCATCCCCACTACGATATACCCTTGGCTGACCAACTCTTCAATCACTGACATACTTTGAAACCGGGTGGAGCGGATTCCCGGCGAGAACAGCAGTACCGGATAGCTGGCTTCTTCAGCAGACAGCTGTACTCCATCGACGACATGAGTAGGGATAGCGGTGACATGACTGAACAACAGCTTCGGCAATCCGAATACAAGGCTCACCGCTTCTCCTAAGGCGGAAGGATAATGGCCTTTTGGCTTACCCTCAGCGAGTTCCGGAGCGACCGGGTACCAGACATTGATCATCAGCTTCCGCTTGTCGCCTTCCTGTGGGCTTAGTGTCTCGTCACGGTTCTCATCCGTCAGCTCTCTTGCTATCGTTCCGATGGCATAGTGTCCTGTTGGTTCGGGTAACGTGAACATGGGCAGCAGCCGGCTCGCATATACGGATACACCTGCCAGAAGGAGGATAACGATCAGCAGCAGGCTTTTCCATAGCTTCGTAGATCTCTTCGGCCGGTCCCGTGAGTCTTGCTTCAAGAGCCTGAAGCTCAGTATGATCAGTAGCCCTAGTGCTGCGGCGTAGGCCGGAGCCATCTGGATACGGTAATTCTCTATCACTCCATGCAGTCCCAAGGGTGTTATGACAGCCAGCAGCATCCCGGTATCCAGCCGCCGGCCCTTCTTCATAAATAAAATCCCCGCTGTGGCAGCCAGAATCACAACAATAATTACAATCTCTAATCCTCTCATTTGCAGTACCTCCACCTATAATTGTCTGATACAGGGATAGCATAAAGGTTGAAGTATACTTCAAGGTCAAGGCTTAATTAGCCGGTATAAGTGACAGACAACGGGAAGCCCTGAGATGGAAAGCAACAAAGACGGCAGAATGTTCTGTGAATTCAGAACATTCTGCCGTCTTTGTTATAATATAAAGCTAGGATAAGCGGACCAACACGCGCCCCCGGGTGCCCGACTGGAGAATATCCTGAAGCGCCGCAGGCAGCTCAGTCAGAGAAATCTCACGGTCCACCAGCGTATCCAGCACCGCAGGCTTCATGTCGCCTGCCATACGCTGCCAGAGCTTGGCCCGTATCTCCATAGGGCAAGCTACGGAATCGATGCCGAGCAGACTGACTCCGCGCAGGATAAACGGCAGGACGGTGGTTGGGACAGCCGTGCCTGCGGTTAAGCCGCTTGCGGCAACTGCGCCGCCGTAGGCGATTTTGCTCAGGACAGCAGCAAGCGGGGCGCCCCCCACTGAATCTACTGCGGCCTGCCAAAGCTGCTTGTCCAGCGGCTTCACCGCAGTGCCTGCGACCTCTTCGCGGGAGATCACCTCTGCAGCACCCAGCGCCTGCAGATATCCGGCTTCATCCGTTCTGCCGGTACTGGCGGTAACCTGGTAGCCTAGCTTCGCCAGTATGGCGGTTGCCGCACCTCCGACACCGCCGGTGGCACCAGTGACGAGTACTTTTCCCTGATCGGGAGTCATGCCTTGTGCTTCCAGCGCCTGCACAGACAGCGCCGCTGTGAATCCGGCTGTGCCATAGATCATAGCTTCCCGCAGGGTTAAGCCCTCCGGCAGGTCCACTACCCAGTCTGCAGGAATGCGGGCGTACTCGCTGAAGCCTCCGAAGTGGGAGACTCCGATCCCATAGCTGGTGGCAATGACCGACTGGCCTTCGCGGAAGCGGCTGTCCTTCGATGAGACTACCGTCCCTGACAGGTCAATCCCCGGAATGAACGGATAATTTCGTACAATATTCCCATTCGGGATGCTTGCCAGCCCGTCTTTATAGTTTACACTGGAATAATCTACCTTTATTAACACTTCACCGGCGGGCAGTTCTTCCAGGGATACCGGTCTGACCTCTACGGAGAATGGTTCTGTCTTGTCCACTACCAATGCTTGAAAAGGGTTCGTCATATCTTCTCTCTCCTAATCCTTGCTGTGTTTGTTCGAAAATAAGAATTCATAGTCTTCGCGCCATTACTATTGTGCCCTGTCAATCTTGGAAACACAATGATATCCTACACTAAATGGTTACTAAGGAGAGTCCATATGAGAGTGAAAATACGTAAAACCGTGCTTACCACAGCAATCTGCCTCGTTCTGGGCGGGGGAGCGCTATACGGGTTCGCAGCATCTGATTCCGCCCCGGCGGCACACCACCGGCTGCGTCTAAGTGAGGACGAGCCTGCGCGGTATTTGCAAGGGTTGGAGTCTGTGACTCAAGATCAGCTGGAGCTGACGCTTGGCGATCAGAGCCGTCCGGGCAATTATATCAGTATCCCTAATCATACAGAGCTGCTATGGAGGAAGCCAGTGCCTACACCGGCAGGTGAAGGGGAGCTAATCAAGTTCATACAGGAGGGAAGCGCGGTCTATCCTGCTCCTGAAGTTACTTATTATTGGCTGTGTTATCAGCGTCCCGGCAAGAGTGACAGCGATAATACGGTAACCTACTATATAGAAGCGAAAGTATTGGGGCAAGACGAAGAAGCTGCGGAAGCAGAGTTGCTAAAGCTGGCTGAGGAATGGGAAATTCCCGGTTAACCCGGAATAAATTATGAACATCGTGTGAACTGTAGTATATTGAGGATAGAATTCATCCGTCTGATGAGGGAGGCATACTCTATGTCCATTGCAACAACGATGATTATCCGGCTTGAAATCCGTAAGGCAGAAGCTACTTTTGGTGATGTGGCGTCCAGGCTGGCAGCGGCTGGCGGTGATATTGTAGCGATTGACGTGATCCGTGGCGGCAAGGATGTGACGACCCGTGACCTGACTGTCAATGTGCAGGATGCGGCGAATGAAGAGATTATAAGCGTGCTGAAGAATATGGCCGGGATCAAAGTCATCAATGTCTCCGACCGTACCTTCCTGGCCCATCTGGGCGGCAAAATCGAGGTCACCCCAAAGATGCCGATCAAGAACCGCGAGGATCTGTCGCTGGTGTATACCCCCGGTGTGGCCCGTGTCTGTACGGCAATTGCCGAAGATCCGTCCAAGGCATATTCCCTGACGATGAAAAGAAATACGGTAGCTGTCGTCACCGACGGTACCGCTGTGCTCGGCCTTGGCGATATCGGGCCGGAGGCGGCGATGCCGGTGATGGAAGGCAAGGCCATGCTGTTCAAGCAGCTGGCGGATATTGACGCGTTCCCGCTGTGTCTGGATACCAAAGTTCCGGAAGAAATCATTCAGATCGTGAAAGCGGTTGCTCCCGGCTTCGGTGGCATCAATCTGGAGGATATCAGCTCTCCGCGCTGCTTCGAGATTGAACGGCGGCTGTCGGCGGAGCTGGATATTCCGGTCTTTCACGATGACCAGCATGGAACGGCAGTAGTTGCTCTGGCTGGTCTGCTGAATGCGCTCCAAGTCGTAGACAAGACTATCGAGGATTCCAGAATCGTAGTCGTCGGCATCGGAGCGGCAGGGGTGTCGATCTGCCGTCTGCTGCTGGCTGCGGGTGCGAAGCAGATCTACGCGGTAGACCGGGCAGGGATACTGCACCGGAATGAAGCCTACTCGAACCCTGAGTGGAGCTGGCTGGCCGAAGCTACCAACCCTGAGAATCTGAGCGGAGGACTCGACGAAGCCATGCGCGGAGCGGATATATTCATCGGGGTCTCCGGGCCAGGCATTCTCAAGGTGGAGCATCTGAAGACGATGGCCCCGGACAGTATCGTGTTCGCCATGGCTAATCCGACCCCGGAGATTGAACCGGATCTGGCGGAGCCTTACGTCCGGGTGCTGGCAACCGGCAGAAGCGATTACCCTAACCAGATTAATAACGTGCTGTGTTTTCCGGGGATTTTCCGCGGGGCGCTGGACTGCCGGGCCAAGACGGTGAATCTGGAGATGAAGCTGGCAGCGGCGCAGGCCATTGCAGCTGTGGTCCACCCGGATGAGCGGAATGAGCAATATATTATTCCGAGCATTTTTAACGAGAAGGTCGTGGAGCAGGTACGTCTGGCTGTCATCCGGGCAGCTATCGCCACCGGCATCGCCCGGCGCATCCCGCCGGATGTGAGCTGAGGAGCGCGCTGAGCATCTGGAAGGTGAACAAGCTGTGGCCTGGGGCTGCGGCTTTGTTTGCGTCTGCTTAGCATGGTAAAATATACGAATGGATACAATGATTCTTACATTCAGGAGGGCCTATGTACCGCAGAATTCATATTATGGGAGCTTCCGGGGCGGGAACGACGACCCTGGGCAAGGCGCTTGCGGAGAGGCTTCCGCATGTTCAATTGGATAGTGACGATTACTTTTGGGAGCAGAAGTACACGAAGCAAAGTGTTGTAGCAGAGCGTTTGAACAAATTGCAGGCGGATCTGGCGCGGCATGAGCCATGGATTCTGTCCGGTGCGGTTTGCGGCTGGGGGGATTCGCTGCGTGACACGTTCGACTTGGTGGTTTTCCTGTGGATTCCTGAGCAGGTTCGTCTGGAGCGGTTGCGGGCGAGGGAGTATGAACGTTACGGGGATGAGGGTCTGCCGGGCGGAGATAAATATGAGGATGTACAGGATTTTATGGCATGGGCCGCGCTGTATGATACGGCAGGACCGGAGGTCCGCAGCCGGACGCTGCATGAGGAATGGATGGCCGGGCTAAGCAGCGATCTTTTGCGGCTGGAAGGGGATTTTACAGTAGAGGAACGGGTGGAGGCAGTACTGCAATACATGTCCCGCTAGCTCTAATTCAACCTATGGGAAAAGGGGCTGACCGTGATTGAAGAAGATGCTACGTGCGCTGCTGCTTCCCGCAGTTCTGCTACTGCTGCTGACGTCCTGCAATACGGAAACGACCCATTTCAACTATACCTTCAAGGGCGAGGGTGACACCTGGTCGGGCGTTTATAAGCAGGAGGCCAGCCAGAAGCTGATTACTAGAGGGGACAAAGTAAGCAGTGAAAGCTCCAAACAATATACCTTCGATCTGAAATACAAGGGTAAGCAGTCCGATCTGGGGGAAATCAAGCAGTTCAAATATGGCTACAAAGGCTTCAGCGGCGGCGGCACCCGCACGGAGGAAGGTCCAGTACGCTGGGATATGCTGCATATGGGTGGATATGGAGAAGGAGCGTTTGAATATGAGGACTCCGTCATTAAAGTAACTGTGGAGTGGGACGGGAAGAGTGAGGAGTTTGAGTTGAAGAATGCGAAGTAGGGGGCATAACAAGCCATGGTAACCATAGAACAAATTGAAATCGTATCACTGGAAGCATTGAACACACTCTACGATGAATTAATGGGCGGACGGGCGGACCCGCTGAAGCTGGAGAATGCTTTTCGGACCATCCGGGAGGACGAGCGGTATGTGCTGCTGGGTGCTTTTGTAGACGGGGAATTGTTAGGCTCGCTGATGGGGATCGTCTGCCAGGACTTGGTGGGCGATTGCCGCCCGTTCATGGTCATTGAGAATGTGGTGGTGTCTTCGCGCGCACGGCGGCAAGGTCTCGGCAAGAAGCTGATGACCGCCATTGAAGCGATTGCCCACGAACGGGACTGTTATTATATCATTTTCGTATCGGGGGAGAAGCGGAAGGAAGCGCATATTTTCTATGAGGCGATGGGGTATAGGGAAGAGAAGGTCGAGGGATACCGCAAGCATCTCAGCTCGCATTAGGGTGGGGAAAACATATGATTCAGGGGAAACTTACAAGTGTAGGAAATCATAAGTTGTATTACAGTATTATGGGTGAAGACAAAGGCTTGCCTCCAGTAGTGTTGGAGCATGGCTGTGGTTCTTCCGCGTTGTTCTGGTCACTTGTTGCTCCTGAGGTTGCTAAGGTCACCCAAGTTATCGTATATGATCGTGCGGGCTATGGCTGGAGTGAGCCAGGACCGTTACCGCGTACCAATGAACAGTGCATATCTGAGCTGTATGAGCTGTTGCAGCAATCTGGAACGGAAGGTCCTTATCTATTGGTCGGTCATTCCTATGGCGGATTAAATGTAAGGCTGTTTGCCGGACGATATCCAGGGCTAGTGGCGGGAGTAGTGCTGGTAGATTCGATGCATGAGGATGAAGTTACAGCACGGTTTCCGGAAGAGCATGTGAAGGGGCAGCTTTTGGCGGCCAGGTTCTATCGGGCCCTGAATTTGCTGTCCAGAACTGGGTTGTTAAAGGTCTTGTCCGCATTGAGAAGCTTCCCCGGATTCTCTGCTACCATTAAGCCTTTTTCGAAGCAGACGCAAGCGCTGTTATGGAGATTATCCTTTCAAAAAAAGACTATAGCGGCCATGCACAGCGAGTTCGCTAATGTTCAGCCCGGCTATGAGCAGGTTAGGGAACTGAAGCAAACCGATATTCCATTGACCGTTATCAAATCGGAAATAGTCAATGACTTCTATCCGGGGACTTCGGAAGATACGAAGCGGATCATAAGAGAGAAACTGCGGGAGGTGGCAAATGAGCTTAAGCATTCCTCCACTAACGGTCAACTGGTTGAAGCACAGGGCAGCGGGCATAACATACATATCGAGAAACCGCAGGTTATTATCAATGCAATAGTGCAGATGCTTGGAATGCTTACCTGATTCATTTGATGAAGCATGGCTGTATCCCAATCTTTAATTATTGAATATTCGCAGTAGCTGGGACATTTAAGTTCCAGCTCTAATTGTACTTTGTACAATCAAAAGCCAAGAAACCATCGTATTTTTACCTTCTGTTGTAGTTCATACATCAGAATTTTGGAATTCGGCCTGAAATGAGCACTTTTGAGAAAATCTGTTGCAGCAAATACAGCAGAATGCATTCTGGAGGACGTTTCATCCTTGTCTGTTGTACAAAATGCAATTAGCCAAGTGTACCTTGATTCCTGCTAAAATCAGGTTAGCATGCGCCTCTCTTATACACTGTGCAGATGCAGACTTTACATGGATAATGAACAAAGACAAGAGCTGGGAAAGCTTCCCTGCTCTTATTTTTAGTTTGACCATCTCCATGATAGCGCTTTATAATCCGTTCATAGTGGCTAGGGCCAGAGGTCAAGACTACAGAAGGCGGGGGAGAATCATGAATCCAATATGCAAGGTGCTGATTGTGGACGATGAAATCCTGGTCCGGCAAGGGATTAAATATGTGCTGGACTGGGAACAGGAAGGATTTCAGATTGTGGGTGAAGCGGCCAACGGGCGGGAAGCGCTGAATTCGCTGCAGACCCTGCAGCCGCATATCATCATTACGGATATTGTCATGCCGGTGATGGATGGCGAGGAGTTAACCCGGCTGGTGAAGCGCGATTATCCGGCTACCGAGGTGATTGTGTTAAGCAGCTTCAGCGAGTTCCATTATGTGCGCTCGACGTTCCAGCATGGGGTGGCGGACTATATTCTGAAGCCGAAGCTGGAAGCCGGAGCCTTATTGCAGGTGTTAAAAAAGACCCGGGAACGCATCCCGGAACTCAGCGGCGGGGGACCGCAGGCGGAGACGGCAGCGCAGCCGCTGGATACCCTGCTCGGCCGGATGCTGGCCGGTTACCGGCTGCCGCCGGAGAGCGAAGCGGATGTGAAGCGGCAGCTGCCGCATAAGGGCTTCGCGCTGCTGGGCTGGGAGACCCTACAGCCGGTACCGGGCGGCGAAGCCCTTAACCGTAGCTCCGGTAACGCTGCCATGAACAATAGCGCCCTTAGCCTTAGCGGCAATCATGCGGCCATAAGCAGCAACGCCCGCACTGCATATGAGACGGCATCTGTCACCGTCACCACCACAATTACCGGAGAACTGGACCGGAGAGTTCCGGGACTTAAGCAGTGCGTTATTCCAGTCGCAGAGCCTTCGGGCACTACGTTCATGCTGATCAATCTGGAGGAAGCCCATGGGCCGCAGCTGCTGGAGGCTGTACACCAGTTAGCCGATACACTTGCCGGGCAGGAGGTGGAGCTGCGGCTGACGCTGAGCCGGACATTCAGTTCGCTGGGCGAACTGGCGGCCGTCCAGCAGGAGAACAATGAGAGACTACAGCAGTGCCGGTTTTTCCGGCCGGAGCAGACCCTGTTAATCCAGCCGGAACGTCCAGATCAGGAGACTGCGCTGCCCAAGTTCAACCTGACGCCCTTCACAGAACAACTGAAACGGCAGCAGCTGACGGAAGCGTTCGGTGACCTGCACCAGCATGTGGATGCGCTCAGCCGCCAGAATGACGGGGATGTGTATCAGTTCAAGTCCTTCCTGGGCAATATTATCTTCAATATTACGAATCAGTTCAGCCATCTGCAGGAGCTGGAGGAGGGGAAATACGGCCTGTTCCGGGCCATTGATGAAGCGGATACTGCCGAGCAGGCCATACGGATTCTGGATGATTACTTGAGCCGGATCATGAAGCTGACTTCATCGGCAGCGCCTGCACCGGGCGGCAATGCCAGTATGACGAAGCTGCTTCAGTACATAGAGGAGCATTATGCAGAGCCGTTAACCCTTACGGAGCTGGCCCGTCATTTTCATTTCAACCCTTCGTATCTGTCGAGCCTGTTCACGACCTACAATCACGAGGGCTTCAAGGAGCATCTCAACACGGTCCGCACGGGTAAGGCGGCAGAGCTGCTGCGGGCCGGGGAGGCACCCATAGCGGAGATTAGCAGTATGGTCGGATACGGGGACCACAGTTATTTTTGCAAAGTGTTCAAGAAATACAACGGCTTGTCCCCGAGCGGCTACCGGCGTCAGCATTACGGGCAGGAGTAGAGCGTATGCGCAGATACTGGGAGCGGTTCAAATTTCACAGCCTGTTCATCAAAATCTTCATCGTCATGCTGATCAGCATCATCGCCGTGGCCATCGCTTCCTCCTGGACGACCGTCCGCATGTCGGAGAAGCTGTTCATGAATACCTTCAGCATTACGAATTCCAAGGTCATCAGCCAGATTAAGGCGAGCTTTGAAGCTTTTCATTATTCGATTGTTACGGCTACCAATAATACCCAGCTAAGCGGCACGATTCGTTCCTTCCTGTCTGAGGAGGACTCAGACTCCCTGCGGATGCTGCGGACCTATTACAATATGACCACGCAGATGAAGAAGATTCAGTCCACTCTCGATGCCTACCAGGTCGGGATCAAAATCATGGGCAAAAACGGCCGCAGCTACTCCACCAATACGAACAATCTGCTAATGAGTGACCGGGAGCTGCAGCAGCACGAGCTGACACGGAATACGCTGGCTGAACCGAAACGGCTGATGTACCAGTTCTATGAGGAGACGGTGCAGAATTCGCCGCAGAAGGAAGCGGTGATCGTAGGCAGCAAAGCACTGATGGACCGGACGACCGGCGATATTTACGGAACGCTGTTTTTTACCATTCATGAAAAGGATTTCCGCTCCTTCTACGGGAGCTTTGTCAGTACCGGGAACGATGTGGTGATCCTCAATAAGCAGGGGATGATTGTGTCCAGCAACCGCAGTGATCTGATGGGCCAGCAGGCGGGGGATCTATTGCAGGTGGCGAGTGAGATTGAGGAGCAGGAGCTTGCGTACCAGAACATTGATTTCCAAGGCACTGATTCGATTCTGATTGCGGATTACCTGCCGTCTTACGATTTCTATATTGTGAACCTGATCGATAAGCAGACGGCGCTCGGCCAGATGGTCAACGGTAAAATGGTCGTACTCTTCTGCTCAGCCATCGTGGCCGTGGCCCTGATCGTGGTGTTCCTGATTTTCAGAAGGCTAACCCGGTCGCTCACACTGCTTACCCGGCAGATGTCCAAGATCACCGAGCGTAACTTCCACAATTACATTACGGTTACGGGGAGCTTTGAATTTCAGGAGCTGGGGCATGCCTATAACTATATGCTGGACGAGCTGAATGAATATGTCGAGAAGCTGGTGGAGACGCAGAAGGAGCAGCGGAATGCCGAGCTTGCGGCCTTGCAGCATCAGATTAACCCGCATTTTCTGTACAATACGCTGGCTTCGGTCAACTTCCTGGTGCAGCAGGGCAGTCAGGAGAAGGCGGTGCATACGATTCATGCCCTGATCTCGATGCTGCAGAATGCGCTGAGCGATGTCAGTGAGAGTATCACGGTGACGCAGGAGCTGGAGAATCTGAAATCCTATGTGTTCATCAACCATGTGCGGTACGGCGAACGGATCAGGGTGAATTTCTTCGTCTCCCCGGATTGTATGGACTGTCATCTGCCGAAGCTGATTATTCAGCCGTTCATTGAGAATGCCTTCTTCCATGCGTTTACGCGCAAAAGCGGCGGATATATCCATATCCTCATCTCCCAGGATGCCGGATCTCTGCTCTGTGAAGTGGTGGATAACGGGGATGGAATGGATACCGGAGCGGCTGATCTGCCTATGTCGAGCCTTGCGGGGAAGCGCCAGCTGTTCACTGGAATCGGCATCAAAAATGTGCATGACCGGCTGGTGCTGATGTACGGCGAAGAATATGGAGTCACCATTAAGAGTGCGCCGGGGGAGGGGACTGCGATCCGAATCCGCCTGCCGCTGATGAAGAAGTGAGATTATTACCATTTTCTAAAAAAAGAACAAACGACAAATAAGGTAACGCTTACAATCAGGCGATAAAATGACCAATCCCCATAAAGTAAGTTCTAACGGGTCCCCCGGAGCGGGTGATAAGATTACTTATGTAATAAATAAGCGCTTACATTCAAGCGAGATACAGTAAAGCGCATCAAAGGGGAGGCTTACCAATGAAAAAAGGATTTGCGTTAGTCCTGATTTGCCTGTTACTGCTTACGGCCTGCAGCTCGAACTCCGGGTCCAAGAATTCCGGCAATACTGCTGCGGATACGGGAAAGACAGAGAATACAGCAGCTACAGAGCCTGCACAGGCGAAGGAAATTACGATTTGGGCTTGGGACCCTGCATTCAACATCGCCGCGCTGGAAGTGGCCAAAGCAGAATATGCCAAGACGAACCCTGACGTAAAAATTAATATTGTGGAATATGCACAGGCGGATATCATCCAGAAGCTGAACACGGGGCTGAACTCCGGAACCACCAAAGGTCTGCCGAATATCGTGCTGATTGAAGACTACCGTTCCCAGAGCTTCCTGCAATCGTACAAGGATTCCTTCTACGATCTGAGCAGCTCGATTAAGGGCACCGACTTCGCGGATTACAAAAGCGGTCCTACCAGCCTGGACGGCAAGCAGTACGGGATTCCTTTTGACTCCGGCGTTACCGGCCTCTATCTCAGAACCGACTATCTGGAGCAGGCAGGCTACAAGCTGGCCGATCTGCAGGATATCGACTGGAAGAAATATATTGAAATCGGCAAAGCCGTGAAGGACAAAACCGGCAAAGCGCTGATTACACTGGACCCGAACGACCTCGGACTGATCCGGGTGATGATTCAATCCGCGGGCGAGTGGTACCTGAAGGAAGACGGTAAGACGCCTAATATTGCGGGAAATGCACCGCTTAAGGAAGCTTTTGAAACCTATAAGGAGCTGACCGAATCAAACGTAGCCAAGGTGCATGCAGACTGGAGCCAGTTCGTAGCCGCCCTGAACAGCGGCGATGTAGCATCCGTGCCGACAGGCAACTGGATCACCCCTTCGATTACGGCTGAAGCGTCACAATCCGGCAAGTGGGGCATCGCACCGCTTCCCAAGCTGACTGTGAACAAATCCGTTCATGCCTCGAACCTGGGCGGAAGCTCCTGGTATGTCATGAATGTGGATGGTAAGGAGACGGCAGCAGACTTCATGGCCAAGACCTTCGGCTCGAATGTGGAAATGTACCAGAAGCTGCTCACGGATATCGGTGTCATTGGCACCTTCAAAGCGGCTGCGGGCGGAGAAGCTTACAGCCAGGCCAATGAATTCTTCAGCGGCCAGAAGATTGTATCGGATTTCGCCGCCTGGACGGAGCAGATCCCAAGCGTTAATTACGGAATTAACACTTATGCAATTGAAGACATCCTGATTGTAGAGATGCAGAATTATCTGAACGGCAAGGATATTGACAGCGTGCTGAGCGATGCCCAGGCCCAGGCCGAGTCACAGATTAAATAGTTAGCTCTCATACAGTGACCTTGGGCGTGGCCTGCAGCTTCCGGGAGTTCAGGAGGCGGGCGGCGCCCGGGGTTTATTTTAAATGATAAGGAAAGGACTGGGCAGCTGTGCATCAAACAAATTCCAAACTTAGGTTCCGCACTAAAAGCGTGTTGACCGGATGGTCCTTCGTCCTGCTTGCGGTCATTCTGATCTTCGTCTTCTATTTCTATCCGATGCTTCAGGCACTTATTCTGTCGTTCCAGACGGGAACGGGCAGCAATCTTACATTTACCGGCTTCGATAACTATTCACGGCTTCTGTCTGACAAAACATTTATTGTATCGGTTAAGAACACCTTCATCTATCTGCTGGTTCAAGTGCCGCTGATGATTATCCTCGCGCTGTTTATCTCGGTGCTGCTGAATGACAGCAAGCTGAGATTTAAGGGGTTTTTCCGGACGGCGATCTTCCTGCCCTGTGTCACTTCACTGGTTGCGTATTCAGTGGTATTCAAGTATTTGTTCTCCGGCAATGGCCTGGTGAATACGATGCTGCTGAAGCTCCACCTGGTCAGTGCCCCGATTGAATGGATCACCGATCCGTTCTGGGCCAAAATCACCATTATCATAGCGATCACTTGGCGCTGGACGGGTTACAATATGATTTTTTACCTGTCAGCCCTGCAAAATATCGATCACTCCATCTACGAGGCCGCCCGGATTGACGGAGCTTCGGCTTCCCGCCAGTTCTTCGGAATTACGGTCCCGCTGCTGAAGCCGATCATCCTGTTCACCTCGATTACCTCAACCATCGGGACGCTGCAATTGTTCGACGAGGTCATGAATATCACGAAGGGCGGCCCGGGCAACGCGACCCAGACGATCTCCCAGTACATCTACAATTTGTCGTTCAAATATGCAGCAGACTTCGGCTATGCAGCCACCGTATCGTATTCGATCGTCATTATGATCGCGCTGCTGTCGTTCATCCAGTTCAAAGTGGCAGGTGATAAGAATGGCTAAAAGTAAACGTTTCTTCATGTACCTATTCTTGAGCATCGCGGCCATCGTCTCGATCTTTCCATTCCTGTGGATGGTGGTCAGCTCCACGAATAAATCGGTGGATGTCACCCGCGGGCGGCTGCTGCCGGGTACCCATCTGCTGGAGAATCTGCGCAAGCTGCTGGACACCACGGACCTGCAGTTATCCCTGATGAATTCAGCGAAAATCTCCATAACCACCACGCTGCTGGCGCTGCTGATTGCCTCGCTGGCCGGCTACGGCTTCGAGGTTTTCCGCAGCCGCTCGAAGGATATCGTATTCAACATTCTGCTGCTGTCGATGATGATTCCGTTCGCCGCGCTGATGATCCCGCTGTACCGGATGTTCGGCCAGATCTCGAACGTCTTCCCCTGGATGGGCATCGATACGATGACCTCGGTCATTCTGCCTACCGTGACTACCGCGTTCCTGATCTTCTTTTTCCGCCAGAGTACGAAGATGTTCCCGAAGGAGCTGCTGGAGGCTGGCCGGATGGATGGGCTTAGCGAGCTGGGCATCTTCCTGCGCATCTACCTGCCGACCATGAAGACGACTTACGCCGCCGGAGCGATCATTACGTTCATGTCGAGCTGGAACAACTATCTCTGGCCGCTGATCGTATTGCAGACCCCGCAGACCAAGACCATGCCGCTGCTCATCTCCACCCTTGGCTCGGGCTACGCCCCGGACTACGGGATGATTATGATCGCGATTGTAATCGGCACGATTCCTACTGCGCTGGTGTTTTTCGTGATGCAGAAGCAGTTTGTGGCTGGGATGATTGGGTCGGTTAAATGAACAGGAGCTGCCGTGAGTTTGGGAGTAGTCGTGGCTCCGGGGATTGTTTGGACTTTCGGCCGCTGTTAGATTTGGATTTCCTGATTTAGGCCGCATAGTCTGCGGCAGAAATCCAAATCTAAAGGCGGTCGCTACCGCTCCTACAGTTCCGAACATCCCCTCCGCCACTCCTCCCAAATGGGGGGAAGCTCAAGTTCACTTATTGTGGGGGGAGGCAGGGGGGGAAGGCAAGAGCTCCCTTGCAGAAGTACTTCTAAAGACAAAAAGAGCGCGGTGACCGGACATTCCGGACACCGCGCTTTTCCATAACTATTCCCCGACTCTATACCATAGTTCACAATATTCATAGCCATCTGCGCTTGTACCATACATCTCGAAATTACCGCCATCTAGAATCGTATAAGTTGAGGTTGGCAGCCATTCCGAGAAGATCCGGTTCTTCAAAGACCGCAAATCATACTTGCCGCTGCCGTTCCCATCATGGAGTGTTGAGAAAACGGCCCACGTAGCTGCGGGAACATCAACCACCGTGTATCCGTTCACTTGGCTGCCTGGCGCTTTGTAGCACCCGATTAGATAAGGGAAGGTCGAGTTGCTTGTGAATGTATAGGCATCGAATGCAAAGACCGCTCCAAGTTCCTTGCTGAAATTGCCTTCGTCTCTCCAAGCCCCGCTTACTGACTGGGCTAAACGTTCCAACTCTCCATTCTTGCAGATATTTTGCCAAACCTCCGGGATCGTTACGCCCGTTTCATTCGCAATAGTGTCGTAGTGGTAGATATCCTCCAGCCCATACACTTGAAAAGCATCCCGGTGCTCCATCCGGTAGTTCATTCCGGTCACTCCCTTTAAGATGATTTGAAAGGAGATGCGGGGATAGGCTCTTAACTCACTTCCGGCATTGCGCGCTAATGTAGGCGTCATTCCATGCAGATTGTGAAATGCCCGGGAGAAGGCTTCCGGTGATTCATATCTGTACTTCAAGGCTATGTTCATCACAGTGTTCTGTCTGTTCTTCAAATCGAATGCAGCCAGCGTCAGCCTTCTGCGCCTGATATATTCTGATAAGGGAACATTAAGTACAAATGAGAACATGCGTTGAAACTGGTAAACCGAACATAAGGCAATTTTAGCGATTTGATCGTAATCAATATCTTGTTCTAAGTTATCTTCAATATAACCGATCGCCCGATTCATTCGCTCCAGCCACTCCACCGCAATCCCTCCTTTCGTAAGAAGCATATCACCCGGTAGTTACCGTAGCCTGATTATCCGTGCAGCATATTGTCAGGTGGCGATCATAGCAGCAGACTCATAATTTGCAAGCATGGCACAAATATCTTGGGCGAACTTCCAGTTCGAATGGTACTCACCGACAGAAAGAGGGAGCATCAGAAGTTCAGCGGCGTCATTTCTTTTTAGACGGTCCTTTATCTTCTCGCTGGAGAGATTATTGAGAGGTGATTGCATTAACTTCACTCTAATTATAAATATATCAAGGAAGTATTCAAACTGCTTCTACATGTTCAACCAGAGAAAGGTCATGTCACGAAATGACACTGCATCCCTGTGCAGTTTGTTAGATTTTAGTAGAGAGGCGCAACTGATACAGAGATTTGGAGTAATAAGAAAGATGGTAAAAATATATGAAATAGAGGAAAAGAGAGGATGTTCGAAATGAATACAGGTAAAAAGGTGTTGACAGCCTTACTGGCTGCGGGATTGAGCTTCGCCATGTTGACGGGTGTGAATCCGGGGAAGGTAGAGGCGGCGGCGAAGAAATACCCTGCACTTCTGAAAATCAACGATTATTATGTGCTCTATACAGCACCAAAGGCGCCATATGTGGATGCCAACTACCGGACGATGATCCCGCTTCGCTCCATTAGCGAGCTGATGGGGGCGAAGGTCAGCTATGATGCCAAGGCTAGAACGGCTGCCATCGAAAAGGATAGTGTAACGGTTAAGTTCACCATTGGTTCCAAATCGGTTTCGGTTAACGGGGTTGCCGGGTCGATGGACACGGTTCCGGTGATGGAGCAGAATTCGATGTTCATTCCCGTCAGTGTGCTCGCCGGACGTCTGGGCATTGTGAGCAAATGGGATCAGGCGAATCAGCTCTACACGCTGACGGGTGAAACCCTGATGCAGACGGATATGATTAAATATACATTGGAGGATATGGAAGGAGGACCATTTACAGCTCCCCCGGGAAAGATTATCAGTAACGATGCCTTCCGGCCAGTCTCGTACACCTATGATCCCGGGAAAGGCAGCTTTACAGTGAAGGCGAAGAATATAACCGGAAAGGATATTCCGGCTGGGGCAGCGGATGTAGCAGCTTATATCCTATATGATGATACGCTTCAGTTCCCGCCGCAGGAGCGTGTAAGACCAGCTGTCCGCAAGGAGGGTACTCTTGAGGTTACCGTTAAGACCGAAACGCCGAGTACCCCTGCTTATTTACTTGTAAAAGGTCGGCTGCTCGACCGCTCCGAGAATTAATTTCAATTTTGAATCAGAGGTGAATCCGGTTGAGGGACATGCTAGCGATCAAAAAGGCTGTAAGTACGCTCAGGGATGAGGAAGTGAAGCTGCATCTGATGCAGCTTCTGGCGGGAATTGGCGAGTTGAAGGAGCAGAGCGAACTGCTGGAGAGTGCGCTGGAGGAGCATATGGCGGAGCCGGTTGCCAGATTGATTGACCAGTACTCATCGCTGATGAGTCTTCCGGCAGAGCGGGCATTCTGGGACCCTGCTCCTGACAGCACTCATGTTCACATCCTCTGCGGCGACTCCTTCGGGGGCAGCATGAAGCAGGCAATGAAAGGACTAGGCTGGACAGATACCCATAAGCTGATTATCCTGCGGGAGAATTATGCTATAGGTCCGCTGAATCAGTTGGATACGTCAGTGGGGAGGAAGCTCCGTAGCGACTGGTTCCGCCAGCATATCCATGAATACTTTACGGTCTCTGATGAATGTGAAAGAGAGTATACTGAGTTGCTGGACAACCTGGAGCAGATTCCTGAACAGGGCAAAATTGTAATATGGACCGGGAGTAATGCATCCGAGCAGGCGGGGCTGCGTCTTGCGGTCCATCTGCTAGGGAACAGACAGAATGAGCTCATAGTGATGGATGCCGGGGCTATCTGTGAGGAGCTGTTCAACCGACCGGATGCCTTCATTAACTACTGTCATTCCGGTGAGATTCCGTCAGACAAGCTCCGGGAAGCACTTCTGCGAATTGATGAGGGCAGCAGGCTGGGTGCTGCGGATATCGCGCGGCTATCTCAGGAATGGAAGGAGATATCCAGGCAGTCCGGCGCTCTGCGGATTTGGCAGGAGGATACCCTGCTGGAGGTGCCCGCTGAGTATTATGACAGCTATCTGCTGGAGAAGCTGGACTCGCTTCAGCCGCCGCCAGGGGATGATGGATTCCTGAAATCAGCCCGGCTGGTCGGTGAGGCGCTCGGATACTGTGAGCAATATGTCGGTGATGCTTATTTTGAGCACAGGGTGAGAGAACTGATCTATAGCGGGGTGCTGGAGATTAAGGGCGTTCCCACAGCGATGAGATTCTATAGCATCCGGCGCAGAAAAGGGTAAGGTATATAGAAGCACTAAAGAATTTAACAAAAAGCAAAAAGAAGCGGAGGGGAAATTTGGAACTGTAGGAGCGATAGCGTCCGCCTTTGTGTTTGGATTTCCACCGCTAATAGCGGTTTAAATCAAGAAATCCAAACACAACAGCGGCCGGAGGGCCAAATGTTCACCGCAGTGACGGTCAAGCTTGGAGTTCTAGTTTTAGTGTACGAGACAAAAGGAGGCCAATCATGCAAACCTTATTTCGTTATAACTGGCAGGTCCGCGAGGAATGGTATCAATGGTGCGGGGAACTGCCGGAAGAAGAACTGGTGAAGACACGCATTGGCGGGGTGGGCGGAATCCTGCAGACGCTGGTGCATATAGTGGATGTGGAATTAAGCTGGGTGCGGGATATGGAAGGTAAGCCGGATATCCGTTTAGACTTCACGGAGTACAATACTTTGCAGAAAATCAGAGAGGTAGATGCGCGCTTCCGGCCGGAGGTGGAGTCCTTCGTAGTGGCCTGGAATGAGGGATTGGAACGGAGGATTCTAAGGGAGGATGGGCCGGATGGGCAGGTTATCCAGCATAGGTGGGGCGAAGTGATGCGCCATGTTGCCGCGCATGAGATCCATCACATCGGCCAGCTCTCCATCTGGTCAAGGGAACTCGGCCGTAAGCCGGTCTCCCCTAATCTGGTCCGCAAAGGTCTGGCTACGTATTTACCCGGTACAGAATAAAGGAGGCTGTGTGTCCTAATATAGTCTGCGGTGTAGCAAGCCTCCCCCGACCTTCTAATTCATATCTACAGCTCCGGCGGAAACCACAGATGGCGCAGATCGACCCAGCCCTGGCTGTTGAAGGTCACTCCGCGCACTGAGGGCAGATAGGCGGTCTCGGCAGGCCGTTCGTACAGAATATGCAGCTGGTGGTCACGGGTTAGAGTATCCTCGATCACCCGGAAGCCTTCCGCCCGAACGGCGGCGTCAGGCTCCCGCGAGATCTGGCGCAGCCTGCCCTCAATGCCCGCACGGGTGCGTGGTTCGATATGCTGCGAGAGGGTCAGGTACAGGTCGTACAGCCGGAGCTGTTCGTCCTGGTCGCGGAGCAGCGAGAAGACGATCAGGTCGGACTTCAGGCGGATCGGGCCTTTGAATTCCTCCGGCGACACGGAAAATACCTTGCAGGAATATCCATGCTGCGTTAGTCTTGCGGCGATGTATTCGGCATCCCCGGCATACTGCGGGATCGTGGCAATCTGCAAGACTTCAGCCGGAGACGCTGCGAAGTGCCGGAAGGGCACTCTCGGAGCTTCATGCAGACAGGACAGCAGTTCAGCACGGAGAAGGGGATCGCTTAGCGGTCCCTTTTTCTTCGTGTTGCAGGTTACGAATTTGCGGACATAGGACTCAGAGTGGATTCTGCTTAGAGAGTCTGCGCCCGCTGTAGACGGATTCGGGATGACATGGAAGGCAGAGCCGGTCTCTGAGGACTCCCGGTCCAGGCTCCACGGGACATAGATAATCTCCACACGGTCCAGATGGGCCCGGCCCTGGAAGTAATAAGGGAACACCTCCAGCACACAGGTATCCTCATTCATCTCCACAACCTTGAACGGACCGGTGCCCGCCGGCCTGCGTCCAAACAGATTCTCTCCAATGGACTCCAGATCGCGGGGCACAATCGCCGCCCGGCTGGTGCAGAGGAAGGGAAGGAAGAGTTCGTTCGGCTTTTTCAGCAGAATGCGGACAGTCGAGGCGTTCAAGGCCTGGACCTCCTGAATCTCCTTGACAATATAGCTGTACAACATGCGCTGTGAGGTAGACATCATCCGTTCAAACGAGTAAACGACGTCCTCGGCGGTCAGTACCTTACCATGATGGAACAAGACCTCCTTCCGCAGGTGAAAAGTCCAGGCTGTCCGGCTCCCGTCTGTCTCCCAGGCATGGGCCAGGCCGGGGATCACCTTGCCGCGTTCACCGCTGCGGCCGACCAGCCCGTCAAAAACATGGCTCGAGACAAACGACTCCGCCAGCAAATTCATATAGAGCGGATCGAAGGTATGGAGCTGCTGGGTGACCGGCAGCCGCAGCGTATCGATCCGCTTGTCGCTGTGCACCTCGGCATGATGCCCGAAGTAAGCGAGCAGCCAGCCTTGCAGTGTGTCCTGCAGCGATGAGGTGCGGGCATGTCCGCGGATGCCCTCCAGCGCACTGCTGATATCCTTGCTGCTTATCGCCTGCTTCATGGATTCCAGGGCAATGTCCTCGGCCGCCGCGAGGAACACGAGCTTGGAGCGCCGCCCCCGCCCCCGGCTGGGGGTCCAGGTGATCCAGCCGAGATCGGCCATTTTGCGGATTACATGCAGTGCATTGCGGTGGGTACAGCCAAGGGTCAAGGCCAGCTCGTCCAGGGTGACAGAGATCTCGGCCGGACCTCCATGCTGCGAATGCAGCTTCAGGAATTGACTGTGCAGCTTCATTTGGGACTTTCTCCTCCTGCCTAATTTATAAAATAGGAAATTAATAATAATATATTTCTCTTTTTCTTCTTATTTTATCAGCTAGAATTAGGATATGACAGTAAAAAGATGGGGGAATCTACCATGGATGAACAAACGGTATCCAAACCGGGGCTTGGGCGTATAGCCTTATTGGCCGCATTTCTGCTTGCGGTTGTGCATCAGTACCTGTTCTACGGCAAAATGCCGGGGATCTCATACCCGATTTTTGTGGTCTTATTTTATGCTTTTATGCTCTATTTCGCCAAGGAGCAGCTGCGCAAGCAGACCTGGTTCAGCTATGTTTGGATGGTGTCCATATTTCTGTTGTCCCTGACCTATATGCTGTTTGGCAACTGGTTTTTCTTTGCGCTTAATATCGTTGTTATTCCGGTGCTTATTTTACTACATATGACGTATATGCTTAGTTACCGCAAGCCCGCCTGGAGCGGATTCGCACTGATCGGCGCGGCGCTTGAGCATCTGTTCCCGCAAAGTCTGCGCAACTGGTCGACGGCACTGAGGCTGCTGCGCCGGGGCAAGGGCGGGATGGCGAATGAACGCAAACAGGTATTGATGCGGGTGCTGATCGGCCTGCTGATTTCCGTACCGCTGCTGCTGATTGTGATCTCGCTGCTCTCTACGGCGGACGGAGTGTTCGGTCAGCTGCTGGAAGCACTCCCGGGGATTTTTGACAATATTTCACTGGGGGACTGGATCTTCCGGGGCTTGTGGGTTCTGCTGCTCGGGCTGGGCATGTTCGGCTTCGTCTGGGGGTTCGTACAGAGTAAATCCTATATCCGCACTCCTCTGGTCAGTGAGTTTGATGCGATGGGACAGAAGCTGGAGGCAGCTGAAGCAGGGGAGGAGGGTATCGGTCTTGATGATCCGGTCATTATCACTACCGTGCTGACTGCAATTAATGCGGTGTACATGCTATTTGTGAGTGTCCAGTTCTCGTATCTGTTCGGGGCCTGGGACGGAATTCTGCCGGAGAACAGCACGTATGCGGACTATGCGCGGAGCGGTTTTCTGGAGCTGATTCTGGTCACATCCATTAACTTCGCAATCTTGCTGCTGTCCTTATTGGCAGTGCGCAAAGCGGGCGGTATCCTGAAGCGGGTGATCCAGCTCCTGCTGTACATTCTGGTTCTTTGCTCCATGGTCATGCTGTATTCTGCATACTCGCGGCTGACTCTATATGAAGAAGCGTACGGTTACACCTACATCCGGTTCCTGGTTCATGCCTTCATGATCTTCCTTGGATTGCTGCTGGTGCTGGCGGCCGTGCGGATTAGCCGTGAACCCTTCCCGCTTCTAAAATGTTACATTGTGCTCGGACTGCTCTCCTATGTGCTGATGAACTATATAGGGATGGATCATATTATTGCGAAGCAGAATATCCAGCGTTATGAAGCAAGCGGCACACTGGATGCCGGTTACTTGGCCGGGCTCTCCGCAGATGTGGTTCCAGAGCTGATCGGGTTCAGCAAGCAGGAGAAGGGGATTCTGGACGAGGCGCTGCGCAGCAGACTGTCTGAACGCGCTCAGCCTAAGCAGAGCTGGCCGTCTTTCAATCTGGCGAATCACCGGGAGCGTAGAGCGCTTGCGGAATATTTTGCAGGAGGCACGTTAGACTAAGATGAGTATAAAACGGATTGTAATCCTCGTGATAACCTTGGTTCTGGCCGGGTTCTCTGCGGTTCATCTCTCGGCCTATTCCGCGAAGCTGACCCCATCCACCAGCCTGGCCCGTGAGACCCTCGGCGGCGTGAGCTTACAGGACAATATCAATGACAGCCAATTGCTTAAGCTATATGGCAGCCCGTTAAGTGAAGAGGACAATGAGCATTTCGACTACCGCCACTGGAAAGACGGTCTGGTTACCGCCTCAGTTCATTCCGGGCCGAAGCAAGGTTCCATTAAGCGGATTATGATCACAGCTGCGGACATGGACCACTCGGCGGACCCGCTCCATACAGTGATGGGTATTGGGCTTGGAGACAGCAAACAGAGCGTGCTTGATCTCTATGGAGAGAAGTACTACAAGAGCAATGAGCAGACAGCCGATATCATCGGGTACATCGATCACAAACGCGGGGTAACCTTGGAATTCTGGTGCTCACCGGACGGAACTGTAGCGGAGATCCGCCTGGATGATGCAGAGATGAGGTAGCGCAGAAATAGCTTCCGGGCTTTGACTTGTGATACAGTAATTTCAGCAGAAATGACACAAGGAGAGAAGAAACTCATGCAATCAATTATAAATCCGGAGGCGGTTCGGAGCCTTACCGAGCAGAATGGCCTCACAGCCATGTTCAGCAGCAGCGCCATTGCCCAGATGGAGCTTCGGCGTTACGGCGGCGGGGAGGCCGTCTGCTCGGTGGGCGACCGGCTGGAGCATATGTTTTTCCTGATGCAGGGCAAGCTGAAGATTCATACACTGCTGCCTAACGGCAAGTCAATGCTGGTCCGGTTCGCCCGGCCGATGTCGGTGATCGGGGATGTGGAGCTGCTGCGCCAGTATCCGGTCAAGAATGAGGTGGTCTCTGTAGGGGACAGCCTGCTGCTTGTCGCCGGAAGGAAGCTGCTGCTCCGTGAGATTGAAGATAATACAGCGCTGTTGCGTTTCCTGGTAGGAGAGCTGAGCCACAAAATGTACACACTCGGCCAGACCTCAGCCATGAATGTGCTCTATCCGGTGGAGAACCGGTTCGCCAGCTACCTGATGTCGCTGTTCGCGGACAACACTGGTGCCCAGCGCGTAGAAGAGATTCGCACCTCCACACTGACAGAGACAGCCGATCTGCTTGGCACCTCTTACCGGCATCTGAACCGGGTGGTGCGCCGCCTCATTGAAGACGGGATTATTGAACGCAGGAACGGCCGCCTGATTGTGCGGGATGAGGAGCGGCTGGCTCTGCTGGCGAACGGGAACTTGTACGATTGAACCGGATTATAGGAAGTAATTCAGAGAACCTCTATTTCTGCCTTGGCAGGGATGGCGGTTTTTTTTGTGTTCAGCGAATTTCAGTTTCATTTAAGAATGATGAAGTAAGATACACGCATGAGGACAACATTAGTACCGCGCAGAAGGAGGACTGACCAGCGGGCAACACAGTAGAGCTTACATATCGAGTGGAGGTAGTTATAATGTTCAACAGACTTAGAGGAATCCGGGCCAAAATCATGTTTGGCTTCGCCGCTGTCATTATCGTGTTCATTCTCGCTATATTCGGCAGTACTATATTTCAGGCTAAGGTGACTATGCTTACAGATCAGATCAACCGCAATTACAGCAAGCTGTCGATGGTACAGAAATTAACCGATGATATCCGTACGGCGGACGGTCTGGCCGCAAGGTATGTGATGAGTAATACCACTGAGGAGAGAACAGCCAATCTGACCGCCTATGAAGCCAAGATACCGGAGATTACAGCCTCAGTCGAAGAGCTTAAGGGAGCCGGTCTGAATGAAGCTGAGCTTGCGGGAATTCAGAATCTGGAGGGGGAATGGGACAATTATCTGACGGTGCTGGAGCAGGCTTTTGCCTTGGCCAAGGAAGGGGATTTCCCGCAAGCGCAGAAGTCGTTCACGAGTCTCTCCCTGGAGACTATCATCAATTCACAGCTAGTGTTTGAGACGATGCTGCATGATGAAATTATGAAAGAACAGAGTCAGGCGGCAACCCACCGCAGCTCCTCTATGATTACCAGCATGGGGGTTACGGGATTATCGGTGGTACTGGCCCTGCTGATCGCATTTGTATTGTCTGCACGGATTCTGAAGCCGCTGAGTGATGTGAATAGGCAGCTCCAGGAGATTGCCGACGGCGATGCCGATCTGACCCGCAAGCTTAGTGTACAGACGAAGGATGAGATCGGTGAGCTGGCCCGGAATTTCAATAAAATGACCGATAATCTGGCAACGATGATCACCCAGGTGAAGCTATCGGCGAACGGTCTGGCAGCTTCTTCAGTGAAGCTGACCTCGGATAGCGGAATGACCGCCAAAGCTACCGAGAAGATCGCCGGGATTATGGGTGAGGTCGCAAGTGGTGCGGGCATGCAGATGAATGACCTGCAGACTAACATGAACACGATTATTGAAATGTCAGACGGCATTCAGCTGATTGCTGCCAGTGTGCAGGATATCTCGGAAGCTTCCCTGCGTTCTGCAGAGTATGCGGTGGCCGGGGATCTATCCCTGCAATCTGCTGTCCGGCAGATGGATTCCATCAATGCATCCATTCAGTCGTTATCGCAGAAGGTTATGGGCTTCGTGAAGCGTTCACAGGACATAAGCAGCATTGTCGGGGTGATCAAGGGAATCGCCTCGGAGACGAATATGCTGGCACTGAATGCAACCATTGAAGCGGCGCGGGCTGGAGAGCATGGCAGAGGGTTTGCTGTGGTAGCCGATCAAGTACGCAGGCTGGCCGAAGAGTCCGCAGATTCCGCCAATCAGATTGCAGAAATGGCAACTGGAATCCAGGCGGATGCTGACCATGCAGTGAAGGTGATGAAGAATAGTATGAACGAAGTGCTGGGCGGAACCCATATCATTGAAGAGGCCGGGCAGTCTTTCAATGCCATCCGCCTCTCGATTGATTCACTGGCGGGACAGGTTCAGGAGGTATCCGGTGCGGTAGAGGAAATCACGGCAGCGACGGAGGAAATTGTAGACTCCATCCGCACAGTTACGCATATCTCGGAGACCACAGCGGCAAGTACACAGCAAGTATCTGCTGCATCGCAAGAGCAGATGGCTTCAGTGGAACAGATCACCTCTTCTGCCAGTGCACTCAGCATGCTGGCGCAAGGGCTGCAAGGTTTGGTGGCACGTTTTAATGTATAAATAAGCAAGCCCCCGACCTGAACGAAAGGGAGGGGGCTTGCTTATCCGCTACTGCTTCATATATTGCCGGTACAGCTCTTCAATAGTATCGTACTGCTCTACCTGTCGGCCGACCCTGTGATATTCCTCCAGATAGTCATCCATCGCCTGCAGGAACCGTTCCTTGAACAGATCCAGATTACTTGCATCAAAATACTGCATGAGTTCGAACTTCCGGGTTCCCCGCGACTCAGTCATTTCATCCAGCAGACCCTGCGCCCCCATGGCGGCGTAGAAGGCGTAAGAAGCATCCTTACTTTCAGCGCTGGCGATGATCTTGTTTCGGTAGTTGCACCATAATTCCTCATAGGTGCCCGCCAGATTATCATAGGTAGGAACAGGCTGTTCTACATATTTCTGATACAGGGTGCTGTACAGATCGAGGATACTTTTGAGCAGAATGCCAGAGGTACTTCGGATCTCATCCGCCGTCTTCGCGCAGACCACATTCATATAATTCGTTTCATAATTCTCGGGGATATGGCGGTAAGCTGCGGTATCCTCCAGGTATCTTTTCAGCCCTCTTTTCAAATAAGTATTGTTCATATGCGTCAACGCGTTCACCAGATTGTAGACCAACTCGGCTGAAGCCAGCCTTACGGCTCCCTTATCCTCTGTAAGACAAATATTCGCATATTCCTGCTTGGCCAGATCGATCCACTTCTTCGCCCGTTCCAGGGCATCGCTTCCCATGGGCTTCGCCAGAGCATCCAGCGCCCGTTGCTGATAGACCCTAAGCTTCTCCAGATCCTCAGGCTTGGCATAGTAGAGCACCTGCAAATCTATTAGAGAGGAGATCATCGGACTTTCAAGCGCGGCCTGTTCTTCGATCCGGGTCTCCCATGGAGTGCAGTAGATATCATAACCGACCTCCCCCAGAATGAAGCATGACGAGATGCCCCAGCCTTGGTTGTTGTTATTGATGATGATCAGATCCAGGTCGCTTTTCTCATGATAATCCCCGGTACGGCAAGAGCCCGTAAGCCCGATCACCGCAATCTCCTCTGGAAAATCCCGTTTGGCCCGCTCGATCACCATGTTGATCAGTTTTTCGTTTTTGGATAATAGCTCCTGCCTGGTACTTTCATTCATAGCTGTTTCCTCCTGCGCTGTGGCTTGTTGTTGTATTCATTGTAAAAGGATCTGGCGTCCACGGGTATGCCGACTTCAGTTAGGTTCATTCTCTCCCTGAGCGCTCCGTATGTACGCACATACTTTTCATAGAATACGCCATCGACCTGAGCCAGGCTCTATCTTATATTATTACCATAATTTGTTTTATGAAAGCGCATACTCGAAGGTAGAACCATAATCTATGGGAGGTGGTTGTCAAATGATCAGCAGAACCAGGTCTTCGGTAGCAAGGAAGTTCCTGATGTACGGTCTGATGCTTGCATTATGTGTGGGACAGCTCGCATTATTTCCGGCAGTGGGGGCAGCGGCAGGCAATCTGGCACAAGGTAAGACGATTAGCGCAAGCTCAGTTGGTGATGTGTATGTAGCAGCGCACGCCAATGACGGTAACCAGGGGACGTACTGGGAGAGTGCCAGCAATGCTTTTCCGCAATGGATCAAGGTGGATCTGGGTGCCAGCAGCAGTGTGAATCAGGTTGTACTGAAGCTGCCTGCGGGCTGGGAAGCCAGAACACAGACGCTGTCTGTGCAAGGCAGTACGGATGATGCCTCATACAGTAATCTGGCTGCTTCTGCGGGGTATGTGTTCAATCCTTCCAGCGGCTCCAACACCGTCACAATTCCATTTACTGCAGCAACCGCCCGTTATATCAAAATAAACTTCACGGCCAACACCGGCTGGCCTGCTGCGCAGCTGTCGGAGATTGAGGTGTACGGCACCACGGCCTCTCCACCCGGAACCTACGAAGCGGAGGCTGCCGCCTTATCCGGCGGGGCCAAGACGAATACCGATCACAGCGGCTATACCGGTGCAGCCTTCGTTGACGGCTACCTGACGCAGGGGGCAGCCACAACCTTCACGGTAACGGCTCCGTCGGCAGGGAATTACAGCGCAGCCCTGCGGTATGCCAATGCCTCCGGCAGTACGAAGACGCTGAGTATCTACGTGAACGGCACGAAGATCAGGCAGACGCCGCTTGCCAATCTGCCAAGCTGGGATAACTGGTCCACGCAGGCAGAGGTGGTGGCCTTAGCTGCTGGAACCAACACGATTGCCTACAAATATGATGCGTCCGACTCCGGGAATGTGAATCTGGATCAGCTTGTACTGACAGCTTCAACTACACCAACGGCAACCATTGCGCCTACGCCCGTTCCAACGATAGCGCCAACAGTTGCGCCAACGGTTATGCCAACCGCAACGCCGGCTGCCACACCAACCGTAGCTCCAACGCCGACATCTACACCTATATCTACACCAGTACCAACACCAACTAGTACACCTGGTCCTACAGCAACCCCAACCACAGGTCCCGGCGTGAACCTGGCGATCGGCAAAGCCGTGAATGCCTCATCCTCCGTCTTTACCTTTGTTGCGGCCAATGCCAATGATGGAGATGTCACTACCTACTGGGAAGGAGCAGGGGGAGATTATCCGAACACGCTGACTGTTAACCTTGGCGCGAACGCCAACATAACTTCGGTAGTAGTGAAGCTCAATCCGGCAGCAGCCTGGTCAACCCGTACCCAGACAATCCAGGTGCTGGGACATAACCAGTCCACAGGAACGTTCACCAGTCTGGTACCTGCGGCGGAGTATACATTTAATCCGGCCAGCATCAATGCAGTGACCATTCCGGTCACAGCAACCGTCAGTGAGCTACAGCTGAAATTCACAGCGAACTCGGGTTCAAGCGCCGGACAGGTGGCGGAGCTCCAGATTATCGGCACACCGGGGGCGAATCCTGACCTGACGGTAACCGGAATGTCATGGAGTCCGTCTGCACCGGTAGAGACAGATTCTCTTACTCTGAACGCAACAGTGAAAAATAGCGGTTCTGCTTCATCCGCAGCTACCAATGTGGGCTTTTATCTCGGTAATGTTCTTGCCGGAAATGCCCCCGTGGGTGCCCTGGCTGCTGGGGCTTCAGCTAATGTCTCCTTCAGCCCTGGTGCCAAGGATGCCGGAACCTATACGGTAAGCGCCAAGGTAGATGAGAGCAACAATGTTGTAGAGCTGAATGAAGGCAATAACAGTTATACGCATCCTTCAGCCCTTACGGTGAATCCGGTATCCAGCTCAGATCTGATCGCCTCGCCGGTCAGTTGGTCTCCTGGCAATCCGGCAGGGGGTAACGTGGTAAGCTTCGCGTTAGCCATCAAGAATCAGGGATCAGCTTCCTCGGCAAGCGGCGCTCATAACATCACGCTGACCTTGACCGATGCTACAACAGGCGCGGTCCTCAGAACGTTGACCGGAGCTTATAACGGTGTTATTGCCGCCGGAAGTACTGCAGCTCCTGTGGCTCTTGGAACCTGGACGGCTGTGAACGGAAAATATAATGTAAAAACAGAAATTGCCGTGGACGGCAACGAAGTGGCGGTAAAGCGGGCCAACAACATCCATAACCAGCCGCTCTATATCGGACGCGGGGCCAATATGCCTTACGATATGTATGAGGCGGAAGATGGAGTGATCGGCGGCGGAGCAGTCAAGCTGGCACCGAACCGGAATATCGGTGACCTGGCCGGGGAAGCTTCAGGCAGACGGGCAGTTACACTGAACACCACAGGCAGCTATGTCGAATTCACCACCAAAGCCAGCACGAATACTCTGGTCACCCGGTTCTCTATTCCCGACTCGGCCAGCGGTGACGGCACAACGGCGACCCTGAATATTTATGTCAATGGTATCTTTAACAAAGCCATCACCTTGGATTCCAAGTATGCCTGGCTCTATGGTTCAGAGACCAGTCCGGGCAATTCGCCAAGCGCCGGTTCCCCGCGCCATATTTATGATGAAGCGAATATCATGTTCGATAACACCATTCCGGCAGGCAGCACGATCCGGCTGCAAAAGGATGCAGGCAACACCTCGCAATATGCGATAGACTTCGTGAGCCTGGAGCAGGTATCGCCAATTGCCAATCCTGACCCGTCCAAGTATACCGTGCCGCTTGGATTCACACATCAGGATGTGCAGAATGCGCTGGATAAGGTCCGTATGGATACAACGGGTAATCTTGTAGGTGTCTATCTTCCTGCCGGAAACTATGAGACCTCGAATAAATTCCAGGTCTACGGCAAGGCAGTGAAAATCATCGGAGCGGGACCGTGGTATACCCGGTTCTACGCTCCGCTCAACCAGTCGAATACAGACATCGGCTTCCGGGCGACAGATTCAGCGAATGGCTCAACCTTCTCGGGGTTTGCCTACTTCGGCAACTATACTTCACGGATTGACGGTCCCGGCAAGGTGTTCGACTTCTCCAATGTGGCGAACATAACGATCGACAACATCTGGACCGAACATCAGGTATGTATGTACTGGGGGGCCAATACTGACTACATGGTGATCAGGAACTCCCGTATCCGCAACACCTTCGCCGACGGAATCAACATGACGAACGGCAGCACGAATAATCTCGTGTCCAATAATGAAGCCCGGGCTACCGGGGATGACAGCTTCGCGCTGTTCTCGGCGATTGATTCCGGCGGCTCGGACATGAAGGATAACGTCTATGAGAATCTGACCTCGATCCTGACCTGGCGGGCAGCCGGTGTTGCGGTATACGGCGGTTATGCCAATACCTTCCGCAACATCTACATCGCGGATACGCTCTGCTACTCAGGAATTACGATCAGTTCGCTTGATTTTGGCTATGCGATGAATGGCTTCGGCGCTTCGCCGACGACGAACTTCCAGAATATCTCGGTCGTCCGGGCAGGCGGACATTTCTGGGGCTCGCAGACCTTCCCGGCCATCTGGGTGTTCTCCGCCTCCAAGGTGTTCCAGGGTATCCGGGTGAGTGATGTGGATATTGTAGACCCGACCTATCACGGGATTATGTTCCAGACCAATTATGCCGGCTCTACGCCGCAGTTCCCCGTGGCTGATACGATCTTCTCAAACATTACGATTTCCGGTGCCCTCAAGAGCGGAGATGCCTTCGATGCCAAGTCCGGTGTCGGTATCTGGGCCAATGAGTCGGCAGAGCCCGGCCAAGGCCCTGCGGTGGGCAATGTGGTCTTCAACAACCTGAAGATCCTGAACACGGTAACGCCGATCAAAAACACGACCTCTACGTTCACGATAACGGTGAATCCGTAGGGGGAACGAAGCAACGCCTTCTATGAAGCAGCGCACACAAAAAACCGCCGCCCGTGTGTCCGGGAGGCGATTTTTTGCTTTCTCATCCCGCTGGACATAGGAAATCCTGCATTTTTTTCAACAAATTAGTCTCTTCATAGCACGCAAAAAGGAAAACCTGCACAAATTACAACAATGTGGACTCAGACTTCCCGATCTGCTGATTATTCCTGCAAAATGTGCAACAATCGGGGACCAGAGCTACTCGGCGGCTGGAAATCCTGCATAATGTACAACATTGCCGGTGTTGCAGCCGCAATTCCTTAAAATCGACAAATGCTATCCCGTAACTATACAATGGGTGTTATATTGTGCATAGGATAAGGACAGAAACAAAGGAGGCACACCCATGACGAATCGGGTAGTAAGTAATATTACGGAGCTGATCGGCGGCACGCCGGTTGTGCGCTTGAACCGGGTAACCGGACCGGAGGATGCGGAGCTGTATGTAAAGCTGGAGATGTTCAATCCCAGCGGCAGCGTCAAGGACCGGGCGGCCTATAATCTGATCCTCCAGGCGGAGCTGGACGGACGGCTGCAGCCGGGCGGGACCATCATTGAGCCGACCAGCGGGAATACCGGGATTGGACTGGCGATGAATGCGGCAGCGAAGGGATATAAGGCGATCCTGATCATGCCGGATAATATGACGAAGGAACGGATCAATATCCTGAAGGCCTACGGGGCGGAAGTGGTGCTGACTCCGGCGGCGGAGCGGATGCCCGGCGCGATTGCCAAGGCGGTGGAGCTGGGACGGGATATCCCCGGCAGCTTCATCCCGCAGCAGTTCGAGAATCAGGCGAACCCGGACATTCACCGCACGACCACAGCAAAGGAAATCCTTGAGCAGATGGAGGGGCGCCTGGAGGTGTTCGTTGCCACTTCCGGGACAGGCGGCACCATCACCGGAACCGGCGAGGCGTTGCGCGCGCGACTGCCAGAGCTGCGTGTGGTTGTCGTGGAGCCGCAGGGTTCGCCGGTGCTGTCCGGCGGCCAGCCCGGGCCGCATAAGCTGGTGGGGACCAGCCCGGGCTTCGTGCCGGCGATTCTGAATACCGGCATTTACGATGAGATCGTGCAGGTATCCGATGAGGATGCCTTGGAGATGGTAAGAGAACTGGCCCGTACCGAGGGAATTCTGCTCGGACCTTCCGGTGGAGCCGCAGTCTGGACGGCCTTGCAGGAGGCACGGCGCCTGGGTCGGGGCAAGCGGGTGTTATGTATCGCGCCCGATACCGGAGAACGTTACCTCAGCATGGGGATTTTCGACTAAATTATACTGGAGGCCCGCTATGAATCAAGCGAATCACAGTTTCCGGCACCGGGTAAGAGCGGCCGGAAGTCTTATTCTTGCAGCAGTCATAGTCTTTAGCCTGACCGGGTGTGCCCGGACGAATAGCAATGACGCTGCCAGCAGTGCAGCAGCTACGGCTGGGCCGTCTTTCGCCAGTCCATCGCCAGCCGTAATGCAGACGGATAGCCCGCCAAGTGCGGTCCCGACTGCTTCGGCGTCAGCTACGGCTTCTCCGGCCCCGGATGCCTTGCTCGACCCTGCCAAGCTCCAGCCGGTCTTCGGATTCGCCAGTGAGACCGGGAGTCATATTATCGTCTCCAGGGAAGAGGAGGGAGCCGGGGAGCAGTTGAAGTCCCTGAACACTGCCATCGGGAACGGGGGCCAGGTGCTGGCTGTGAAGCTGGAGAAATGGCAGACGGGTAACGAGAACAACAACGGCCGGGAGCTGGCGAATAATATACCGAATATGTCCGGTTATCTATTCAAGGTAGAGGGTGACGCAGCGATGCGGGATGAGACCTATTATTTGGTTGATTCTACGGTCTTTCCGCAGGCAGCCTTGCTGGAGCTTCAGCCCGCCGACCCGGCAGGCCCGCAGCTTGCAGCCGGTGACCCGCTTCGCAAGAGTGTAGCAGCTGCCAAAGGCCGGAAGATCCAGTCCGCCTGGAAGCTGGCCGGGCTGGGCCCGGCCAGACAGCTCTATCTGGTGCAGTTCGTAAGACAAGATAAGGAGATGCTGTTTAGCCTTGTACTGGAGGAAGACGGGAAGCTCAGCTTCAAGGACTATCCTGCTGAGATTACAGATAATGAATATTCAATCTGGCGTGTCGATGACGGCGGTGAGGTGAACCCGCAGATGTTCTCCCTGCTGTTCGCGGCACATACAGCAGACGGATTGCTGCTGGGGCTGAACTGGTGGGGAGCGGAGGGTGTGAACAGCTTTTTCCTGAAGCAGGAAGGCAATGGCTTTACAGAGCTTGCGATCGAATATGGCCGCTATACCTCTCCCTTGTGAGCAGGGCGAACGGAAAGCAAGGCTCCCCGTCACTTCTGGGTGACGGAGGAGCCTTGTCTGCCTGTCATATACATCATCATGATGGGGTGAATCAGCAGATATCCCAACATCCCGCCGAAGGTGTTCAGCAGAAGATCATCCACATCAAACGTTCCGATATAGAAGACGGCTTGTGAGCATTCCAGCACCGCGCTTAACGCGAAGGACCACAGCAGTACACCGGTGAAGGAGCCGCTGCCTTTTCCATTCGGAGATAACAGCACCAGGAAGATGCCATAAGGAATGAATAAGGCGATATTCCCCAGGAAATTAACGACAGTGCTTGTGCTGAGATGATGATAGGTATTGGATAAGGTGGCCAGCGGGACCAGATTTCCGCTTCTCAGACTGGCGGCAACATGGTCCGGGCTGTGTTGAAGCTGCTGCCATAGAAATGGGAGATCCATCGAACCGAATTTGAACAAAATAATTTTGAACAGAATATATACGTAGACGATAAACAGTACCTGCAAACCGTATTTTGTCCGCTTGTGTGCCTGATTCATTTCAGATCACCGCTTTCTGTAGATTGTAATGTTATATGGCTTAGTCATTAAGGATATACCGTCATAATCACACCGTTCATATTGTCGCCAGAGAACTCAATGTGCTGGGCGTCAGGGGTGGGAACTGGAGTGTTCCCGTTAACTTCGATATAGGAAATCTGATATTCGACGCCGTTAACGGTAGTGGCAATCGACTTCTGCTCCTTAAGGAATTCAAGGTATTCTTCCAGCGTGAAGTTCTTGTCGCGCATAATCACACTGTGCGGAAGTCCTACATACCGGAAATGCCAGGGCTCATACTTGATGCCGGTGATATCTGTTTTATCCTCAGGATAGCGTAGAATGAAGCCGTAATCCCATGCATTGTCCCGCAGCCATTGCCCTTCAGGGGCATGGCTCATGGCCATTTGGGAGGAGCCGATGTCAAGCGACAAGCCCAGGTTATGCTCGCTGTATCCGGGCGGAAGAGCGTAATCTGCTCCTTTTTCCTCATATAACTGCTTCTGCTTCTCATTGTCCCGGTAGCCGCTGCTGATCAGGAAGCTGTTGATGTCCTCCCCGGCTGCAGCGTGTACCATCTTTGTGAATTTCTCTGCCACTTGCCTGGAGAGCAGCGTTTTGTGATCCAGCAGCCCGTAGCCGGAAGTCAGCTCTTCATAATCGGTTAGCCTTACAATATCCGCGCTGACACCCGAGGGCTGAACGGGATAATCCTTGTTGACCAGGAGCAGGTTCCCCTGATAGATCTGGCCCTTCGGGATCACTGTCAGATTCTTCGAACCTTTATCTGTAGAGACTTGTACCGTCTTAATATTCAGGTCTGCCTTAGCATCCTCTTGATCCCTGGACATCCACTCATAACCGATCAGCACAGCAATCACAATTACGAATAACCATTTCTTCATGTTCTCGTCCTCCTTGTTTCAATGACTTAAGCATAGAGGAGTGTGTTTAAATAGAAGTGGGGGAAAGATAAAGTTTTTCTTAAAACGTCTCCGCTTAAAGTGTTCCAGCTTGAAATGTACATGCAAAAAAACCGTCCTTCTAAAAGGACGGCAACACTTCGGCTATAGCTGGAGCAGACTAGTGGATCAGACCCGGCAGACGGACCTCGAAGAGCGTGCGGATCGTGTCACTCTGTACGGAGATCGTCCCCTGATGCTGCTCGACGATATTTTTGGCAATGAACAATCCCAGCCCGGTACTGCCTTCCTGATGGGTCCGCGCCCGGTCGCCCGTATAGAACATATCGAACAGAAAAGGCAGGTCCGCCGCCGGGATCATATCCCCGTAATTCATAACCTGGACAACGATGGTCCCGCCCTCCGGATAGCAGCGGATATCGACATAACGGCCGTCTTTGCCGTAACGCACCGCATTGGTCAGCAGGTTTTCGAACACCCGGGCCAGCAGTTCCCCGTCCCCGGTAATTTTGAGCTGCGGAGTGACCTCAATCCGGGCTGTCAGCCCGTTGTTCTCCAGCAGAGGATACAATTCCTCGTTCAGCTGGACCAGCAGCTCGCTCAGATCAAGGGGGCGCTGCTCCACGGTAAGCATGCCGTAATTCATCCGGGTAATCTCGAATAGCTCGTCGATCAGCTTTTCCAGCCGCTGTGATTTGGTGTAGGCAATCGTGGTGTAATGTTTAACTTGTTCGGCGGTTAACTCCCCGTCCTTCAGTACCAGATCCAGGTAGCCGAGTACAGAGGTCAGCGGAGTCCGCAGGTCATGAGCCAGATTCAGCACCAGCTTGTCCTTGCTGTTCTCCGCGAAGTCCCCGCGTTCCACCGCTTCCTCCAGCTTATCCTTGGCCTGATTAAGGTCAGCGGCGATATCCTCGAACTCATCGTTAGAATGGATTTGAATCCGGCTTTTGAAATCGCCGTTAGCCAGCAGCCGGATATGATGCGAGATTTCTTTGAAATAGCGGGCATACGGCTTGGTGAACAGGAAGAAGAACAGCAGCGCCAGCGGGATGAAGAAGATCAGGAAGAAATTCAGGTCGCCGAAATCGGCAATCAGATAACGGAAGCGGGTAAGCTTGTCTTCATACTTCACCTGAGAGGTATAATACATTTGCAGGCTTTTGTAGAGTACAAAGGTAATAGCGCCGGAGCAAATCATGCTGAGTACCAGCAGTGATATCATTTTGAAGCGGAAGCTGCGGACAAGGTTAGCCATTGAACGTGTACCCCACACCCCAGATCGTTTTGATCCATGTATTTTTACTCTGGTCATCGCCCAGCTTTTTGCGCAAGGTGCGGATATGGACCATCACAGTGTTCCCGCCTTCATAATAAGCCTCACCCCAGATTTGCTGAAAAAGCTGCTCGGCGCTGAATACTTTCTTAGGGTAGCTGGCGAGCAAATACAGGATATCGAATTCCTTCGGCGTCAGCTCCACAGCATTTCCATACAAGGTCACGGAACGGCGGTCCGGATCAACGATCAGCCCCCCGGCTTCCACCACGGCCTTCTGCTCGGTAACCGGCTGGTTAAGCTTCATGGAACGTCTGAGCTGCGCGTTCACTCTGGCGACCAGTTCCATGGGATTGAAGGGCTTGGTCATATAATCGTCAGCACCGATGACAAGACCGGTGATTTTATCCAGATCCGAAGTCTTCGCGCTCACAAAAATAATCGGCAGCCCATGCTGCTCCCGGATCTGCCGGGTTACCTCATACCCGTCCAGCCCGGGCATCATAATATCCAGAATCGCCAGGTCGATGTGCCTGGACTGGATGACCTGCACCGCCGCCGGGCCGTTTGTAACCTTTATGGGGTGGTAGCCTTCTTTTTCCAAATGCAGTCCGATCAGATCGGCAATTTCCGCATCGTCGTCGGCGACAAGAATCGTAATTCGTTTCATTTCATTATCTCTCCTGTAGTGTCAGCATGAAATTATCCTTGATTGTGCTTCAATCCTAGTGTAACCTATCGGATATTGTTTCGCTAACTGCTATGATAGTAAGACTATATAAGAAGCACTTAAGATTTTTGAACTTGAAGCTTCATCGTCACTGCGGTGAACATTTGGACTTCCGGCCGCTGTTGTCCCCAGATTTCTTCATCCAATCCGCTGTTCGCGGTTGAAATCCGGTGACAAAGGCGGTCGCTACCGCTCGTACAGTTCCAAATTTCCCCTCCGTTTCTTTTGCTTTGTGTTAATTTCTTTAGCGCTTCTTATTTAACATTTTAAATACTTAATTTCGTAACAATTATCTGTGGGTATAGCCCGAAAGAGTCATGCCGGGAAATGCCCGGGAATGATAAAGTAATCCATAGTAATTAGGGAGGGAACCGTGACGTATACCCGAATTAAAGTGCTAATCCTGCTGATTCCAACGGTCATGGTGGGTATCTGGGAGTGGGTGAGACATCAGTTCCTGATGCAGTACATTTCCATGGACACGGGAAACTACTTAACACCTGTATTGGTTTTTATGTTCAGTATTATTCTGCTGCTGCCGCTCTTTCGGATCATGGAGCGGAACCAGCGGGAGCTGGAGCAGGAGCGGGCGGCAACAGGGGCGATGGAAGCGCGGGAGGCTCTGGCCAAGGAGCTGCATGACGGAATGGCCCAGTCCCTGTTCCTGCTCTCCGTGCGGATTGACCGTCTGGAGCAGAGCCGTAAGGACGGCAGCGTCAGCGCGGACAGTGTGGATCAGATTAAGAAGACCGTCCATGAGGTCAACCGTTATGTTCGTCAGGCAATTGCCAATCTGAAGGTGCCGGTCAGCGGTGAAGAGAGCTTTTCGCTGGAGCGGTCCATTAAGGAGCAACTGGCCGGAATTGCCGGAGAAGTCATGATTGAGGTGTCGCTGGACTGGCATCTGGAGGAGCAGGCGCTCACACCGGCGGAACAGGCAGAGCTGTTGTCCTGTATTCGTGAAGCGATTATCAATGTGCGCAAGCATACACGTGCAGGCAGGGTGTCCGTGTCCGGACAGGGCAATGAACTCCATTGGACCGTGACCATTGCCGACAACGGTGCCGGGATTCAGCATGACGATCCTTTTGCGGTGAACGGCAGCTATGGCCTGCAGATTATGAGGGAACGGTCCCGTAGTATGGGCTGGGCGCTTCAAATTCACTCAGGAGCGGACGGAACCACTGTAGAAATTGCCAAAGGAGGTGCGCAGAATGGAACGCTGCCGGGTACTGATCGTCGATGACCATGCGCATGCACGTGAAGCGATGATCGAGATTGTGGGACTGGATGAACGGTTTGAAGTGATTGGCGCGGTAGCTAGCGGAGCTGAGGCGATCGTCTGGACCGGGCAATGGATGCCTGACCTGATCCTGATCGATATCGAAATGCCGGGAATGGACGGTCTGGAGACCACGCGGCGCATTAAGCTGGAATATCCGTATGTGAAGATCGTCATCGTTACTGTATCGGATGAGATCTCCTATCTGTTTGAAGCGCTCAAGCAGGGGGCACAGGGGTATCTCCTGAAGAACCTGGCCCCCTCTACCTGGATCGAATATCTGCTGGCAATTGTAAGTGAAGAGGTGCCATTGAGCCGGGAGCTGGCATTTCAGATTCTGAAGGAGTTCGCGGTCACCTCCGTCAAGGAGGAGAGGGAGGCATTAACCGCGCGGGAGAAGGAGATACTGGGCTGTGTATCCTCCGGGTCCACCAATAAGGAGATTGCCGTCACCCTCGGGATCTCCGAGCATACGGTCAAGAATCACCTGAAGAACATTCTGCAGAAGCTTCAGCTTCAGAATCGTACGCAGCTCACAAGGTACGCCTTGGAGCAGGGACTGGCTTCGCGGGAGCGGGATTTTCCGGGGAAGAGATAGAGCTTAAGATAGCGTAGACAGTCCCAATATCCATTATTAGAGAATAGGGGAGATTTCATTGAATAGAATGTTTCGCAAAATAGCAGCACTGGCCGCACCGGCAGCCGCCGCACTACTGTTGTTCGCAGCCGTGGCGAGCGCCCACGTAACCGTTAGTCCAGCCCAGTCCAGCACGGGTGCCTGGGAGACGTATACCCTGAAAGTACCGTCTGAAAAAGAAAGCGCCACCGTCCAGGTGGATCTGCGGATTCCGGCAGGCGCGGAATTTAAGCAATACGAAGCCACTCCCGGCTGGGAGGTAACAGTGGACGGGAATAAAGTAAGCTGGATTGCCAAGGATGGCGGCATTCAGGCCGGACAGTTCCAGCGCTTCTACTTCACAGCCAAGAACCCGGACTCCGCAGGCGATATCGCCTGGGATGCCTATCAGCACTATGCCGATGGCAGCCTCGTGCAATGGTCCGGCGAACCCGGCTCGGAATCCCCGCATTCCATCACCGCCATCGCTGAAGCCTCCGGCAGCGCCGATGGCGGTCACGGCCACGGTGCCGCAGACATGTCCGGCTCCGGCACCATGACCATGGACGAGCATCAGGCCATTGTGGACAATGAAGGCGCCAGCACCGGCACCTCGCCGATGCTCTACATTACCCTCGGCATCTCGCTGGTCTCCTTCCTGCTGGCAGCGATAGCCTTGCTTCGGGGTCGCACGGAGTAGGCTGGAGGATTAGGATGGATTGACTTGTATGGAGAGAACCCCGCAACAGATGTGATTTCACCATCTGCTGCGGGGTTCTTTGTTTTTCGTATGAGTTCTGCCCCGGCTCGGACTATTGTCTGTTGTACAGTATGTTGTTTATCTAATGGCTATTGGTGATAGCGCGGAGAGTGAGGGAATAAGTATTGGATTCCAAGTCGGTTGATTTCCTAAAAAAGGTAGCAAAAAGGCGGCAGATTCGTTAAAGTGTTTGTACCTGAAAGGAGATGCTTAATGTTTGATTTTGAAGAATTAAAAAAATGGATTATAGAACACGATATTGAACAAAAAGCATATAAGGGATTTTGGATGAATCTAGAGAAATATAAAATTGAAGAGCCTAATGAATTTATGTGTTATTTTTCTGCATACATAGGAGAAGAGGATAGAGGGGATTTTGAAGTTGAAATTAAATCAGTATCAATAAATTATAGTAACAGCTATCCTAATTGTGACTATAATCATGTTATTGTTACAATCCCTATTAGATATAAAGGGAAAGAAGTTGGATACTATCAACTGCTTTTAAATTTTGATGGTACACCTGACGATGATTTTTTTGTAATACACTAATATAGGTAGATTTATCAGTAGCCGTTTTACTGCTTTCATGATAAATGAAACTAATTTAAGAATATTTAATGGCTCTTGGCTATATTTCGAAATTGAACAGTAGATGGAGTGTGCAGTTTATGCATCATTATCTTATAAAGAAAATATGGGTTAGGATATTTTTTCTTGTTTTTATAACGTTGATAATATTAATATGTCAAAATGATAAATCTTTAAGTAGTCAAATTAAGCTCATCATAGAGGACAAATGTAACTCTAGTGATATTTGTGATATTTCCCTTGAAGAAATCACTTCATTTAAGTGGAATAAGGTGCTTGTTTTTCAGGTGGGAAGTTCAAGCAAGGATATTAGCAATGCGTTAGGTGCTAAGTACGAGGGTTCAACTGATTTAATGAGCGGACTTATTTTTGAGTTAGATAACAAAATTGTTTATGAAGAACTGATTCCATATCAAGCAGAGCAACCTATCAATCTACAAATCTTTATAGACAAAAAAGTTAATAAGACCAACAACGTAGTCCTGAGCTTTGATGATGCTATATTAAAAGGGAGTAAAGAACGGGTTGACCATGCAACTTATTATTCTATTAGTATTAATAACTAACAAGCGAGAAAAGCCACATATGACTGAATCCTTTTTGTGAGACAGGGATCAAAAAAACTTGCAATTATAAGCAGCCAGTCGCCTTGAAATTTACGGGGACTGGTTAATGAGAATTTGAATGTAAAGTGGTGGTATAAACAATGCTGGATAGATACAATTTAAGCGAGCTTAAACAAAATGCATTAAACGATGATATAGAAGCATTTAGACAATTGTTATTTGCTTTTAAAGAATTATATCATCTCCATGATGACGAACATGAAGAATTGGGCTCATTTTTACTACAGCATGTAACACAGTTAATTCTAGTTATAGTTGAAGAGTTAACAAATTGGTTTTCAATTGATGATAATTTTAACTGTTATGATTATTTATTTAGCAGTTTTTCGGACGAGTCCATAAGAATTCTTGAGAAAGAATTCTTCTCAAAGTTTGAGGAGAATGATTTTGAGATCTTGAATTATGAGATATTAGTTCATCTTTTTGAAAGAGGTGTTAGTAATGATGTAGGTTGGAACAATACTATTAATTTAACTATAAAGCGTGTAGAAGAAAGACTTGATTCCATCTTAATGAACAAGCAAATTAGTCTCACGGAATTTTCTTTATACTGCAAAATATCTATGATGTGGTTTGATTACTATTTAAAACAAGAAGAATTATCAAATGAAGATCAATTTGTTAAATGGGCAAAATCAAGCAATCAATATGAGAACCAACTTAAGAAAGTCTTTGAGATTTATATTGCAGCTTTGAAAAAATTGAAAACAGACTAAAATGCATATCAACTCCTTTATATCATTAGTATCGAAAGTTACTAGTGGAGCACTCCAATTATTATTAATCTTGATTCACGTCATTTTGCAAGTCATCTATTATGGGGACTGATTGTTTTCTACAACGAGAAGGTGACGAAGATGGGGACTTGTTTCTGTTAGTAAAAAATTGATGAGACTATGAGGTCGATTCCATGAGAGAATCCGAGGAAATACAGCGCGACGTATCCGCTATTGTTCGTAGTATTGTTGTGAAAATGAGAAAAGATAGAGAACTACCGCTGGAGCAAATAGAAATTTTAATAGGTTTTCTTAATGAATATAAGGCATATTCTAGAGAACTGGACGTTATATCTAAAAAAATGGCATATGAGTTGTTTTATTTGTATACCAGCATATCTAGTCAAATAGAAAACAATACAGGAAAAGAAGAGGAAGTTATGGATAACCCTATTATGAGTAAACTGTATATGACGATTACTTCGATTTTTAATGATGGTTTGTACCAATAAGTGGATTTAAGTAATATTGTTTGAACTAAAATATCCCTTCAGCATCAAGAAGCTCCGAATAGGTATTAGGAGGGTAATCGGCATTGATACTCACAGACTATCAATGCTGACTTTAGAAAGGAAATAAATGAAAATAAAAAAGAGAACTATAGTAAGAGTATTATTTATCATTATGTTTAATATACTTATCGCTACAATAGCCATAAAGTATAGTTCATTTGAGCGAAGGATATTATTGTTTGAAATGGTTCGTGGAATAGCATCTTTGTATGCTGTAGTTGTTGAGTTCCCCTTGGCAATCGCTCGAAATCTTAGTGAGTTAAATAATTGCTGGAAAAGATTTTTGTTATTTTTGGTGTGCACATTTGCAGTTTTTTCAATATATGTTGTTGGGGTGGACATCTACCATCTATCAAACGACGTTTTTATAGGATATCACGAAAAGAATGTAACAATCATAAAGCGTGAAAAGGAGTATAAAGCGAGCGATAGAGTTTGGGTTGATGATGATTCCAAAGTTATGAGGTTTTATCTTGCTCCAGGCTACGTTAATGTGAATGTGGGAGAAACATATAGTATGCGAATTTTTGAGAAATCTCAAATAGCAATCCCTCTTAATAAGATAGAGTAGTATATATATCAAATGATCATAAATGATGCACCTGGAGGTGTGGTTGTGGTTACCCCAGTACTTAAAGGTATAGATTTGATTGAAAATCAATATGGAATAAAAGGTACGGCTTATATTGCGGAAGAAAACGATATAGGTTCGGATTGCTTTCACTTTCAAGTCTTGACTCCAGAATTTGTGTTAAACAGTCTGTGTGAAAATAAGATACTAAATGGAAGAGGGATTTTCATAGTTCAAAATTACTCGGAGGAGTTGCTTGTGTCAGAGATAAATAATATACTCCAAGATTGTATTCGTCCTACATGGGATGAAGCGGCAATAGCTATTAACCGATATCTGAACTGGGAATACGACAATATTCATTACTTTACGGAGAGAGAGATATTATCGAGCCTTGGGATTTAATGCAATACAAGGAGTGACTTAATATATGGATACCGATAAGTTGAAAGAATTTGAGATGAAATATGATTGTTTCCCAAAAGCTATTGATTGTTTTTGGAAGTATGTTAACTCATGGAAAGTTGATGAACCCGATGAGTTCTATGAAGCTTTTACAACTTTCAATATTTCAAAAATAATATTAGAGAAAGAGAAAATTTCCCTTGTTATAAACTATAGGTTTGATAACCCAATTGAATATGTGAATACTACTTTAAACGTAATTTTTATGGAGAGATTTTTCGCTGAATATTATCTTCTTCAAAATTTGAATGGAGAAATTATAGACGATGGATTAAGTTTTAAATAAAAGGAAAAGAGTATCCGATATTGAGCGAGGTGACACCCATAGCCGCTAACTTCAACATAGTCCTATATTCCCGAGACATTATTGACTACGATAAGTTGCTCAGAATTCTCCAAGACCAAGGTTTCAAGCCTACAATCAATCATATCGAATCGATAAGAAACTGGGAATATGAAGATGCGAGAACCCACACGATTCAGGGAGCGCTGGCAGACCCTTTTGCCGCTCTTCTTGAGAAAGGAAGAATTATTTGGATACAAGGAGAGGCCAAGCTGAACAGGTTTGTAGTGTTTTTGAGCAAGTCGGAAGAAGTCTATGAAACAAGCATTTCAATCAATACCCAACATATAGATTACCTGGATGATAAGCTGAACGAACGTAACCAGCCCTTCTATGATGAACTATCTGCTATTTTGTTATCTTCCGAACTGGTGAATGATTTCCTTGTTGCTGCATTAGGTGTCGAAGTGATGGTAGACTACGACACCGACACAAACAAGATGATGCGCAATAGCCACAATGTGCTGAAGTGGGTATTTAGACCATAAACAAAGGAGGCTCCCAAAATGTCCCTATCCCGACAACAACTAATCGCACTCGTAACCAAGATCGTGAACGCCGAAGGAACAGAGGCGGAGCTGGATGAGTGGCTCGAGAGCGTAGCGGAGAATGTAGTTCACCCCGGCGTGAGTGACCTGATCTTCTGGCATGAGCCGGAGCTGACGCCTGAGGAGATTGTAGATGCTGCGCTAGGTTATCAGCCGATTGTGCTGCCGCCCCCAATGGAGAACTAGCGCTAGAACTGCCTTGCGATTGCTGATCGCGAGGTTTTTTTGTGTACTTCTCTATCCCCAATTTCGTCAAGTGTGAAAATGGTGCGCTAATTGCTGACAAAATTCCCGCATAATCAACCATTTTCTCTCACTGCATCGGCGAAACCTGCTCTATAATGGAAGCGTTACCAAAGTATGCTTGGGGAGGTAAGGATCATGAGTCGAAAACGTATCCGAAGACTAGGAATACTCGTCCTGCTGACAGCGATGTCAGGCTCTTTGTTTAACGTTGCTCCCGCTGTAACCCATGCCGCAGCCAGTGAAGACTACAGCTGGAACAGTGTGGCTACCGGTGCGGGCGGCGGTTTTGTGCCGGGGATTATTTTCAACCAGACGGAACCGAATCTGATCTATGCACGGACGGATATTGGCGGGGCTTACCGCTGGAACGAGGCGAACGGGAGCTGGATTCCGCTGAATGACTCGGTCGGCTGGGCGGACTGGAACAAGAATGGTGTCGATGCGCTGGCTACCGATCCGGTTGATCCGGACAAGGTGTATATGGCAACCGGGACGTACACGAATTCCTGGGATGGTAATGGTCAAATTATGCGTTCCAGCGACCGTGGGGATACCTGGCAGTCTACGGCGCTTCCGTTCAAGGTTGGCGGCAATATGCCTGGACGTTCAGCCGGGGAACGGCTGGTGATTGACCCGAATAAGAACAGTATCCTGTTCTTCGGGGCGCGGAGCGGGAACGGTCTGTGGAGAAGCGCGGATTCCGGGGTGACCTGGTCCAAGGTTACCTCCTTCACTAACGTAGGGACGTATGTCCAGAATCCGGGGAATGAGTATCAGAGTGATATCGTGGGCTTGTCCTGGATTACTTTTGATAAAAGCACGGGCGCTGCCGGACAAGCTACCCAGACGATCTATGTCGGAGTCGCGGATACCGCCAAAAGTGTGTTCCGCAGCACGGATGGAGGAGCAACCTGGTCGGCGCTGCCGGGGCAGCCGGTAGGCCTGCTTCCGCATCATGGGGAGCTGTCGGCAACCGGCGATCTGTACCTTACCTACAGTGACGGGGTCGGGCCGTATGACGGACGCAAGGGTGAGGTCTGGAAATACAACACAACCAGCGGCGTCTGGAAAAACATCAGCCCGTCGACCGGAGCTGACAACTTCTACGGCTTCGGGGGGCTTGCGCTAGATGCCCAGCATCCGAATACGCTTATGGTCGCCAGCCTCAATGCCTGGTGGCCGGACGAGGTGATCTTCCGCAGCAAGGATGGCGGGGAGACCTGGAGCCGGATCTGGGATTGGGGCAGCTACCCGGAACGTAACTACAAGTTCGAGATGGATATCACAGCGGCTCCGTGGCTTAATCTTGGGCTGACTTCGAGCTCGCTTGATCCTGCACCGAAGATGGGCTGGATGATGGGGGACCTTGAGATTGACCCGTTCAACTCGAACCGGATGATGTACGGCACAGGTGCTACGATCTACGGTACGAATAACTTGGGAGCCTGGGACACAGGCGGCAAGGTCAAGATATCCGTGATGGCCAAAGGGGTAGAAGAGACCGCAGTGCTTGGTCTGATCAGCCCGCCAGCGGGTGCCCATCTGATTACCGCGCTTGGCGATGTGTCCGGCTTCCGGTATGAGGATCTAACAGCGGCACCAGTCAAGTTCCAGACCAGCCCTTCCTGGTCCAGCACGAACAGTATCGATTATGCGGAGCTGGACCCGGCCTATGTTGTCCGTGTCGGCGGTATGGACAAAGAGAAATATCCGAACGGTAAGTCGATTGGGATCTCGAATGACAACGGAAAAAACTGGTACATGCCGAATGCAGAACCCTCCAAAGGAGGCAGTACCACGGTAGGGCAGGGGCAGGTAGCTGTATCTGCCAGTGGGAATGCGCTTCTGTGGAGCACCTCGGATATCGGGGTCTTTTACTCCAAGTCAGGCGGCAACTCCTGGACAGCGAGCAGCGGAATTCCTGCCGGAGCGAAGATAGCATCCGACCGGGTGAATCCGAATAAATTCTATGGCTTCTATGAGGGCAAGCTCTATGTCAGTACAGATAGCGGAGCCACCTTCACAGCTACGGCTGCGACCGGCTTGCCAGCCAATAACGTGAACGGCCTGCAGCCGAGCCAGGCGCAAGTGAGCCTAAAGGCCATGCCGGGCGTGGAAGGCGATATCTGGTTTGCCGGAGGACATCCGCAGGATAAGTATGGCATATGGCATTCTACCAACTCAGGTGCCAGCTTCACGAAGCTGAGCAATGTGGAAGAAGCGGACCTGATCGGGTTCGGTAAGGCCGCACCGGGTGAGAATTACATGGCACTCTATACGGTGGCCCAGATTGATGGTGTTAGAGGAGTCTTCCGTTCGGATGACGCCGGAGCCAGCTGGGTGCGGATTAATGATGATAATCATCAGTATGCCAGAATCAATATGGCGATTACAGGAGATCCGCGCATTTATGGCCGTGTCTATCTCGGGACTAATGGCCGCGGGACCTTATATGCTGATCCGGTGAACCCTCCGGCAGCTGGCTCTGTCATCACGCCGGTCACTGCCAGCTTCGATAAGAAGACGGGGAATCAGAGCGACATTGCAGTAACGATGACCTTGAATGGGAATACCCTGGATTCCATTACCAATGGGGCTGCGGCGTTAACGGCCGGAACAGATTATACAGTCAGCGGTTCAACGGTGACGATTCACAAGTCTTATCTGGCGGCACAGCCGGTCGGAGCAACAACACTAAGCTTCCATTTCAGTGCCGGAGCTGCGAAGACCTTAACGGTTACGGTGGCAGATACGACATCAACGGCCAACGATTCTACAATAACACCAGTCACGGCCAGCTTCGACAAGAAGACAGGGAACCAGAGCGACATCGAAGTGACGATGACCTTGAACGGGAATACTTTAGCTTCTATTAAAAATGGTTCGGCGGCGTTAACCGCCGGAACGGATTATACGGTGAGCGGATCAGCTGTGACGATCCACAAGGCGTATCTGGCAGCACAGGCTGTGGGAACAACCACGCTGAGCTTCCAGTTCAGTGCAGGCGCACCGCAGAGCCTGGCGGTCACGGTGACAGATACGACAGCGCCGGTGGACGGCGGTCTGAAGGTCCAGATGTTCAATAGCAGCACGGCTAATGATGTCAATGCCCTCAGCCCGCGGATCAAGCTGGTGAATACCGGCACAGCGGCAGTCTCACTATCTGATGTGAAGCTCAGATATTATTACACCAGTGATGGCGAGCAGGCCCAGAATTTCTTCTGTGACTGGTCCCAGGTAGGAAGCGCCAATGTTACAGGGACGTTCGTGAAGCTTCCGTCAGCCTTGAGCGGATCGGATCATTACCTGGAGCTGGGCTTCACAGCAGCAGCAGGCTCGCTTGCTCCGGGAGCCAGTATCGATATCCAGATGCGGGCCTCCAAGGCAGATTGGAGCAATTACTCCCAGACCGGCGATTTTTCCTTCAATCCAGCTGGCACTGCTCCTGCGGATTGGGCTAAGCTTCCGGCTTACATCTCCGGCAGTCTGGTATGGGGGAATGAGCCCTTGTAAGCTGTAAATCATCTCCGGGCAGTTTCCGGCAGCAGCAGAATCACCGGTTGCACATGACGAAACTCATGGGCAGCCGGTTTTTGATATGTCAGGATGTAATAAATTGCATATCAAGGGAACCTTCCGCCGGCAGCGGACCAATATAGAGTGTAAGCAATATAGAGAGGGGAGAGGAAGATGACAGAAGAAGAGCTTCGGGATTGTCTGCAAAGGCTGGAACAAGGAGATAAAGAAGCATTCACCTTACTACATAATACCATTAGGCAGCAGGTATACGGGACGGTCTGTCTACTGGTTAACCGTCAGGCGGATGTGGCCGATGTAGTCAATGAAATCTACATCGAACTGTTCCGCAGTCTGTCGAAGTATGATGGCAAGCGGCCATTCGGGGCATGGTTGAACGGAATGATTGTGAGACAATGCAGCAATTGGAAGCGGAGGAGCTGGCGCAGGCTGCGGCTCATGAACCGCAGCCGGGAGCATGCAGCTGAGAGTCTGTATCCGGGGGCGGACGCGCAGCTTCTGGTCCAGGAACAGCAGGGAGAGCTGATGCAGCTGGTCAGCGGACTGCCGCCTAAGCTCCGTAGCGTAATTGTCCTGCGTTACTATGGGGAATGCAGCTATGACGAGATTGCCACTGCCCTGGACATACCGCTGGGAACCGCCAAATCCAGGCACCATAAGGCGCTGCGTAAGCTGCGGCAGCAAGCGGATTTTACGGAGGAAGAGGAGATGAAGGGGGAATGGACATGTCTGCCGAAAGTCAACTGAAACAGAAGGTCAACAGGTATAAACAACATACAACGATGCCGGAGCCGCTGGAGCAGCGGTTAGCAGCGAGCTTTGAGCAATTCCATCAGCCGCAACAGAGAGGGAATACTCTAACCGGGAGGCCCGTGCGCGTGCGCGGGACAGCGAGGATCGCCCTGGTACTCTGCGGACTGATGCTATTCGGCGGCGTGGTCTATGGTGCGGAGCGGCTATGGCAGGTTACCTATGGAGCCACCAGGCTGGAAGTGAACATTCAGCAGGAAGGGAATGAATCTGCAGCCTTTGGCAACAATACCCGGCGGATGATTGCGGATATTCAGTCTCAACTTGGAGTGAATGAATCGGCTATGCTGTTAATTGCCAGGCCAAACGGAATGAAAGAGCTCCGTATGATTAACCGTCCGCAGATATTCAAGGATATCGAGAGCTGGAGGAAGGCTATAGAGCCTGTCGCTGGTAAGCTGAGCGTGCCGGGCAGATTGCCGGAAGGATATCATTTTGCCGAAGGAAGATCCGACAGTAAGGTGGGCATTACTGATGATTCCTGGGTTAAAAAATACACCAATGTTCTAACCAAACGGCTGAAGCCCGGTGAGCATTATGCCTGGATCAAGAGCTTCAATGTACCCAACCAGCTGGCCGGGACGGTAAGTCCTGAGCTGGTATATCAAGGTCCTAAGGGAGAGAATGATTTCATCTCCGTTACCTATTCCCCGCTTACTCCGTGGGCACAGCTAATGTCTGATGTTTGGGCGGATACAAAGGTTGAGCATCTGAAGGTAGGTTCTGAAGAGGCCTTGTATGTGGAGATTCACCAAGCATATGAGAATAACAGCAATGGCTATTATGCTTACATCCGCTGGATTGAGCTGCGGGAGAACGAGGAGAGAAATATAATGCATGAGGTAGGGACCGGATCGGCTGAAGTCACCAGAGAGATGCTGCTACAAGTGGCTGAAGGCCTGCGTTAACCTAGAGCGGCGCTAAGTCCCCGCAACACATATAAACCTCTATTGTTGATCAGTACATCAACAATAGAGGTTTATATGGTTACCACTATACCCATGTTAGTCTCAGACTCCTTATCCTATCCTTTGTACTCAGCCGGGTAGAAATGGTCCGAGGCGGCAGTGTATTTGCCTATCCTGCACATTCAAACTGCTCAAAACTGATCCGCTTACCACGATAGGATGGGGCCTAAGAAGCCAGTGAGCTTTAAGAAGCTCATACCGTTTCGTGCAGGGACTCACTTAAGGCGGGAATGCCAGGATCAAAGATATAGTCTCAGTCACAAGGAGGAGCGCTGCTTAAGATTAGCTGCCAGAGATTCTGCCCTGGCCTATGTTCTTCCTGCAGTGTCTGTTTCCTTGAGCTGATACCTGAATTATACCGTCCGTGTGGAGAATAGTAAAAAGCCGAAATTTTTAAATATACCCTTTCTATTTGAGGAATTGTCTTGTAAGCGCTGTTATTCTGTATTTTACGTAGAATCTGATGAATTCAAATTCCACAGCCTTTGCTGTATAATGGAAAGAATGGTTTCAATGCTTCGTACACTCCGGCAGCCTTGCCTGGAGGGAAAGGACACAGAAATGAGCTTGTATGGAATTAATCTTGAGGAACTCGGCAGCGGGCTGCTGAAGTCCTTTTTGGAGGAGAATTATATATGTGCGGGCTATCCCGGCACGGGTGATCTGGAGCAGCACAGCAGAGAAGAGATCAGCAGCAAGCTGGCTGCCACCGGCTATCACGGGCAGGAGCTGGAGGGGGCAACCCATACCCTGGATATCTTCGTCAATGCGATGCAGGATGGGGATTATGTGCTGATCGCCGATGAAGAGTGGGTGTACCTCGGGGACCTTGGCGATTACTTCTATGATACCCGGCATAGCGGCACAGAGGATAGCACAGCCCACCGGCGCGGAGTTACCTGGCTGAAGAGTCTGCCCCTCGCTGTGGTTAATCCGGCTGCAACAGAGCTGCTTGCATCTGACAGTAGAATAACAGTCTATTCAGGAGTGCTGCCCGCAGCACGAATGGATCTTTGGCTAGAGAATCAGGCCGGGGATAGCGGAAGTGCCGCCGGGGCCTGTCCGGTTCAGGTGGATGAAGCTACAGTAGCGCAGGCGCTGGCTGTCCTGAAGGCAGCCTTGAACAGCACGGATGTAGAGCGGCAGGAGCGTGCGGCTGTGGCGATTTTGCAGTATGCCCGGTGAGTGCGAAATTAACAATACGGCAGGATACAAAAAGGGTCTTTCGGCGAATTAGCCGGAAGACCCTTTTTAAAAGAGAAAGAGTTATTGTATTAGATAAATTCCACAAACTCATTAACCGGCTTGCGGTATCCGCGCGGTCTGATCTTGTGCTGGTTATCCTTGCCGATCGTAATCAGCATCACCGGAACCATATGGTCGCCGAGACCGAGGGTAGCCTTGACAGCCTCCGGATTGAAGCCGATCATCGGGCAGGTATCCCAGCCCTTATCCTTGGCAATCAGCATGAACTGCATCGCCGACAGAGAAGCATTGCGGATCGCTTCATCCCGCTGGAACGCATCGTTCCCGGTATAAGCATCGTTGATGGATTGAATGGTTTGCTCGTATGCATCCTCGCTCATCGCTCCCAGCAGCTTAAGCCCGCTATAGATTTCGGGAGCCTGCAGATAGGCATTCTTGTCACCCAGCACCGCAATAACAGCCGATGCAGTGTGGATCTTGTATTGACCATACGCATCATTGCGGATGGCTTCCTTCACGGTATTATCGCTGATTACCTTGTAATGCGTGTGCTGAAGATTATAAGCCGAGGGAGCCAGACGGGCCAGGGAGAACATCTCTTCAAGTTCGCTCTGCGGAATTGTAACACCTTCCAAGAAATTATTAGCTGATCTGCGGGACTGCACCAATTCGGAAAAAGTACTCATAAGTCATTACCTCCATCTAATTATGTATGTTGCTTAGTTATAATAAATTGCTGATATTAATTAATAAACTTACATTTAGTTACTTGCTTAAGATATCACGACTCTCTGTATACGTCAATGAGGAAAAACATAATAATTTGTAAATTTAACCTGATTAAACGGTCGAGTTCGATAAAACCGATGAGGAAGTGATAAAAATCACAAAAATAGGTTGCAAAGGCAAAAAGATTGTGACAATAATAACAAATAGAGTGTTATAATAGTCACATTGTTTTATTGGATGTAATTGTGCAAGCATACCATTTGTTAAAGGAGACTTCGATATGTCAGAAACTGTTACTCAATCCCTGCCTGAACAAGAAATACCTGAAGCAGCCCCTCCCAGAGAGGATGTGCTGAAAGAGCTTTTGAAGCCGGAGGTTCAGCAATCTCTGATTAATCTGGTCGAACAGCTGCCGCAGATCACAGAAATGGTTAGTATTTTGTCCAAATCACTAGAGTTTGTGCAGTCGGTTGCTACGGATGAAGTACTCAAAAATGATACGGTCGGTGCGATCAAGGAAATGGCGGGTCCTGTGGTGGGCACTGCCAAGAATCTGGCGGCCACAGTCATTGAAGCGAAAGACCGCGCAGATGCAAGCAGCGAAACGATCAGCCTGTTCGGCATGATGAAGATGATCAAGGACCCGCAGGTACAGAAGGCTCTCCGGTTCATGAATGCCTATCTGCAAGTCAGCGGTGAACGTCAATCGGGTAAATAGCCCGTAATACTTAATTGTACGGATGGAGGAAATATCATGTCAAAACATATAGTAATTCTAGGTGCAGGCTACGGCGGGCTGCTAAGTGCCTTAACCGTACGTAAATATATGAGCAAAGCGGAAGCCAAAATTACGGTAGTCAATCAGTATCCAACTCACCAGATTATTACAGAATTGCACAGGCTTGCAGCGGGCAGTGCATCTGAACAGGCGGTTGCCATGCCGCTTGCGAAGCTGTTCACCGGTAAGGATATTGATCTGAAAATTGCCAAGGTCAATTCGTTCTCCGCTGAGAACAAGCAGGTTATTCTCTCGGACGGCGTCATGCTGACCTATGATGCTCTCGTTGTTGGACTGGGCAGTACCACCGCGTACTTTGGTATTCCGGGACTTGAAGAGTACAGCATGGTGCTGAAATCAGCAGCAGATGCGCTCCGGATTCGCCGGCACATTGAAGACCGGATTCGTGACTACTCCAAAACACGAAACGCGGCAGATGCTACGATTCTGATCGGCGGCGGCGGACTGACCGGCGTAGAGCTGGTAGGCGAAATTGCCGACATTCTGCCTAAGCTGACGAAGCAATATGGAGTGAATCCTGCTGAGATCAAGCTTTTGCTTGTTGAAGCGGGTCCGAAGATTCTCCCTGTCCTGCCGGAACATCTGATTGAGCGTGCTACGGCCAGCCTGGAGAAGCGCGGGGTTCAGTTCCTGACTGGTCTTCCGGTTACGAAGGTAGCCGACAATACGATTGATCTGAAGGATGGGCAGCAGATTGTGGCGAACACCTTCGTCTGGACCGGCGGGGTGCAGGGCAATCCGCTGGTTGGTGAATCGGGTCTTGAAGTCAACCGCGGCCGGGCCACGGTAAATGAGTTCCTGCAGTCGACTTCACACGCAAATGTATTTGTAGCCGGGGATAGCGCCGTTGTTTTCGCGCCGGATGGCCGTCCTTATCCGCCAACGGCACAGATCGCCTGGCAGATGGGTGAGCTGATTGGCTACAATCTGTTCGCTTATCTTAATGATAAACCGCAGGAGACCTTCAGCCCGGTAAATTCCGGTACACTCGCCAGCCTGGGACGCAAAGACGGAGTAGCCATTGTTGGCGGTAACTCCACTCCGCTGAAGGGGCTGCCGGCCACGCTGATGAAGGAAGCCAGCAATATCCGTTACTTGACTCATATCCATGGCTTGTTCAGCCTGGCCTATTAATTTTTTATACTAAGATCCCCCTGGGGCTGTCATATGGCAGTCTTAGGGGGATTTCTGATTTTAGGAATAATTTTCAATGAAAACGTGTCCGCAGGAAAGTCTATTTGCTATAATGATCATGTTTACATACTACAAATGTGTTCATAGGAGGATTTCAGGCATGCCATTTCAAAAGAACGATATCATCCTGTTTCAGGGGGATAGTATCACAGATTGTGGACGCAATTACGCCGATGCCTCATCGCTGGGTGTAGGTTACGCGCTGATGGCTGGCGCCCGGCTTGGCCTTCAGTATGCGGAGAAGAATCTTACGTTCCTGAACCGCGGAATCAGCGGCAACCGGGCGGTCGATCTGCAGGAGCGCTGGGAGAGGGATTGTCTTGCGCTGAAGCCAACCTGGGTGTCTATTTATATTGGAATAAATGATACCTGGCGGTGGTATGATTCCGGGCAGGAGACTACAGCGGCGGAATTCGAGTCGTCCTACCGGGATCTGATTGAACGTACCAAGCAGCATCTGGATGCCAAGCTGGTGCTGGTGGAGCCGTTCGTATTGCCGGTGCCGGAAGACCGCAAGGGCTGGCGTCAGGATTTGGACCCGAAAATTCATGTCGTGCGTGAGCTGGCCCGTGAATACGGCGCTGTGCTCGTGCCGCTGGATGGTCTGTTCGCAGCGGCATCTGTCAAGGCTGAACCTGCCTTCTGGGCGGGGGATGGCGTGCATCCTTCGCCTGCAGGACATGCCTTAATCGCCGATGCCTGGATGAAGGCCGTAGGTGCAATAAGCTAAGATATACGTTGATTTCACTCTGCGTAACAAGGCTGTTATACTTGTAGGATACATACTCAAGGTGAAGCTTTGATAACGAGAGGAATGTGAGCAGGGATGACGAGCGAGACGCTCCAGGATATGCAAGGACTGAAGGCGGCGGGTGCAGTGGTGGGCCACACCATCGCGGAGATGAAGAAAAGTGTAGTTCCCGGAATGACGACTGCGGAGCTGGATGAAGTGGGGGCGAAGATTCTGAACCATTTTGGCGCAAAATCTGCTCCAAAGGTAACCTACAACTTCCCTGGAACGACCTGTATCAGTGTCAATGAAGAAGTGGCGCATGGAATTCCGGGGCAACGTGTGATTCAGGCCGGAGATCTGATTAATATTGATGTCTCTGCCGAGCTGAACGGTTATTTTGGCGATGCCGGGGTATCGTTTCAACTGCCTCCATATAATGAGAAGCTGATCCACCTCTGCCGGAGTACGGAAGAGACCATGATGAGCGTGATTAATCACCTCCGGGCAGGCATGAAGGTTAACGAGATCGGCCGGGTTATGGAGTCGGAAGCACGGAAGCGCGGCTATAAAGTCGTGCGTAACCTGTGCAGCCACGGCATCGGCAAAGCGTTGCATGAGAAGCCGTTTGAGATTCTGCCCTTCTATAATCCGCGTGTAACGACGGTGCTGAAAGAAGGCCAGGTCATAACCATCGAGCCGTTTCTGTCCACAGGCACTGATTTTGTAGAGCAGCAGCCGGATGGCTGGACACTCAGCGTTGCCGACAACAGCCGCGTAGCCCAGTTTGAGCATACGATTGTGGTCACCAAGGGCAAGCCGATTATTTTGACCAGTGCTTGAAGATATATAGGAATATTTAACAGTTGTAATGTATGCATTACGCAAGAAACCCTCATACTAAAGATGATGTTATGATATGGAATGCAAGAATCTTTTTCCAAAATCGGAGGGTTTATTAAAGTGGATAATGTATCGCAAGTCAGTCAAGCCTTTATGACGTTTATGAAGGAAGCGCCGGAGCAGCAAAAGGCCCTTGGCGAAATTGTGAAGAAACTGGATGCCGCAAGCAGTCTGGATGCTAAAACCGAGGAGATTGCTTATATTTCCGTACTCGCGGCGGTTAGGCTGGAGAGTGGGCTGCCCTTTCATGTCAAGCATGCCAAAGCGCTCGGCGCAACCCGAGATGAGATCATCAGCGCAGTGCTGCTGCCCCTTCCGGCAGTAGGCAATGTGGTGATTCAGGCCCTGCCGGTGGCTTTGCAGGCGTATGACAGTGAATAGCGGCTTGCTGTCAGTAAACTCCCCACGGGATTGACAATTGCTCGAAATGTAACTATTATAGTTGCATCTGGCGGAAGTTTTCCGGCCAGTGTGAAGGAGTGATTGACATGAACATCAGCACGCGGTTTGCGGTGGCTATTCATATTCTAACCTTAATTGACAGCAATAAAGACGGCAAAAGCACCTCCGAATGGATCGCCGGCAGCGTGAATACAAATCCGGTGGTAATACGCCGCCTTACGGGTATGCTGAATAAAGCCGGACTGGTGGAGGTCCGTCCCGGTGTGGCCGGAGCGAAGCTTGCCCGCAGTGCAGCTGATATTACGCTGCTGCAGATTTATAAAGCGGTGAATGCGGTGGAAGAGGACTCTCTGTTTTCTGTCCATGAGCATCCGAACCCGGAGTGTCCGGTAGGCAAGAACATTGCAGGCGCTATTGTTCCAGTGTTCTCTCTTGCGCAGAAGGCGATGGAGAATGTACTGCAGGAGGTCACCCTGGATCAGATCGTACATCAGATTCCTGTGGCTTGAGAGAGGAATCTGATGTAAGTAAATTTAAGGAAACCTTCAGCCCCGGTTTATGTTTTTTTAAGGTTCGGGGAGTATAGTGAAGTTCTCCACCCCCCAGTGGAACCATTTATGGAAGACCCCGCCGTGCCTCGGCAGGGTCTTTCTTTTTGCTACTGGATATATTCAATCATTTTCATTAAACCTTTATGTGTTTTTCATCTGGCATTAAGCTTCGCTCAGTATAGTAGACCCATGACCCCCTTACAATAGACTTTGGCCCTGCCGGTTACCGGCGGGGCCACTTTTTTGAGTCGTAGCTGTTTGACACTAACTTTACACTTCAATCTCTTTGAATTAGACTGACACATATATGATAGGGACAACAGGGATAGCGATGCCACAATGGTTGGATTTATACTAAATAATTCTAAGCATACATATAAGGAGATGCTGTCCATGAAGAATCAATACACCATCCTGGGAGCTGCCCTAATTTTGGGCTTGTGTCTGGTTGCCAGCAGCTTTGTAATCGGCGACCGGCTTAGAGCGGGTTATGAGCTACAGCAGCAGACACCTACTGGAGCACAGAGTGGAACGCATTCTGAGGACCATCCGTTAATGACACTTGCAGAGACTGCGCAGTTCCTGCGTCTGAGTGAAGATCAGGTGAAGAATATTATGAAGGCGGAGAATGCAATGTTGCGTAATGACGGACCTTTCGAGGGGGCGAAGCTCCCTTATCTCAGAATAGACAACAAGTTCCTGTTCAATAAGCAGCAGTTGACGGTCTGGATTCTGGCGGCTTCGCAGGAGCACAGGGTATATCTGGGGGAGAAGCTAGCTGGTAAATAAGGATCGAAATAGAGTGGAGGGGACGGCAGAATGAAGTTTTTTACTATACCCTGGTATGAAGAAATGCAGGTGCGCGGGTTCATGGTCTTCCCGGAGACAGAGCAGGACTGGCTGGAAGATGTGGCCTGGCATGTGGCAGAAGGGATCAGCTATGAGGAGCGGGCCAAGGATTTTCTGGAACATATGAAAAAAGATCTGCTGAAATACCTACCCGGGTACTTCCACGCTTCGATACATGACGGAACCATAAATTCCACCTATCCTGCGTCTGAGTTCAAGGAACGGGCGTTACAGTGGAGTAGGGAGTATGACGAACGGCTGCAAGCAAATTTCAGAGAATACCGCAAAGGCTATGAAGCTATTAAGGATAAACTCCCTGCCAATGCCGTACAACTAGTAGAGAATAATCTGCATGATGCCAGAGTAATCTCCTATACCATGCCTTCAGAAGGTGTATTGGAGATGATTCTGGACTGCGGCGGGGCGATGCATTACCAGTGTGAGATTAAGCTAACGTTCAGCGGTGTGAGCGGACTGTGCTTGCCGGAACCGCTGGAGAAGAAATATTGGCTGTATGACGAGATCTATGCCGTGGAGCAGGGATTCGAGCTACGGGTTCTGATGGGTTCCCCGCCGAGTGAACTAAGAATTACAGCACAGAATGTATCGGTAGAAATCCTTGGTGAACCTAAATAACAGAATGACTGCTTCGGAGTCTGGCCTGGTGGCTGGGCTTTTTTGTTGGTCATGATGTGTATTGTAAAAGTAATTGACAAACATATAGATCGCAACTATACTTAAGTAAGTTAATGTGTAACAGAAATTGAAATTACCTTTACATGGACATGACAGGAACAGTCAACACTAACCGTTATTATGTGGATTATATTCATTTCAGGAGGGATACCTATGACAGCAACAGCTATATTACCGCAACAACTGGAAATTGGACTTGTACAGATCCGTGTAAGTCATTTGGAGCGCTCGCTCAGCTTTTATCAGAATGTGATCGGACTGAAGGTTCTGCGGCAGCAAGGGCGCGTGGTAGAGCTGACGGCGGATGGCCAGCAGGTGCTGCTTGTTCTGCGGGAGATTGAGCAGGCTCAGGTGCTGCGCCGGAACTCGGTGGCCGGATTGTACCATTTTGCAATTCTGCTGCCGGACCGGCCCTCTCTGGGACTGGTGCTGCGCAATCTGATCGACTCCGGGATATCGGTGGGCCAGGGGGATCATCTGGTCAGTGAAGCTCTGTACATTGAGGACCCTGATCATAACGGAATCGAGCTGTACCGCGACCGGCCCCGTGACACCTGGAAGTACGAAGCAACAGGTAATGTGGTCATGACTACCGATCCGGTGGATGTGGACGGTCTGCTGGCTGCATCGGAAGGCCTGAGCTGGACCGGGCTGCCTGCCGGCACTGTAATGGGTCATGTTCACTTCCATGTCGGCGATCTGGCAGAGGCCAAGAAATTCTATGTGGATGCCCTTGGATTCACGGTGACCGCCCATTACGGCGATGCGGCCATGTTCATCTCGGCTGGAGGCTATCATCATCATATGGGGCTGAATACCTGGGCTGGCAAGGGTGCTCCGGCGGCTCCTGCGAATGCGGCGGGCATCGATTATTTTACACTATTGCTCCCTGACATTCAGGAAGTGCATGAAGTGGCTGAACGTGTGAAGCGTGCCGGATACCGTGTGGAAGAAGAAGGCGGGATCATCACTCTAAGGGACCCGTGGAATATAGGCATACAACTGCTAGTGAAACGCTAAAATAACAGGGCGGACAGCATCACGTTACAATATTTACTACTAGACCAGCGGCAGAAGCCGTGAATGATAAGACAACGGAAGGTACGGCGGAGAATTGTAATTTCCGCGGTGCCTTCCGTTTGTTGACGTTAGCCGGGTCAATGCAATATTATAATTGATTATCAGACGGGGAGATGATGGGCTTGGAGACTTTTCTGGCTGTGCTGTTGATGCTTGGATTAATCGCCGTATCGAATATCTTGAACCGCTTCATTCCGTTTGTCCCAGTTCCCCTGATTCAGATAGGACTTGGAATCATTGCTGCACTCATTCCGACGGGAATACATATGCACTTCGAGCCTGAGCTGTTTTTTGTATTATTCATCGCTCCGCTGCTCTTCAATGACGGGCGGCGGACACCGCGCGGGGAGCTGTGGAACCTTAGGGCACCGATTCTGCTGCTGGCGCTGGGACTTGTATTTGTCACGGTATTTGTGGCAGGCTATGCGATTAACTGGATGATTCCCTCGATTCCGCTGGCAGCGTCCTTCGCACTGGCGGCCATTTTGTCTCCTACCGATGCGGTAGCGGTAAGTGCGCTGGCTGGAAGGGTTCATCTTCCCAAAAGCATCCACCGCATTCTCGAAGGAGAATCGCTGATGAACGACGCTTCCGGCTTGGTAGCATTTAAATTTGCGATTGCAGCCATGGTTACCGGCGTGTTCTCTCTGCCTAAGGCTTCGGTCAGCTTTGTAATGATTGCCGCAGGGGGACTGCTGCTAGGTGCAGTGCTGTCGTTCCTGCTGATCCGGCTCAGCGTGTTCATCCGCAGGTTCGGCATGGAGGATGTGACCATCCATGTCCTGCTGCAGATTCTTACGCCGTTCATTATTTATCTGATCAGCGAGGAGATCGGGGTCTCGGGCATCCTGGCCGTTGTGGCAGGGGGTGTCATGTACGCCATTGAGAAGGACCGGGCAGTCTCCCCGCAATATAAGCTTCAGCTTGTATCTGCCAGTACCTGGTCAGTGCTGCTGCTGGTGCTGAACGGGCTGGTCTTTCTGATTCTCGGCGTATCCGTTCCGGATGTGGTCGAGGTTATTTTCCGGGATCAGACGCTGAATAACTTCATGGTTGCCGGCTATGTTCTGGCGATTACAGCGCTGCTGATTGTGCTGCGGTTTCTGTGGGTCTATGGTTACTCCTTATGGGAGAGCAAGCGGCTGAAGGCAGAGAAGGCCCCGCTGAAGTCACAGATTATTACGTCGATCTCAGGGGTGCGGGGAGCGGTAACCCTTGCGGGTGCCTTCTCGATTCCGCTGGTGCTTGGGGACGGAGTGACGCCATTTCCGGAGCGGGATCTCATTATTGCGCTGGCGGCAGGTGTGATTCTGATGTCGCTGGTCATCGCCAGTATCTTCCTTCCGCTGCTTGCGGACAGTGAAGAGACGGTAGTTCAGACCGCCGGAGCTGTGCACGGGAATACGGAGCTGACGGCCAGAAATGTGGTCATTGACGCCGGGATGTCGATGCTGCGCAGTCTGGTCTCAGAGAGCCCTGAGCGCTCAACTCAACCTGTGCTGCTGGAATTCACAGATAAGGTTGACAGGCTGTGTGCTGCAAAACCGGATCATGATCCGGCCCATGAGCAGTTCCTCCGTCTGGGAGTCGAGGCGCGCAAGAGCGCGCTCGAAGCCGAACGCACGGAGCTGCGGCGGATCATGGAGAACGGGGCGATACCGATGCCTGTTGCTGTGAAGATGGAGGAACTGCTGGACCATACGGAGTCTCTGCTGTGCAAACGGCTGAATACGCAGATTAAATTCTCTTTAACAGAGATTCAGCGGCTGTTCTCTGGACTGTTCTCAGGTAAGCTGAATGGGGAAGAGGGGCGGCTTGCCATGCAGAATGCCGAAAGCGCGCGGACGGCGAAGATTGCGATGTGCCAGGCGGCAGTATCCGCCGTTAGTGCGGGAATAAGTGATGAGAACCGGCTCGCCTCACAGAAGGTCATCGACAAGTACGAACGGCTGGAATCCCGGCTCGTGCAGGGGGATGGCTGGACCCATGATGGCGTGCTGGATGATGAGAAGCTGGAGCTGAAGCTGCAGGCGATCCAGGAGCAGCGGAACACCGTGCAGGAGATGTACCAGAACGGGGCGATTAATCTTAAGATTGCCGGCAGGCTGCGCCGGTTCGTCGATCAGCTCGAAACCTCCATCTGGGAGGATTAGACTGTTAGAGCGCCGGTGTTGCAATATATTTTACCTGATACAATATACAAAGCCCGCTTGCGCAGGGACCCGGTGTCCTTGCTGCAAGCGGGCTTGTCTGTGGAATGGAGCCTTACGGTTGTTTGGGCAATTTCTTGAGGCGCATAAAGACTTGGCCCAGCACCTCGCTCAAGACCAGACCGGCCGCAATGGCTCCGGACAGCAGGAGCGCCTGAACCCCATACTGGATGCCGAGGTTATTATCGTTCTCCACGAACCTCCGCATGGCATCATACGCAAGACCGCCCGGCACAAGCGGGATGATGCCGCCGACACTGAAGATAATGACCGGCATCTTGAAGGAACGCGCGAAAAACAGGCTGATCAGTCCGACCACAACGGTAGCACCAAAGGTTGCGACGACAGTATCGGAACTGTGATCCAGCAGCAGGTACAGCATCCAGCCGATCATTCCGGCGAAGCCGCATTGCAGCAGCGCGCGCACCGGTGCATTGAATAGAATGCAGAAGGTTGAGGCAGCGATGAAACTGGTGATCAATTGCAAAATCATGGCAGGACGACCTCTTTCAAATGGGTGTTAAAAAATAGACAGGACCAGCCCAATGCCAGTCCCGATGGCGAACGCAGTCAGAAAGGCGTCGGCTCCTTTGGAGATGCCGGATACCAGATGCCCGGCCATCAGGTCACGGACCGCATTGGTGATGAGCAGCCCCGGTACGAGCGGCATTACACAGCCGATGATAATCTTGTCCATCTCCCGTCCCACGCCGAGCTTGACGGAGAAGAAGGCCAGCAGGCCGATAATGAAGGAAGCAATGAATTCTGCGAAAAAACGGATCTGCACCAGACGGTGGAGATAAGTTGCAGCAGCGAAGCCTGCCCCGGAGATCAGGAGTGACGGCAGCGCGTCCCACAGGCTGCCCTTGAACATCACGGTGAAGCAGGCTCCGGTCAGAGCGGCGGCTACAATCTGCAGCCATACCGGGTAAGCATGCGCTGCATCATCGACCACGCCCAGACGCTCACGCGCTTCGGCGGCTGTCAGCTGGCGTTCGGTCAGCCGCCGTGAGATGTCATTGACCTCGGATACCTTTTGCAGGTCTGTTGTCCGTTCGGCGATACGGAAGAGCTTCGCCGGCTCGGTCCGGCTGGTGGTGAACATAATGACCGTCGGCGTGACATAGCTATGCGAACCGGGGAAGCCGAGTGCCGCCGCCATCCGGCTCATGGTATCCTCCACACGGTAGGTCTCTGCGCCGCTCTGCAGCATGATTTTGCCAGCCAGCAGGCACAGATCGATAATGTCATGTGTGGAAGTATTGCTATTCGTGCTTGTACTTTCCAACTTCGTTAATCCTCCCCGGGAATGTTGTCTATTCGATTGTCGCCTGAAAGTCTGAAAATTTCAACCTTTATTCCATAGCATCCGGCAAATCAAGGGTTTTTATCAGTAATAGCGTACAAATCCAGCTCGCAGCGGCGTCATGCTTACCAGCTATTCTTCCAGCGTACATAATCCCGTAGCCACCCCTCCTGAAACAATCGTCAGAATCGAATGGAAAAAAGTCTCCTTGGAGATCAGAATACCGCCTGCACCGATGATCAGGAAGTCCGTCAGGAAGATGATCAGTCCGACATTCAGCGGAAGGTAGCGTTGGATGAATCTGGCCAGGAGGTCTGTTCCGCCTGTACTTGCTTTGAAGCGCAGCATCAGACCAAGTCCGGTGCCCATCAGGAAGCCGCCGATAATGGCGCTTGAGATGGAGCCCAGCTCAATATAGTAGAGGAAATAATACTGAAGCGGAAAGAGCAGCTCGATCAGCAAGGAGGAGGCCAGCAGACCCAGAATGCTATTGTAGAAAATATCCCGTTGCCGGAACCAGGCCAGCAGGAAGATAGGCAGACTGCATAGCATGATGCACAGTCCGATTTTGGTGCCGGAGATATAATTAATAATGAGGGCAATGCCGATAATTCCTCCATCGAGGATTTTATAGGGGACCAGGAAGAAGTTGGTTCCTGTTGCAATTAGCAGGCTGGCCAGCAGAATAATAACATAGCTTGGGAAGGATCGCATAGTCAACATCTCCGGAATTAAGGCATGTCTTAATCCTTATGCGACCATCTGGAAAAAAATAGCTAAAAGTTCTACTCTGCCCGAATTAATTGACCATAAAGCAGGTGAAGTCTGAAATGGGTTATTTCTATAAAATACTGGAGACCGATATGGAGCTGCTGGCTGCTGCACTGTCGGAGGTGCCGGTGGCAGTGTGGCTGAAGAGCGGGGCGGAGCAGCAGCTTGAGACGGGCCCGATCAGAGCCTATACGCCGCAATCCGTGCGGATTCGCGGGTTATCCTACTGCCGGGAGCTGCATCAGTTCCGTATCTTTGCCCCGGGTTCCGCCTAAGTGCATTCATGCTCAGCGCGAATATCGCTTGCGGAAGCGCAGCGGAGAGATTCCGACCTTGCGGCTGAAGCGCCGGGAGAAGTAAGCTGTACTCTCGAAGCCGGTGCGCTCTGCGATTGCCGCGATCGGGATCTCTGTCTTAAGCAGCAGGAGCTTGGCCTGCTCCAGCCGGTAATCGGTCAGGTACTCCATGGGCGTAAGCCCGTAGACACGCTTCATGCAGCGGGCCAGGTAATTGTAGTGAAAATGCAGGGCGTCCGCCAGAGAGGTATTCGTGACTTCTTCCATATAATGATTCCGCAGATAGGCCTCCGTCTGCTCGGCAATCTCGTCTGCCTGGCTTCCGGCCGTATCTTGCCGGGCCAGATCCATCGTCCGCAGCATCTCCTCGAAGATACGCTGCTGATGCCACACGGCGCTTGAGCGCCTGCTATGGCTCAGCTGCAGCAACTGCCCGGCCTGGCCGCTCCGTGCGAAGGGGGCAGGTAGCGGTCCGAACTGGGGAATACGGATGGTATAGGGGGTGGGTAAGAAACTGCCGGAAATGCGTTTCCCGGTCCGCATATACCGGCTCACCCGCTGATTCCGTCCATTCTCCCACCGTGTGAAAATGAACCCAGGTGAAGATCGTCTCTGCTTCACACGGCTGCACTGAATAATGGTAGCGGTCAGGCAGCAGCAGCAGGGTATGCCCGGCGCCCACTGCCCATTCTGTATGCTCCTCTCCAATGTGCAGGCATCCCTGCTCCACGATGATCAGATCGAATTTGCCCATACGGCTGCGGTTCGGATGCTGGTCTCCGGGCAAATAGACGGTACGGCCGCATTCCAGGAAATAGGGAAAGGGCGGTGCGGCCAGATGAATATAGGAAGAATTAAGTGTCATTAGCAGCTCCTTGGAAAGGCATATGTCCTGAATTAACTTCGCTAAGCCTTATATAAAAGTTGTGTGAAATAGTACAAAAACGGGGTTGTTTATGCTTCTGTTTTTGTTATATTGTACCGTCTATAATGGCAATTAGCGAGGACGAAATGCTGAAGAGGAGATGCTACAATGAGTCAATTTGAAGGTACAAAGGTTCGGACAACCGTTCAACCAGATCATTCCGGTCATTCGGATCAGGGAGGCCACAGAGTGTCCGTTCAGGATGAATTCTGGGGCCGTTATATCCGGTTGGTGCAGGAGACAGTGATTCCTTATCAATATGAGGCGCTTCATGACCGCGTGGCCGAGGCTGAACCGAGCCATGCCATTGCCAATTTTGAAATCGCTGCCGGAAGAAGACAGGGTAAGTTCGGGGGGATGGTCTTCCAGGACAGCGATGTAGCCAAGTGGCTGGAGGCAACGGGTTATTCCCTCAGCATCCGGAGGGACCCGGAGCTGGAACGCCAGGCGGACGATTTGATCGATCTGGTGGAAGAAGCACAGCAGGCCGACGGATACCTGAACACATACTTCACTGTCAAGGAGCCGGGCAAGCGCTGGACGAATCTCCAGGATTGCCATGAACTGTATTGCGCCGGACATTTCATCGAAGCGGCAGTGGCTTATTATGAAGCGACCGGTAAGGACAAGCTGCTGAGTATTATGCGCCGCATGGCCGATCATATTGACTCTGTCTTCGGACCGGAGGAAGGCAAGCTGAAGGGCTACGACGGTCATCAGGAGATTGAGCTGGCACTGGTGAAGCTGTACCGGCTGACAGGGGAGGAGAAGTATCTGAAGCTCAGCCTCTTCTTCATTGACCAGCGCGGGCAGGAGCCGAACTTCCTGCGCCAGGAATGGGAGAGCCGGGGCAGGGTTACACATTGGGGCGGGCAGACGGATCATATCGATATGGCCTACAATCAGTCCCATATACCGGTCCGTGAGCAGACGGTAGCCGTAGGCCACTCTGTCCGCGCCGTCTATATGTATACCGCCATGGCCGACTTGGCCCGCCTGACCGGAGATGAAGCACTTCGCGAGGCGTGCCTGCGCCTGTGGAACAATATGACAGAGAGACAGATGTATATCACTGGCGGAATCGGCTCCACCCATCACGGCGAAGCTTTCACCTTTGATTACGATCTGCCTAACGATACGGTCTATGCGGAGACTTGTGCTTCGATCGGGCTGATCTTTTTTGCCAGACGAATGCTGGAGTTGACTCCCAATGCCCATTATGCCGATGTGATGGAGCGTGCGCTCTATAATAATGTACTCGGCTCGATGGCGCAGGACGGCAAGCATTATTTCTACGTCAATCCGCTGGAGGTCTGGCCGCAGGCCTGCACCTGTAATCCCGGCAAACAGCATGTGAAGGCGCAGCGCCAGGGCTGGTTCGGCTGTGCCTGCTGCCCGCCGAATGTGGCGCGTCTGCTGACCTCATTGAATCAGTATATCTACACTGAACACAGCGATATGCTCTATACGAATCTGTATATCGGAAGTGAGCTTAGAACTACACTGGGAGGAAAAGAGGTGAAGGTCACTCAGTCCAGCAAGCTTCCATGGGAGGGCATAGTCACACTGAAGGTTGATCCTGCGGAAGCCGGGATGTTCGGTATCGCCCTGCGTATTCCATCGTGGAGCGGAAAGGTCCGGATCAGCGTCAATGGCGAGCTCCTTCCAGCGCTTGATGCTTTGGAGCAGGGCTATGCGGTAATCCGCAGGGAGTGGCAGCCCGGTGACATAGTGGAGCTGATGCTTCCAATGGAAGCGAACCGTGTATACGCCCACCCGGAACTGCGGGCTAATGCCGGGAAGACGGCTATTCAGTACGGGCCGCTGGTCTATTGTCTGGAATCCGCAGATAACCGCGAGCCGTTAAGCTCGGTATCTCTAAGCAAGGAGGGAACGTTCACGGAATTTTACGATGAAGATCTGCTTGGCGGAGCGGTAGTGATCAGAGCAGCGGGTTGCCGGGTGAAGGAGCAGAGCTGGAGCGGTGGACTCTACAGCATCACCAGGGCGGCTGTACAGCCGGTGGAAGTGACGGCGATTCCGTATTATCTGTGGGGCAACCGCGGCAGCGGAGAGATGAAGGTATGGATACCGGAGTAATTCCGGCGGCCGCCTGTCCATAAACAAACACCCCGGCTGGACCGCCTTGGCGGACAACCGGGGTGTTATGCTTTTATAGGAGTGATAGATAATTAGCCGAGAGTGACTACAACCTGGTGAACCGCACCGTCGCCCGCAGGAGCGATAATGTTGCCTTCCACGGCAGCACCGTCGAGGGTCAGGCTGGCTACGCCTTTGGAGACATGTTTCGGGTTCTGGATCGAGATCACATAAGTGTCGCCACGGAAGACGCGGGTAATCTCGAAGCTATCCCATTCTGCAGGGATACAAGGGTCAACCTTGAGCCCGGCGAAGTCTGCCTGAATCCCCAGGATAGACTGCGTGATTGCTACATAGTTCCAAGCCGCTGTACCTGTCAGCCAGGAGTTTTTCGCTTCCCCGTGACGTACGGCATCTTTACCGGCGATCATCTGGGAGTACACGTAAGGCTCCATCCGGTGCACTTCGCTGATGTCCTCCAGGTAGGCTGGGGCGATTTTACGGTAGATGTCAAAAGCTCTGTCGCCATGTCCAAGGACCGTCTCGGCAATCATGATCCACGGGTTATTATGGCAGAAGATCCCGGCGTTCTCTTTGTAACCCGGAGGGTACGTGGAGATTTCGCCTAAGTTCACATAATACTTGGAATACGGAGGCTGCTGCAAAACAATACCATAGTCCGTATCCAGACGTTCCTGCACGGAAGTCAGGGCGCGGGCCGCTTCACCGTTCTCTACACCGATACCGGCCATTACGCACATTCCCTGCGGCTCGATGAAGATCTGGCCTTCTTCGTTCTCCTTGCTGCCGATCTTGTCGCCATAGTGGTCATAAGCGCGCAGGAACCAGTCGCCGTCGAAGCCGTGGGACAACGTGATGGCACTCATGTTCTCGATCTTGGCAACAGCGTCAGCGGCTACATCATCCAGTCCGCGCATCCGGCAGATCTCGGCATAGTCCGGTCCAACGAAGACGAACAGGCCTGCGATGAACACAGATTCGGCTACGCCGCCTGCGATATTCTCCGTGGTCTGGAACGATTCGCCCGGCTCGGTGGAGAAGCAGTTCAGGTTCAGACAGTCATTCCAGTCCGCGCGTCCGATCAGCGGCAGGCCGTGAGGCCCGAGGTTGTTCGTGACATGCTCGAAGCTCAGCTTCAGATGCTCGAACAGGGTTGCAGTGTGATCCGGATTGCTGTCAAAAGGAACCTGCTCATCAAGAATCGAATAGTCGCCGGTCTCCTTAATATAGGCGGCTGTACCCGAGATCAGCCAGAGCGGATCATCGTTGAAGCCGGAGCCGACTTCGTTGTTGCCCTTCTTGGTCAGCGGCTGGTACTGGTGATACGCGCTGCCGTCAGGGAACTGGGTAGCGGCGATATCGAGAATCCGTTCTCTGGCACGCTCAGGAATCTGGTGGACGAAGCCGAGCAAGTCCTGGTTGGAGTCACGGAAGCCCATACCGCGGCCAATCCCGGATTCGAAGTACGATGCGGAACGGGACATGTTGAAGGTCACCATACACTGGTACGGATTCCAGATGTTCACCATCCGGTTCAGCTTGTCGTCCCCGCTCTTAATCTGGTATTTGGACAGCAGGTTATCCCAATGCGCAGCCAGTACCGCGAGGGCGGCATCCACCTGGGCATCCGTAGCGAATTGATCGATGACAGCCTGGGCTGGCTTTTTGTTGATGACGTTCAGGGCTTCCCACTTCTCATCCTCAGGGTTCTCAATGTAGCCGAGCACGAAGATGAAGCTCTGGGCTTCGCCTGGCTCCAGCGTGATGTCAAGTGCGTGGGAGCCGATAGGTGACCAGCCGCTGGCTACGGAATTCGTAGCTTCACCGGCAGCAACTGCCTGCGGAGCGTCTAGTCCATTGTACATGCCCACGAAGGATTCGCGGTCGGTATCGAAGCCGGCGATTTCTTTATTTACCGAATAGAAGGCGTAATGGTTTCTGCGCTCGCGGTATTCGGTTTTGTGATAGATAACAGAATCCTTCACTTCAACTTCGCCGGTGCTGAGGTTACGCTGGAAGTTGGTCATATCATCATTGGCATTCCACAGACAGAACTCGGCAAAAGAGAACAGCTTAACAGTCTTCTTCGCGTCGCCGGTGTTCTTAACGACAAGGCGGTGTACTTCAGCGTTATGGCCCATCGGTACAAAAGCAAGCTGATTCACGGAAATGCCGTTACGCTCGCCTGTAATGGAAGTGTAGCCCAGGCCGTGGCGGCATTCGTAGAAGTCCAGATCGCGCTTCACCGGCATCCAGCCCGGGGTCCAGAAATCACCGTCATCGTACAGGTAGTAGTAGCGGCCGCCTGTATCCAGCGGAATATTGTTATACCGGTAACGGGTAAGTCTTCTCATCCGCGCATCGCGGTAGAAGGTGTAGCCCCCGGCAGTATTAGAGATCAGGCCGAAAAACTGCTCGTTGCCGAGGTAGTTAATCCAAGGATAAGGTGTTTTGGGGGTGTTGATTACATACTCTTTGCGGGTGTCGTCAAAAGTTCCGAATTTCATGAGAGACAAGTCTCCTTTCGATTGTGAACGCGCGTTTACAAGACGGAGAAAAAATTCCCTCGGGGCAAGGGATTTTTCCGTAGCTATAGCTATACTCTACTTCTTAGGCGGCTGACAGGAATCTCTGGTGATCAGACGCGCCGGGAAACTGATGGTGCTGAAGGTAGGCTGCTGTGAATCACATAGCTCAATGACCTTCTCGACAGCGGCTTTGGACATTTCATAAATCGGCAGACGGACGGAGGTCAGCTTAGGATGAATCCGCGCAGCAAGCTGCACATCGTCGAACCCCGCAATGGAGATATCCTCCGGCACGGAAAGGCCATGCTCCGAGAACGCTTCCATCGCCGATATAGCCATATCGTCATTGGAAGAGAAGAAGGCAGTCGGCAGCGGGCCGCCGGAATCCAGCAGCTTCTTCACTTCCTGGTAGGCAGTCTCCTTGAGAAAATCACCCTGAAGGACAAAGTCCTGCTGCAGGGCAAGTCCATGGCGCTTCAGCGTATTCTCGTAAGCCATGTAGCGCTCCCGTCCGGAATAAGTATTCATCCGTCCGCAGATCATACCGATCTCCTTATGGCCGAGACCGATTAGGTACTCAATGGCTTCTACCGTACCTTCGTAATCCTTGGAATTCACAATAGCGAGATGGTTGCGGTCCAGATGCTCTGACATAATCTCCGAAATGTCATAATCGATCAGTACAAGCGGAGCGCCCAGACCCACCATCTCCCGTACAATCTCGATATCCTTCTGGGTGCCGACAATGATGCCTCCGTCAATCCGTTTCTGGAGGAAGGCCTGCTTGACCTTCAGGAAGTCGTCGGGCGAATAGACGGTGTGAATCAGAACATAACAGCCGCGGGCATTCGACGTATCTACCACAGCATCGACGAACGGGGCGAAGTAATTATTCTGATAGATCCGCGTCGCATTCTCCTTCTCGTTCATACTGATGGCAAACAGCCCGATCGTGTCGGTCTTCTTGCCGGCCAGAGCCCGGGCGAAGCTGTTCGGCTCGTACTGATGCTGCTCAATCACCTTCAGCACCTTGGCCCGGGTCTCTTCAGGGACATTGGAATAATTGTTGATCACACGGGATACGGTGCTTCGCGAAACCCCGGCTAGCTTGGCAATATCTTCGCTTCGCATAAGGTACCCCCTCTAATTGTAAACGCGCGTTTATGAGTTTATTGTAAAATAAACCGGCCTGGAGGTCAATCGTTTGCCGGAAGATTTTAGTTTGAAATAGGCTCTTTACTTTGCATTGCTTACACAAATGTGCCAAACTTGTTATGATAAGGATATAGACTTATATCATGTTGAATTAGGGGGTTGTAAGCTGTGTATATGACAGGTTTTGGGTCCTTGCTCGCTGGAGGATTCAGTATTTTTGCTCTTTTGCTCTGGTTCACTTGTCTGGGTATGGGGATTTATTTATTTGTTCTGGTGGTGAAGCTTGCACGCAGGGGAATCATCGCGCTGGACTTGTACAACCACTCCAAAAATCTGGAGATCCGCGAACGTTACGAATCCGTTGGGCGGAGAGATGATTTCTGAATGATTGCATCTGATTGCAGGATTGATTATACTCCGAATATGAAATATTCAAATTTGTCATATCTGGAGAGGAGTTTGAGCGAATGAAGAAGAAGATGACTGCTGCGCTGACTGCATTTGCTGTACTGGGAGGAATGGGCACAGGTGTGTATGCCGGAGCCAATCTGCAGGAGATCAAGGCATTTCTGAATCCAAGCATCAAATTTAAGATGAACGGCCAGCCCGTACAGCTTAAGAATGGCAGCGGTGCAGTAATTGCCCCAATTTCCTATAAGGACACAACGTATCTGCCAGTCCGTTCCGTATCTGATCTGCTCGGGGTTACCGTCAAGTTCGATGCGGCAACGAATACGATCTCTCTGGGAGAACAGACATCGGGCGTACCGATCGCAACAGGTTTTGATGATATGTATCACACCAAAGATCCGGGCAAAACGGTCTTCAAGGACAAGGATTACAAGGATGTCTTCTTCGACAACGCCAGCGGTGACCGCGGCACTTCATTCATGCTCCACCCGGACAAAAAATATCAGAAGCTTTATCTCCAGGTAGCCGCAATCGGCGGGGAGATTAAAGACTTTGCGGTACAAGACAGCGACACCAACACTGTGCTGAAGAAGCAGACCATTGACCCGGCAAACGGGCTTACTACCATCGAAGTAGATATTGCCGGAGTAAGTAGCCTATATGTCAACGGAGATGTAAAGAATGGAACAACGGTCTTCGTTCCGCTTACGACATCGTATTATAAATAAATTTCCGAACTTATATATCATTCATGCATGCCCCGGAAGCCTTGGTTTCCGGGGCATCTTTTTGTCTATTCGTTGTTTTGAGGAAGAAAATAATGGGTATTATCCGGTAAGCCGGTGAATCTAACTGGCCATGTAACTGTTGAATGAATTAATGAGGAGTGAGAAGATGTACACCAAAAAACTAATAATGACCTTATCCTTGACGTTGTTCCTATTGGCCCTCAGCGCCTGCGGTAATGCCGAGGATAAGCCATCCACCGAATCGATGCAGACCACTGCACCGACAGCAGAGAATGTGCAGACTCCAGCGCCGACAACAGAGGCCGAACAGACTGCAGCACCAACGGCGGAGCCGGAGCAGACGCCTGAGCCGTCAACCGGAGGTAACGATACAGCCGCAGGTTCCACGGAGCTTCCGAAATATCTGCCGGAGGACTTCCCGATGCCGGAGAATGTAACAGAGACTGTCCTGTCCACTACGGCGGAGGACGAGGGCAAGAAGTCAGCCATGCTGATCTTTAGAACAACCGACAGTATGGAATCGGTAACGAAGCTGTATGATGATTATCTGGCCTCTAAGCTGGGCGATCAGTCCGTGAAGACCATTGACCCTAAGAACCTGATTATCCAAGGCACGACCAAGGACAACAAGCAGAGCTGGTCGATTATTGGCGGTCCGCTGGCATCCCAGGAGGGGGTCGTGGAACTGACTGTAAGCTGGTCTGAAATTTAATACGGACAGCCAAGCTGCTGTACCCAGAGGAAATCCGTTGAGACTCGATTCAGAGCAGTCAACGGATGTTTTTTTGTAATTGGGCAAAAAGTGTCGAATTTTGTATTTAAGTAGTATACGTCAGGCATGGTGGAGTTATATAATTATTCTTGTGAATGAAATTAGTCAGGCGGTGTAAATGGTGTGTCGTGGGAACCTGTAGGCTTTATGTTTTTCTCAACAATAGAGACGTTTGCGCTCTATTATCTGATTATGTCTCTCTATAGATTCAAATGGAGATGGTACATATGGCAGGCTTTATTCGTGATCTTGCTGAACAATCTGCAAAGCTATCTCTTACGCAATGAACTAGGTATGTCGAATGTCGCACCACTTGTTTTAATCTTAATTTTTATCTTCTTCTTCGCTGCGGTGGTGAGGATGCCGCTGATTTTATCCATCATCGCAACGATATCGGGATTTGCTATTTTCGCTGGGATTCAGACGCTGCTCATCCTGCTTATTTTCGGCTCCATTTCGAATGTGGGTAGTACGGCCAACGGATATTTTCTGCAGGTGGCGACTGCGGCAGTTGTGTTTGGTATCTTTGGGTTTCTGTACCGCAGAGGCAAGGGCTTCACATTCGATTTGGATAAACTCCGCTTTAAGATAGAGGATATCCTGCTGTCCGTGCTGATATTTGCATTCGTCATCGGAGTATCTGGCCTACTCTACTTTAATGATATTCTGCTAAATGCCGTGATTTTCCTGGTGATGTCTGTATTCCTTCTATATTATTCCACCCGGAGGGAGCGGGAAGATGCTTGAATTCATGTCCGGCAAACTGGCATTTACGATTAAAAATATCGTTCCAGAGCACCCGGCATCCTACGCTGTCCTGAAGTTTGCTATTAGTGTAGTGCTTAATGTGGTGTTTATTATTGGGCTGACACTGGTAGTGTCCCTTTTAACGGGCAGGACAAGTGAAGCTCTGCAGATTCTGATCTCCTTTGCCTTATTACGTCAGGTGTCCGGCGGGGCCCATCTCAGGTCAGGTATAGCCTGTGTCTTGTTTACGGTAAGCATGTTCACGGTCCTGTCCTTTGTGGAGCTTAGCTCCTTCTACGTTATGTTATTGAATGCAGCTAGTCTGCTAGTGGTTCTATGGCTGGCGCCCATTGGGATTGAACGACAAACGCGGATTTCCAAGCGGCACTGGCCTAAGCTGAGAATCGTGGCGTTACTGCTAGTAGCTTCCAATATCGTCGTAGGATCACCTGTCATCGCGGCCAGCTTTTTGGCTCAATCCATCAGTCTGATTATAGCTAGAAGGGAGGTGGAAATCTGACAATGAGAGCTTTGCAGCGCAAAGTAGTGTATAAGCTTGCTTCTGGTTTGTCCGCCTTGGCTGCCCTTATCGTGTTGGTTACAGCGAGTGTATTCTACATTAACCAACCGGAGGTACCTGAAGAGTTACTTAAATAACATTGGAGTTGATCCCTTTGAGCACGATATCTGTTACTAGAGACACAGAGGGAAACACTGGTGTATTCTCACTCGATATTGCAAAAATAACTTTTATGGAATTTGAACGGACTATCTATCGGATCATTGTCCATACGTACGATCAAACCTTTTATACAGTAGGTACGCTGAAATATTGGCTCAATACCCTGGCCAGTTCAGGATATAATTTCGTTCTAGCAGATAGAAACACGTTAATTCAGGTTTCTAACATTATCCAATTGGATAAGACGTTTCATATTGCTTATTTTGGGGAAGATCACAGAGGAGTCGAGCAAAAGTGTTTTCTGTCAGAGAAGGGCTATAGAGAAATTTTAAAATACGTAAAGACATCCGAATCGGATATTATATTAGTGGAGCTGCCCCAGTGGTAGCTTTATTTTTTTGGAGGTTTGTATATAAAATAAGGCTGACCCTGCGCAGTGCATTCTGTAGCGCCTGGGTCCAGCCTTTATTCGGTTAGCTTAGTCTGTAGCTAATTTGGAATACATACACAGATCAATGAAGCTTCCTTTGGAACGCTCACTCTGCCTCAATATTCCTTCCAGCGAAAAGTTTAATTTCTGCAGTACCTTAATAGAATTGATATTAGCAGGCTGGGCCTTTGCTTCTATTCTATTGAAGCCCAGTGTATCAAACGCATAATCTATTAGTGCGCGAAGGGCTTCAGGCACATATCCTTTTCCCCAGCATTCGCGGCTAAGGTCATAACCAATCTCTGTCTTGGCATTGTCATAGTCCAGCGTATTGAAACCACAGGAGCCGATAATCCGGCCGGATTCTGCTTCTGTAATGGAATAGCGGATCGCCTGATTCTCGGTGGCTAACTTACCCAGCAGCTCAATCATTTCCACGGCCTGACTCTCATCCGTGAAGCTGCTGATATTCATGAACCGGGTGACTTCAGGATCGGACCAGATCGGGAACAGGCTGGCTGAATCGGCGGTGCGCATTTGTCTTAATACTAATCTCTCGGTTTGTAATTCTGTAATCATCAATAAGTTACCTCCATTAAATATATATGGTATTGGTGAGGTACAACTATTGATATCTGCGCATAGTTCAGTCCTTTCCGTGTGTAAGCTGCCTCTATTATATCAGGACCGCTTCAACAAATCTTCATAATGAAGGGTACTTTGCTTGGTGGCCACTTCTAATCTATCAACATATCTTATGTATTGTGAGAGCGAAGTCAACCTAGGGATTTCGTTCCTCTCAAATATATTTTAGGAGGTATAGTTTATGCCACATAAACTATCGTCTACCCATCTGATTAACCAGGGAGATACTTCGATTTACTATCCAGGTACCTCTACCTCAGCTTTTACAGACTCTAATTTTTACAAAAAATGCGGGAAAACTGCAGCCGGTGGAGATATTAAGAAATATGGTTGTGCAATTTGCGCTCTTGGGATGTTTATTCTATATAAAGGCAGGTTGTCTAATGCAACCAAATCGAATGTGTATTATGCCGTTGTAGAAGCAACAACGAAAGGGACCAATAATGCTGCTGATTTCACGGCAAGTGGATTCACTGCAAAAATCGGAAGTCAGAGCATAGGTGTAACTATTACTCCGATTGCTGACGTTTCAGTGGAAGCAGAAAAAGGGAACATCTGCATGATGAGACTTGAACAAAACGGAAACTCCCACTATGTCATTGTGGACGGGCATAACTCCTCGGCTTCAAATTTTGATAAATATCTGGTGTGCGATCCTGACGGCGGTGTTCAAAAGACTCTGACAGCAACGATGCAGAAAAGAGGATTTTCGGTTAGTGCCTCTGTAATCACTGAGAGATATAAGCTTAGTTAAGAGCGTCATGATCGCCATTAATAGAGGCTGTGTGGGCATGTGCTCATGCAGTCTTTTTTTATAACTCTTACAATGGTAACCAAAGGTTTAATTTGGTGCGTGGATGCGGCCTGTTTCTTGTCGCGCCTACGATGGTAAACTTTAGATAAAAACATCTGGGAGGGCATTATGCGAAAAACAGTACTGGTATTATTGTTCTTGTTTGTATTGACCGCTTGTGCAAATTCAAAGGACGGGGTGACCACCAAACACTTAGCCATCCAAAAGGTGAATGATCATAAAGCCATTGTTGAGTATGGAATGAGCCGTGCGGAAGCGGAAGAGGTACTGGGCAAGGGGGAGGAGAAGGATATCGCCAATTCAGTCATGTATAGCTCTGGCGTAAGAATTATGTACCGTGAGGATACAGTGGCAGGCATTTCTCTGGGCGAGGAGTCGAAAGATGCGTATGAAACTGTTGGCGGTTTTAAAGTTGGCATGTCCAAGGATGACTTCAAACAAATCTATGGCGAGCAATATCTGAAGGATATGGAGAGAAACCTGGATTATGCTTACGATTCGATTAACAAGCGCTATTTGCAGGAGAAAGAATGGGTAGCGAAAGCTGAAGATGACACGAAAATATATGTAATTTCAGCCATGTTCAACGGTAAGGGTGAAGCAGACGCCGTTGTATTGGTGGATAAGCGAATGGCGATCACGCTTAGGTAAAAGGGGGGGGCTGAAGATCAAGCATGTGCTAGTATGTTTCTTTGAGCATTGGGGACAGAATAGCAATATAGGGACCTTAAAGGCTGGCTTTGTCTACAACGAGTAGTTCTGCCATGATATAATCAATGTATATGATTGGAGTGATAAACGGCTGAGGGCAAACGGATTAACATCGAAATGCAATTGTTCAATCCATACAATATGGAGAAGCGGACACTTTTCTACTGGAGCGAGATGTATTACCACCAGATTCAAAAAGGCGACGATTATAGTCAATTGAAGAAGTGTGTGACGATCAATATATTGAACTACTCCTGCCTGCCGAATGACCGCCATCATAATGTCTTTCGCCTGCGGGAAGATCATACCGGGATATCTCTTAACAATGATCTTGAGATACATGTGATGGAATTAACGAAGCTTGAGGAGCAGGCCGTTCCATTGACTGGTGGTCTGATTAACTGGTTATTATTCCTGAAGGGTGTCGAACAACCAAACTGGGAGGTGCTGACCATGAATGAGCCTATGCTAAAAAAAGCAATGGATACGCTGGAGTTCCTGAGTCAGGATGCCGCTACACGTATGGAATATGATGCCCGGATGAAGTATTTGCGGGATGAGGCGTCGCGGATGAACGGAGCGAAAGCAGAAGGACGAGCAGAGGGTGAACGAAAAAAGGCAGAGGCAATGGTGCGTGAACTTCTTGCTCTTGGAGTGGAAATTTCCATTATTGTTAGAGCCTCAGGCCTCTCAGAGCAAGAAGTTTTAAAGTTAAAGTCAGTTTGATAAGGCCATTGATAACAACGAAAAACGAAGCCGATCTTATGATCGGCTTCGTTTCTTTAAGGCTTTCCATATATAGGACGGATGGGGTTCGAACCCATGACCCCTACCCTGTCAAGATAGTGCTCTCCCGCTGAGCTACCGTCCTGCAACGAGATTTATAATAACACAGGACGTGAGGGAATGGCAAGAGATTTTTTAATACGCGATAGATGATACCGTTAAGCACGACCCTGTCACACCACCGCAGTGACAAAAACCCACGACACCCCATCCATATTAGTTTACAATAATGGTACTTTTTATGAAGCAAGGAGAGGACTGGGTGCTGGTTCGGCACCGTGAGCGGTCCACATGGGAATTTGCCGGCGGGCATATTGAGGCGGGTGAGGGTCCCGGGGAAGCTGCGGTAAGAGAGCTCTACGAAGAGACAGGTGCTGAAGAATATGAACTGCATCCGTTATGCATCTATTCGGTCAGTAGTGAAGACCTGGCAGAGAGCTACGGGATGTTGTATTATGCAGATGTCAAAAAGTTCGGGACTTTGCCCCCGTACGAAATGGCAGAGCTTCGAAGCTTCAGCGAGCTGCCGCAGGCGGTGACATACCCGGGGATTTACCCCACGCTATATGCAAGACTATGTGAATATCTGAAGCATCTGTGAATCAATTGTAATGCTGAAAGGAGGCCCAGCTCATGAGTTATGCGATTACGAGGTTTAAGTGTCTTGGCGACTACCTGAGATCACGCCGGGACCGTCTGCAGCCTGAAGCTGTGAGCTATGGAATCCGGGCCTGCCGGATACTCTTGCTTCTATAGCGAGTGAAGTGCTTAGTGATTTCGGAGGTCTGCCTGATTCTGAGCGCATAATGCTGCGTCTTCTGTTCCTGGATCTGGAGCTGCGCCGCCGGATGCTGAACTGGGAGGAGTTCTCTCTCTATTCAGTAGGAGTGTACAGAACTTATTATGATATGAACCTCAGGGACCCAAGGGAGACCCGGCCTATATCAAAAAATCCGTAGATGCCAGCCTCTATCATCTCGGCGCAGATTATATCGATCTGTACTATCAGCACGGTCCTGATCCGAACACCCCTATTGAGGAAACCGCCGGTACACTGACTGACCTCTTCAAGGCAGGGAAGATCCGCTATATCGGCTTATCCGAGGCTGCGCCCCGGCACAGCTGGCCCTAGCTTGGCTTCTTGCACAAGGAGAGCGGATTGTGCCGATTCCAGGCACGAAGCGGCTGGAGCGGTTACAAGAGAACCTCGGAGCGCTTCAGGTTACTTTGACGGCAGAGGACCTCGCCCGGATTGAGCAGATATCCCCGCAAGGGATTGCAGCCGGAGCGCGTTATCCCGGCCAGAACTAAAAGTCATCACACAGAGCGGACAGCCGCTGTGTATTCATCTATATTAATTTCCTGTAGCGTTCTTCTCTGTGCCGCTTGCTTTGGTGAGCGGTATGAGAGGCAGGACGCTTTTGTCTTTCATCCGCTCTATTTCCTCCTCTATGCGCTGCACCTCTATCCGCTCAAACAGTAATTCAAGCTCCAATATAGGCTGCTCTACCAGGACGGATACCGGGTGCCATACAGGCTGTTCTATGGACAGGAAGCCTCTAATCTTCTCGCAGGAGAAGGGGATGAACGGGTTCAGCAGGTTAGACAGATTGGCAATAATCTGAACACAAGTGTACAGAGTGTTGCCCCCGGCCGCAGGATCATGCTTGATCTGGAGCCACGGCTGCTGCTGATCGAAATACTTGTTGGCCTGGCGGATATGCGAGAAGATGAACTCCAGGGCTTCCTTGAAATGTCCGGCTTCAATTAACCTTCCTGCTTCCTTATACAGATGCTCCAGACTGCTAACCCATGCTTCGTCCAAGACTCCGTCTGGAACTCTGCCATTCCAGGACTTATTCACAAATGCGAGGCTGCGGTTGACGAAATTGCCGAACGCGCCCAGCAGCTCGCTGTTATGGCTGTAGATGAACTCTCTCCAGGAGAAGTCGGCATCCCGCTTCTCAGGGCCGTTCGCAGTCAGGAAATAACGGACCGAGTCGGGGCCATACCGGCTGAGAATATCCGGCACCCAGACCGCCCAATTGCGGCTGGTGGAGAATTTCTGCCCTTCCAGGGTCAGGTATTCAGAAGAGAAGATGCGGTCCGGCAGATGCAGCTCTTCAACTCCGAGCAGGATAGCAGGCCAGATCAGGCTGTGAAAAGGAATATTGTCCTTTCCGTGCACATAATAAGCAGTTGTAGGCGGCTGTCCCTCATTATCTTGGCCGGATGGTACGGACCAGAAATCCTCCCAGCGGCCCCCGGTTTCCGCCGCCCACTGCTTGCTGGCGGACAGATAGCCGCTGACGGCTTCGATCCAGACATAGATTTTCTTGTCTGTGAAGCCTTCGATGGGGACGTCCACGCCCCAGTCCAGATCGCGTGTTGCTGCGCGGTCCTGCAGGCCTTCCTGCAGATATCTGCGGGTTAGCCGGACGGCGTTGTCTCTCCAGCCCTGCGCGGAATTAGCATATTCTGTGAGTGCTTGCTGGAAGCTGGACAGCGACAGGTAGTAATGCTGAGTAGAGCGCAGCACAGGCGTAGAGCCGCAGACGGCACAGGTGCGCTCCAACAGATCCACCGGATCGAGAATCGTTGAACAGTAATCGCATTGGTCCCCCCGGGCCTGCTGTCCGCAGACCGGGCAGAGGCCATTGACATAACGGTCCGGCAAGAAGCGCTGGTCCTGCTCACAATAGCACTGGAGAGTGGATTTCTGGTACAGATACCCGTGATCCAGCAGCTTAAGGAACAGCTCCTGCACCGTCCTGTGGTGATGTGCCTGATCGGTCCGGGTATACAAGTCATAGGTGAAGCCTAAGGCACGGAAGCAATTGGCGAACTCCTTATGATACCTGCTGGCGAATTCACCCGGCGATACACCCTCCTGCGCCGCCTGTACAGCAACGGGGGTACCGTGGCAGTCACTGCCGGATACATAGAGTACAGCATCGCCTTTGGCACGGTGGTAGCGGGCCAGAATATCTCCCGGAAGAATGCTGGCGAGTCTGCCCAGATGCAGGGAGCCGTTGGCATAAGGCCAAGCCCCTCCGATAAAAATGTTAGTCATATTTCTCTCCTCCTCAAATTTTGTGGACGCAAAAAAGGCACTCATCCCCTAAAGGGACGAGAGCCTGTGCTCACGTGTTACCACCCAAATTCATCAATGCCTCGCGGCACCCACCTCTTCAGGTACGTCCGCAGAAAAAAGCGGGTATACCCTAGCATGGTAACGGATGCAGGTTCCGGCGCAGCCTACGACCCGTTCATGCCGGGGTTCGGTGCGCAGCTCTGAGACCATATTCCCGAGGGTTTTCTTTGCTCCTTTTCACCGGCCGGAGCTCTCTGTGGAAGAATTGCCAGGGTACTCTTTCTCTTCGCAGCTATTGTGGTTATCCTAATTACTGGATATCATATATGCAAGCCGGGAGATTTGTCAACATCATAAGGATATTTGCAATCCACCGTACTCCTGTGCGACAGTAGAGAGTAAGGGCAAACGGGAAGCAGAGGAATGCCTGATCCGTAGCCTGGAAGTGAAGCGACACAGAGATCAAAAGGAGATTGAGACTATTGCAGGAAAACAAACAGGAGAAAAAAAGCTCGGGCGCATGGGGATGGCTGGGCAGCGGGGCGGTATTGCTTCTGCTCAAGGGAAAAGCCATTATCTCTCTGCTTAAGCTGGGTAAAATCGCAGGTCCGCTGATCTCCATGATGGTATCGATCTGGGCTTATGCACTAATTTCGCCATGGCAATTCGCTGTGGGCTTCGTTGCGTTATTATTCGTTCATGAGATCGGCCATGTTATCGCTGCCAAGCGGATCGGACTGCCGGTAAGCGCACCGCTGTTCATTCCTTTTATGGGCGCACTGATTACGATGAAGAAGCAGCCGCTGGATGCCAGAGAGGAAGCTTATGTCGCTTTTGGCGGCCCTATATTGGGGAGTGTCGGCGCGCTGATCGTGTTCGGAGCAGCCTATTATTATCATAGCCCCTTGTTATATTCACTGGCTTACATCGGCTTCTTTCTTAACCTGATTAACCTGCTGCCGATCCATCCGCTGGACGGGGGGAGAATTGCCACGGCCGTTACACGCTGGTTATGGCTGGTAGGGCTCATTGGAGGATTAGCTGTAATCATCTATCTGAAATCTATCCTGTTCGGCATCATCTGGGTAATGTTCGCTTATGATATGTATAAGAAGTACATCAGCCGGCGTACGAAGAATCAGATGCATACTGTGCTCAAAAGCTTCCTGATCCCCATCGAGGATCTGCAGAATCAAGGGTATCTGATCCCCGGGCCCGAGCATAAGCGGGAGCTGCCGTTCACCACCTACAGTGATTTGAACCGCCAGCAATTCGTCGGGGTACGCTGGGATAACCTGGATTACTATGGAACGACAACCATGCCGGTGCAGTCTCTGATCGGAAAAGTCAAAGTCGTGCAGCTCGACCAGCTGTATGTGGATGCCAGCCTTCATATGAAGATGACCTGTGAGATCAGCTTCACGGTATATGACAATGATAAATATTATGAGGTGCCGGCGGCCACCCGCTGGAGATATGGTGCTGCGTATTTTGTGCTTGCCGGAGTTCTCGGGGGCATGATGTATCTTGTCCATGTGGTCGGCAATGTAAATCTGTAAGGATCGTTTATGAACCTCCCGATTCGTCAAAGCTGTAAAGAGCCAAGAAGGAAGAGGGGGTTCACTATGCGTATGGCAAGAATAGGCTTCATAGGGATTGGAGCATGTCTCCTTCTGGGGATCGCCGGATGTACGGCAGGCAAGCAGGTTCCTGAATATACGGATGTTCACAGCATGACCGGACTGGACGGGAGCCTGAATTCACGGGATAGCCTGACCTCGCCGGTTCTGCGGGATGTGTATGATAACTCGATTCCCGAGGAGGTCTATGACACGCCCTGAGTACAGTGTTCAGCGGTTCCTTGCCCGGAAGCTCTCAGGCTCTATACAGGATATTAATAATTCTGTATAATGCTCCATATTGATTGGACCTACAGAGAGGAGCCAGGGAGATGGCAGTGGAGATCGTACATGTTACAACAGAGGAACAGCTGCAATTGGCGCTGGAGATCCGCAAGAAGGTATTTGTGGAAGAACAGAAGGTGCCGGTAGAAGAGGAAATCGACGAATATGATGCCATCAGTGAGCATGTGCATCATTTCCTGCTCATGGAGGGCGGGCAGCCGGCGGCAACCGGACGGCTGATCTATTATAAAGCGGACACCGCCAAGATGCAGCGGATTGCCGTTCAGGAGGCCTTCCGCGCCAAGGGATACGGACGTATCCTGCTGCTGGCTATGGAAGAACGGGCCCGTGAGCTGGGTCTGCAGGCGTCGATTCTGGATGCCCAGTGTCAAGCAGAAACCTTTTACAGCAAGCTCGGCTATGAAGTGATCTCCAAGGAGCCCTTCTATGATGCAGGGATTCTGCATGTAAGAATGAATAAGGCCCTGTAATCTGCCGGGTACATACTCTTTCGCTGCTATGGACAAGCTAGAGTCGAGCCAGGATAGATGGCTAATTCTAGTGCGAAGGAGACGATCCTAAGTGATGAATCAGGAACGGGAACGCTTTATTGCCGCCAAACGTAATGGTGACGGGGATCTGACCGGGTTCCAGACTTCGTCCGGGCGTGTGCTGGATTATCAGCAGGCACTCCAGGAAGTACAGTCCGGCAGCATCGAAGGGGTCAATGTATTTAAGGGCAAAGATGGCGAAATGTATATCCGCGGCGATGCAGACGGAGATCCTACGAACAATCTGGATCAGCTTCCGCAATTTTAGCCGGGCATAGATAACTGGGAGAACGGCCGGACAGGCGTCTTAATGGCGCTGAAGTCCGGCCGTTTCTATGTGCCCAGGAAGACGCGGGTTTCTCCAAAAATGCTTTGTTAAAGCCTGCTGTACAGGCCGAAACCGGTTGCAAGAGGGCTTGATTTTCTTTTCTTCTGCAAAAAGAAATAAATCCCTGAATTCTGCGCAACTTGTCAAAGGCTGAGCAGTATACATTAACAGCATGAATTATTTGGAGGGGCTTTACAATGAGATGGAGAAAAATTGCTCTGTGCACGGTTGTGTTTTTCATGATGGGAAGCTCCTATTTGTTCGCGGACGCTGTGAACCAGAAGATCAAAGTATGGAGCAATGGAAAGGAAATAGCCGATGGCGGCTATTTGATTGACGGCAAGACCTATATTCCTGCCAGGGAGGCCGGGGGGGTCGTCAGCTGGGACGGCTCGGGCAGAGTGACAATCCTCAAGCCGAATGTTCATATCGTACTGTTCAAAGGCGACACGGTATTCGGCAATGTCAACACAGGCAAGCTGAAGATGAAGATTCTAACGCAGGTGGACAGCCTGAAGGACAGCATCGCTGCCGTGAAGGTGGCAATCACTGACCCTTCCGGGAATGTGAAGGATATTCTCGAGGATGCCGGCGGCTCCAAGAATGAGGATTTCTGGTTCTCCACACCGGAGTTCACCTATGATTTCAAAGAACCGGGCAAATATAGCGTAGGCTTCTTCATGAAGGCATCGAGGAGCGGAGATTACATTCTTGTGTCCGAGAAGGTAGTTACGGCCTCATCCAAGAATTAAGTCCCTCCTGCAAATTGACCTGTACTTATCTTACGTGTTACGATACCAAATGTAGGATAATTCAATTAAAGTGAGGTATTACAATGAGCGATCACAAACATGAGCATGGCCATGAACATGGTGAAGCATGCGGTTGCGGACATGATCACGACCATGAGCACGAGGAGTTTGTGCTGACCTTGACGAACGAGCAGGGCGAAGATGTAGAAATGGTACTGGTGGAAACGTTCGATGTAGGCGAGAAGTTGTACGCCCTGCTGCTTGAGCGCGAGAATCCGGAAGCAGACGGAATCATCCTTCGTATGGAAGAAGAGGACGAGGAAATGGTTCTGTACAACATTGAAGATGAAGCTGAATGGAAAGCTGTTGAAGAAGCTTATAACGAGCTGCTTGCCCAGCAAGAATAGATTTCAGGCATTCATGCAAAACCCCGATACTCAATACGTATCGGGGTTTTGCATGTCGTATGCTATGGGACAAACCTTAGGAGATAGGCTCTGCTTCGACAATCACCTTTACATTGGTAATGCTGCGGTCCTCGGGTCCTTTGACAGGCAGTCCGATTTCTACATGGTCGATGATATAGTCGATATTATCCTGGGTAATAACTTCTCCAGGGAGAAGAATAGGAATTCCCGGCGGATAGACGTAGATGAATTCTGCAATAATGTAGCCTGCGGACTCCCGGAAAGGAACCAGCTGCGTATCTGCGTAGAAGGCATCTCTCGGGATCAGGGCCAGCTGCGGGATATTCGGCACCTGTACCTTAAGCTCATAGATTTCACCCTTGCTGTAATGGATCGCTGAGAGCACCTGCAAGGCCGCAAGCAGCTTATCTACCGATTCCTGTGTATCACCAGGGGTAATCAGGCAAAGAATATTATACATGTCGCTGAGTTCAACTTCGATGTTATACTTTTGCCGGAGCCAGTTCTCAGTCTCGTAACCGGTAATGCCCAGATGCCGGACATGGATGTTCAGCTTGGTCGGATCATGATTGAAGGTAGCTTCTGTTCCGAGAATTTCTTTGCCGAAGCTGTACAGCCCCTCGATCTCATTAATCGAATTACGGGCATAATTGGACAGGGCAATGGTTCTCGCCGCCATCTCATGACCGTTCAGGGCAAGGTTGCGTCTGGAGGTATCCAGAGAGGCAAGCAGAATATATGAAGTTGAAGTGGTGGTCAGCATGCTGAGAATGGTCTGTACCCGCTGTGGGTTGACAAGACCCGTCTTGGCATTGAGGTTCAGTACCGAGCTCTGCGTCATGGAGCCGCCCAGCTTATGCACGCTGGTTGCTGCCATATCAGCACCGGCCTGCATAGCCGATACCGGTAAATCCTCATGAAAATGAATCAGTACTCCATGTGCCTCGTCCACAAGTACGGGAACCCCGTAACTGTGGGCCAGGTCGACAATCGAACGCAGGTCGGCGCATACGCCAAAATACGTTGGATTGATAACGAGGACACCTTTGGCATCCGGATGGCGCCTCAAAGCCCGTTCGAGCGAGCTTGTGGTTATGCCGTGGTCTATCCCAAGATTCTCATCCTGTACAGGAGAGACGAAAATAGGCTTGGCTCCGGAGAAAATAATGGCCGACATCACCGATTTGTGAATATTGCGCGGCACAATAATTTTATCTCCTTCTGAGCAGACAGAGAGGATCATAGTCATGATGGCATTGCTCGTGCCTTGTACACTGAAATACGTGTAATCGGCGCCGAAAGCCTCTGCAGCCAGCTTCTGAGCTTCAAGAATAACCCCGGTGGGCTGATGAAGATCATCAAGCGGTGCAATATTGATCAAATCTATGGATAGAGCGTTATCGCCGATAAACTCACGGAATTCGGCATCGGTTCCTAGCCCCTTCTTATGTCCCGGAATATGGAATTGAACTGGATTTCCGGCGGCATGCTTTTTGAGAGCAGTGAAGAGGGGAGTAGCTTGTTGATTCATTTAATGCTGTCACAACCTTTCGCGAAGATTAGTTTTTGATTTCTTGCTGAAGCGGAAGTACCGTCCATTGGGACGGATTGGTCTTTTCTACTTAAGCAAGCAAGCATCAGTATAACAAATCAATCAACATAATACTAGGATGTGATGAAATGTCTGGCAAAGTAGCGCAACGTATGCATATCAGTTTAGCCTCACCGTTCATATTAGAAATGTGGATCATTATTTTCCTGGTCGAATTCGTCAAAGGATCGTTGCTGGTAGCCCTGCTGCCGGTCTATATGGAGAATATTCTCGGCCTCTCCGTAACGGTGGTCGGGTTCGCCTTCGCGCTGCAGTATCTCGGGGATAACCTCTTCCGCAGCCCGTTCGGCTGGGTGATGGAGCGGATCGGCTACCGCTGGACGATGACCGGGGCGCTGCTGCTGCTTGTCGTAGCTGTCGGGCTGATTATGTATGCCAAAGATGCCGTTAGCTTGTCCATCGCCTGTCTGATTCTGGGGATTGGCACCTCGCCGCTGTGGCCTTGCACGATGACAGGCATCACCGAGCTGGCGGGCTCTACCCAAAGCGGCAGCAGCGGCGCAGCTATGGGGGCGGTGGAGATGGCTTCGCTGGCCGGAACCGGAGTCGGTCCGATAATTGTCAACTTCATGATGGATCATGGCGGACAGGGCTACCGGACGGTCTTCCTCGTGCTGATGGGCTTCGCTGCTGCTGTTGTAGCCGTGGCGCTGTTCCTGCCCTCGAAGATCGGCGGCCATGCGCCGCGCGCTGTCCGCGAGATATCGGCGGAGGGGCCGCCGGTGCCGCGTAAGCCGGTAAAGCCCTTGCAGAGTCTGAAGCGGACCTGGCAGCAGGTCACTTCCTCCCTGAAGGTAAGCCGCCTGCTGTTCCCGGCATTGTTCCTGCAGGCTTTTGCGATCGGGCTTATGACGCCGGTGGTTACCTTGTTCGCACGCTCGGAGCTGCATGTCACCCCTAACCAGTTCAGCCTGCTGCTGATTGCCGGTGGAGGAATTACCGTGCTGACGCTTATTCCGGCAGGGAAGCTGGTCGATAAGGTCGGCACCTCCATCTTCCTCAATATCGGCTTCCTGCTGGCAGCCTGCTCCATGGCTTTCTTCTCACAGGTCCGCTGGCTGCCGCTGGCCTTCGTGGCGGTGGCGCTGGTCGGCATCAGCTATGCGTTGATTCTCCCGGCCTGGAACGCCTTCCTGGCCAAGCAGGTGCCTGAGGGCGAGCGCGGAACCGTCTGGGGGCTCTTCCTGACGCTGCAGGGCTCAGGCATGGTTGCTGGTCCGGTCGTGTCAGGCAAGCTGTGGGATACGGTCAGCCACGGTGCCCCTTTTCTGGCCAGTGCGGGAGTAATGGTTGTATTATTCGGCCTGCATCTGCTGATCGTCCACCGGACGAAGCTGAAGCACGCCAGGGCGCACTGAGTCCAGCAAGCACAGGGTAGTGAACCCTTTATGGAAATGCAAGAAGCCGCAGACCCCCTGAAAAGGAGGAGAAACGCGGCTTTATTGCTGTTTTTGCGCATAATAAGACTGGCCAATACCTCCTAATGCGGGTCCCGGCGTTTGGAAAAGGCCTAAAACGGGTAAAAATAGTCAATAAACCAAGTTACCGCTACATAATATGAAGTATAAAATAAGTGTAAGCCACACAAAGAATCAAGGTGCAAGCGGAGGTCCGGCAGTCTGTTCTACTCTTAGGTTAGGCCATGAAGCTGACTATGCTTAAATCAAGCAGTTAGGGGGGAGTGCCGTGAACAAAAACGATGAAGTGGAGTACTGTAATCTGGAGCTGCGGTTCGACAGACAGCATATCCAGGATCTAATCAAGGACCTGATCAAGGAAGGTTATTCCCTGTACTGGAGTGAGAACGAGAGTGTTTTTCTTATTTCGGTGCGCACCGGCCGCAAGCTTGTGAAGCTGCGCTTCCAGCGGATTAAGGACGGCTTCAAGCTGGTGGGAGACTACATGATCCGTGATGCGCGCCTGTCAGAATGGATGGAGAAGCTGATTGGGGATATGAGAGGTCATGCCGTTGTCAAGCGCTTCCGCGACCGTCAGATCATTATAGAGAATATTTTATTCGGTGAAGTCATCCGCCTGGTGGAGATTTCCGGTTATCAGCAGCGGGTGCTGTACCAGAAGGGGCCGCTGCTGTCGGATCAGGAGCTGACGAAGCTGTTCTACTCCATAGAGGGCGAAGAGCGAATCCGCGACCGCAGGCTTGCCGTGGATGAACAGCTCGATTTGCTAAATGAAGCTATGCGTGAGCGCGATACGGAAGCGGTCGCTGTTAGCACAGCGAAGCTTGAACAATTGACCAGGGAGCTGGCTGCGCTGGAGTGGTAGTGCGCTGAGTGAATAAATGCGATTAAGGGCATCCCATAGCGGGTGTCCTTTTATTGTGCCTTTCTGGAGGAGGGGGTTCACTTCTGCGCACAAAACCGTTAAAATAGTCATTGTGAGCAATTTCCCTGATGGATCGAAGTTTGTCAATGAAATTGATCTCTCTTTCGCAGGCAGAACTTTGCTGTCTCTGACAAAGGGTGGTATTCTAATACTGCGAGAAATGGATTTCACAAAAATACAGGGTGCAAAGGGTGGAGAACCAGATGTCAAAACAACAAATCGGCGTTATTGGCTTGGCGGTAATGGGCAAAAATTTGGCTCTTAACATCGAGAGCAAAGGCTTCAGCGTATCCGTGTTTAACCGTTCCCCGGAGAAGACACATGATCTGGTCGCAGAAGCAGCAGGCAAGAACCTGGTGGGCACGTTCTCCGTTGAAGAGTTCGTACAATCACTGGAAGTACCGCGCAAGATTCTAATCATGGTACAGGCAGGCCAGGCAACCGATGCTACAATCGAGCAGCTTCTGCCGTTCCTGGATCAAGGCGATATTATCATCGATGGCGGTAACGCTTATTTCCCTGACACGGTACGCCGCAGCAAATATCTTGAAGACAAAGGCTTCCGCTTCGTCGGCACCGGCGTGTCCGGCGGTGAAGAAGGCGCACTCAAGGGCCCTTCTATTATGCCAGGCGGTCAAGAAAGCGCGTATAAGCTGGTTGAACCTATTCTTACGGCGATTTCAGCCCACGTGGGCGGAGAGCCTTGCTGTACATATATCGGGCCGGACGGTGCAGGACACTATGTGAAAATGGTGCATAACGGCATCGAGTACGGTGACATGCAGCTGATTGGCGAAGCCTACCACCTGCTCAAGGACGTTCTGGGTCTGGATGCCAAGGAGCTGCATGGCACCTTCGCAGAATGGAACAACGGCGAGCTGGACAGCTATCTGATCGAGATTACGAAGGATATCTTCGCCCAGTATGACGAAGAGACCGGCAAGCCGATGGTAGACGTCATCCTTGATGCTGCCGGACAAAAGGGTACCGGCAAGTGGACAAGCCAAAGCTCGCTGGATCTCGGCGTGCCGCTGTCCATGATTACCGAATCCGTCTTCTCCCGCTTCCTGTCTGCTATGAAGGAAGAACGAGTTGAAGCCAGCAAGGTACTGAGCGGACCTCCTGTAGCTCCTTTCGACGGCGACAAAGCTGAATTCATCGAGAACGTGCGCAAAGCATTGTTCGCCAGTAAGATCGTATCGTATGCTCAGGGCTTCGCCCAGCTGCGTGTGGCTTCTGACGAATACGGCTGGAATCTGAAATACGGCGAGCTGGCCAAGATCTGGCGCGGCGGCTGCATCATCCGTTCCCGGTTCCTGCAGAACATCACAGATGCTTATGAGAGCAATGCAGAGCTGAAGAACCTCCTGCTTGATCCGTTCTTCAAGGATGTTATGGACAACTACCAGTCGGCATGGCGCAAGGTTATCGCTTCGGCTGTAACTCTGGGTATTCCGGTTCCGGGATTCTCCAGCGCCCTGGCGTACTACGACAGCTACCGTACAGAACGTCTTCCGGCGAACCTGCTACAAGCACAGCGCGATTATTTCGGCGCTCACACCTTCAAGCGTGTAGACAAAGAAGGCGTGTTCCACCACAACTGGCTGGCAGAGTAACAGGCAGCGTTCAGCTTATTGCTTAGGAACCCGAGATGCTTTCCGCTTTATGCGGAGGGCTTTCGGGTTTTTTTGCAAATTTGCCGCCATTGTGCAAACTTTTCACCCTGTGTTATGATATGACAAATGTCGCGGCTTGGAGGTAGTTATGGACGATCGAAATATCATTCTCGTCGGGATGATGGCTACGGGGAAATCCACAGTAGGCGCCATTCTGGCCGAGGAGCTTGACTATGAACTGATTGATCTGGATGCAGTGATTACCGGAAGAGAGGGCCGCAGTATTGCGGATATCTTTGCAGACGGCGGAGAGCAGGCATTCCGGAGCATTGAATCAGCGGTACTCCAGGAAATGCTACAGGGAGATCGTAGAGTGATCTCTACTGGCGGAGGGGCGGTGCTTGCGCCCGGAAATGCCGAAGTCATGCTGGAGCATGGATTCGTTGTGGCCCTTACAGCCTCGGAAGATACCATTATTGAACGGGTCAGCGGGGATGAGAACCGGCCGCTGCTCGCCGGCAATGCGGCAAACCGGGTCCGTTCCATTCTGGAACAGCGCAGGGAAGCTTACCGTTTCGCGCATTGCACGGTCGATACAACGGAGCTGAATGTGGCTGAGGTCTCGCAATACATTTTACTGCGTTACCGCGATTGAGCTTTTATGTGTGTTGGCGCTATGCATCAGGATGAAGCTTATTCCGCGCTGGTATCGTCCCACTCAATCATGCCGCCGCTCAGGTTAGAGCCTTGAATGCCGAATTGCTGCAGATATTCACATACCCGCTGGCTGCGGCTGCCGGAGCGGCAGATGAAGATGATCTCGGTATCAGCCCGAAGCTGCTCCGTCTGCTGCGGGATCTGGCCCATCGGGATGTGCTGCGCACCGGGAATCATGCCGAAGGCAACCTCATCGTCTTCACGGACGTCGATCAGTAGAAGTTCTTCGCCGGCAGCGAGTCGATTACGCAGCTCCTGCGGTGTAATTTGCGGAATTTCATTCATGTTAGTACCCTCTTTTCTGCCCGAATGGGAATGGACTTTCTTCACGCAATAATAACACAACTGCGGATTACCCTGTCAAACAGGACCGTACATACAGACTATATATTATGAAGGAGCGCTTATACTATGGACGTTATTGTTAGGCCTACGCCGACGCTGCAAGGAGAATTCGGAGCCCTGTCCTCCAAAAACTACACCACGCGCTACCTGCTGGTAGCCGCTCTATCTGAAGGAGTCAGCACGATCTACCATCCTGCCCACAGCGAGGACAGCGACGCGATCCGCAGATGTATCGCCGATCTCGGCGCAGTCCTGACCGAAGATGAGGAGAAAATCGTAGTGCAGGGGTTCGGACGCCATCCCCGTGACGTTAAGGAGTTGAATGTTGGGAATGCCGGCGCCGTGCTTCGTTTCCTGATGGCAGTGGCTGCGCTCAGCCCTGAGGTTACGTTCGTGAATACCTACCCGGATTCCCTTGGCAAGCGGCCGCATGATGACCTCATTCAAGCGCTCGGGCAGCTTGGCGTTGAAGTGGAGCATAATCAAGGAAGGCTGCCGATCACCATCCGCGGGGGCAAGCCGCAGGGGGGGCGGATTACCGTCTCTGGTGCCGTAAGCTCACAGTATCTCAGCGCGCTCTTATTCCTGACCCCGCTGCTTGAAGAAGACAGTGAGATTATCGTGCTGGATGATCTGAAATCCAAGGTGGTCATCGGCCAGACGCTGGAGGTTCTGGAGCAGGCCGGGATCATCATACATGCGGCGGATGATTATATGTCCTTCAAGGTACCTGGACGCCAGAACTATGCTGCCAAGACCTATACGGTACAAGGCGATTATCCGGGATCAGCCGCAGTACTTGCGGCCGCAGCGGTGACTAAGTCGGATGTGACTATTCACCGGCTGGCTGAACAGAGCAAGCAGGGGGAGCGGGCCATTGTCGATGTGCTGCGGATGATGGAGGTGCCGCTCACCCATGAGAACGGAACAGTGCATGTGCAGGGGAACGGCATTCTGAAGGCGGTGGAATTCGACGGCGATGCGGCAACCGATGCGGTGCTGGCTATGGTGGCCGCAGCTGTTTTTGCCGAAGGGACCTCGCGCTTCTATAATGTGGAGAATCTGCGCTACAAGGAATGCGACCGCATCACGGATTACCTGGCCGAGCTGACTCGTGCCGGTGCGAAGGTCGAAGAACGGCGTGACGAGATTATTGTTCATGGTACACCGGAGGGGGTTGAAGGCGGCGTGACGATCAATGCCCACTATGACCACCGTGTGATTATGGCACTTACTGTAGTGGGACTGCGTGCCCGCCAGCCGCTGCTGATTAAGGATGCGCATCATGTAGCGAAGTCTTATCCCCAGTATTTCGATCACTTGCGCTCATTAGGCGCTAATGTGGAATGGGTAGAGTGACGGAGACAGGCCAGTTAAGCATAGCTCCGCTTACCCGGGAGGATGTTACCTCAGTAACGGATCTTTACAGGCATTCGATTACGGATGCTTTTGAAGGTGAAGGACTGGGTCACTTGGACAGTGACATTCAGCAGGAGATCGAGTCCAAGATACGGATGGTTAACAATTCCCTGAATCCGCAGAACTCAGATACGTATTTCTGGGTGGCTCAGATGGACGGTAAGGTCGTCGGCACCATATCGTATGCCCCTTGCGGAGAGGATATCCGGGTCTGTACAGGAAATAAGCTTGATGCTGTAGGTGAGCTGGGCAGTCTATATGTTTTGCCGGATTATCAGGGACAAGGGATTGCTTCGGCCCTGATTGCGGAACTGATGATATTTCTCAGACAACAGGGGATTACTGAGTTCTGCCTGGACAGCGGCTACAGACGCGCGCAAACCAGGTGGCTGCAGAAGTTCGGAACGCCCTATGCGGTAGTTAGGGATTATTGGGGACCGGATTCTGTTCATATGGTGTGGCTGTGTCCGGTGAACGGAACAATATAGCGGGATCAAGCGGACGGTTCGGATTTGGAACTTTTTCTGATGCGCGGTATGATGTAGGTATAGCTGAATCTGGTATGTGCCCAGATGCGCAATTAACGGAAGGGGTAATACACATGAGCTTTGAGAATCCTAGCAGGGATCAAATTGGAGACATTCTGGCTGCTGCAGGCAATATTGCCGTAGTGGGCCTGTCCGACAAAACAGACCGCACCTCTTATATGGTAGCCGGAGCTATGCAGAGCCGGGGCTACCGGATTATTCCGGTGAATCCGTCGGTAGACGGGGAGATCCTGGGCGAGAAATGCTACCATACCCTCGCGGAAATTCCTGAGCCGGTGGATATTGTGAATGTATTCCGCCGCAGCGAATATTGTGCAGCTGTAGCGCAGGAGGCCGCTGATATCGGCGCGCGTGTTCTCTGGCTGCAGCAGGGTATTATTAGTCAGGAGGCTGCGGATATCGCCGCTGCCCATGACATGATCGCGATCATGGACCGCTGCATCAAGGTGGAGGAAGCCATTACGATGAAGGGCCGTAGCCGGGGGTAATTGCTTCGAGGACAGCCGGAGGCGGAGTTCCGATTCCGGGTGTGATGCACGTGCTCCGGGCTATCATGCGGACCCCGCTGTCTCAACTGGAGGAGTTCCGTATTCGCAGAATAATAAGTTTTATTGAGTGTGATTTGCTATACTTTACTTAGACGAAGAACGTCCTTTATCCCATTTTCAGATGGGTAGGACGTTCTTTTTTTATTTTGCGGGAGCGGGAGGAGATTTCTCTGGAATTTGAACAGGCACATGGCAACTTTCTGGAGATGCATACTAATGATAGGGGCGGTGAGCGGCGGGGAAGGCTGCTGCGCGGACATAACTATGCGGAGAAGCTGTTTGTGCAAAATGTATGGTGGCCGTTGTTCGAGTCACTGGAGCATTTGCACCCGGAGTATGAAGTGTATGACTGGAACCGGAAGTCACAATTTTTGGACTTTGCTTTTTTACCGCTGAATGGTGCGCGCTTCGGTATCGAATGTGACGGTTATCAGAGCCATATCAAGGACATGGACCGGGAGAAATTCAGCTATGCGCTTAACCGGGATACCTTCTTGACTGGAATGGGCTGGAGACTGCTGCATTTCTCCTTCGACGATATCCAGCAGCGTCCCGAAGTATGCCGGATGCTGCTGCAACTGGCGCTCGCGCCTTATCTGGCCCGGAACAGGGCAGGCGGGGAGCACCTGTTGTCAAAAGAGAAAGAAGTCCTGCGTCTGGCGTGGCAGCTTGGCAGGCCACTTCGGCCTAAGGATGTCACGGACATTTTTCAGATGAACTATAGAACTGCCCGCAAGCTGTTAAGCTCATTGAGCGCTAAAGGGATGTTACAACCTGTTACTGGTGGAAGAGGGATAAGATCCTATGAACTCCGGCCCATGCATCAGGATCAAACCTGGTGAGTATACTCTGCTGCCCGCTCCTTAATGGCTGGAAAGTATAATTGATCGTATTAAAGGAGTACTTGTGCGTTCTATGACACCTGTGGTCTATAGGGTTGTATGGGCAAGCGGGATATTACTGCGAATGTAAGGACATGATGATTGCACTTTGTGCAATAGATTCCGCTGGAGAACCACTTTTATAAGGTTCTGTTGCACTTTGTGCAGTAGAAATTTGTATTTAGGTTGATATTGGCCGGATTCTGAGAATTCTAATGTACGAAGTGCAATAGATCGTTAATTTGAGTAGGATTACAGGTGATCTGATGTACAAAATACAATTGCGGCGTATTGCAGCGTAGTTCTCAGGTTACTTGCCCCGACCTTTCGCAACGGAGAGTGGACCGCACGAATCACACGGATTCTTTTGACAAAAACTGCTGTAACGCTTACCATTCAATATAGAAAGAAAGGAGAGGGTCGCCTTGAATTGGCTCGGATCTTTGCAGCAGTTGGGCAGAGCCATTATGCTTCCTACCATGGTGCTTCCGGCGGCAGCTATCCTGCTGAGTCTGGGCAGCTTACCGTGGTCTGCATGGGGACTTTCTTCGGTATCCGAAGTGACGACGTACGCGGGGCAAGGAATATTCTATTTCATGCCTTATTTGTTTGCTGTCGGTGTGGCGTGGGGGTTGTCCAATCAGGCCGGACCGGCCGGACTGGCTGCACTCGCAGGGATGTTCACTTATGACCGGATTGTGTCCAACATGGGAGACGGGGCTGTACAGCCTGCAACATTAATTGGTATTATCCTTGGAATCGTAGCCGGTGTGGCGCATAACCGGTTTAAGAATATCAAGCTGCCGGAGGCGATCCAGTTTTTTGGAGGGTCGCGTTTTGTTTTGCTGTTCATGGGCTTATTCTCGGCGCTGTTCGCCTGGGTCATGCTCGGAGTATCCCCGCTCCTGCAAGAGCTGCTGAATCAGCTGTTCAGGGTAGTGCAGATGACCGGCGGCTATGGAGTGTTTGTCTACGGGGTGCTATACAGGGTGCTGACGGCCTTTGGCCTGCACCATATTCTGAATAATGTGTTTTGGTTCCAATTGGGCTCCTTTACGACGCCTGACGGCAGTGCAGTCGTACAGGGGGATTTGCCGCGCTTTTTTGCCGGAGATCCTACAGCGGGTGTGTTCATGGCCGGACTGTTCCCGATTATGATGTTCGCGCTGCCCGCCATTGCCTTTGCGATCATCCAGGAAGCGCGCGAAGACCTTAAGCCTAAGATTAAGAAGACTTTTTTGCGTGCAGCCCTGGTGTGCTTTCTGACTGGCGTATCGGAGCAGATTGAGTTTGCCTTCCTGTTCGCTTCGCCATATTTATTCGCACTGCATGTGGTTATGTCAGGTCTTGCTATGGTGCTGACGTACTCGCTCGGGATTCATCATGGCTTCTCCTATTCGGCAGGGACCATTGATTTCTTCCTTAACATGCATCTGTCCCAGCGGGCCTGGCTGCTGATTCCGATCGGGATCGGCTATGGCATTGTCTATTATAACGTGTTCCGCTGGGCGATCCGCCGGTTCCAGATTCCTACGCCGGGCCGTGAAGAAGGCTCTGAGCTTGGGGACTGGGCGGGGAATATTCCGTATCAGGCTCCGCTGATTCTGGAGGCACTGGGCGGCAAGGAAAATATCGTGCAGGTCCAGGCCTGCATCACCCGGCTGAGATTAACGGTGCATAATGACCGCTTCATAGATACAGGGGCGCTTAAGGGGCTGGGCTCCGCAGGCATTATCAAGCTGGGCGGGGGCAACGTGCAGGTTGTCTTCGGTACCTATTCAGAGCTGATCCGCGAGGAGATTGATAAGCTGATGCTGCGCGATCTGCCGCAGGTGCTGTTCAGCTCGCCGATCCAGGGACGGATGATGCCGATTGAAGAGGTGCCGGACCATATTTTTGCCGCGAAGCTGGTGGGAGATGGAGTGGCCTTTGTCCCGGACAAAGGAGAGCTGGTCTCGCCCGTATTCGGCAAGGTGATGCACGTATACCCTACGATGCACGCAGTGGGCATTGCTACGCCCGAAGGCCTGGAGGTGCTGATGCATATCGGGATCGATACTTCGCAGCTTAAAGGGCCGTTCGAGGCGCTTGTACAGGAAGGTGACAGTGTGGAGCCGGGGCAGCTGCTGGTCCGGTTTGATCTGGCCTACTTGAAGGAGCATGCCGCTTCGCTGGCGACACCGATGGTGATTACCAATCCTGACCGGGTCAAATCCTGGAGCTATGCTCCATTCAAAAACGTGAAAAAGGGGCAGTCTTCCGTCATGTCCGTGGTATTACATGAAAGCAATGTTGGAGGGATCGAAGCATGATACAAGGCATAGGCGCTGCAGCAGGTGTTGCCATCGGGAAGGCCTTTGTTTTGCCGAACTGGGAATGGAGTCTGCCGGACACTCAGGTGAACCCGGTGGATCTGGCCAAGGAGTTTGAACGTCTGTACGAAGGAATTCGTACCTCCAAGGACGAAATCGAGTTTATCAAAAAAGAATTCCGGGAGGTTGTCGGACCGGAGGAATCGAGTATTTTCGATGCTCATCTGGCGATCCTGGATGATCCGGTGTTCATGAGCGAAATCCGCGGCATTATCGAACGCCAATATAAAGCGGCCGAGGTGGCCGTGAAGGAAGCGATAGACCACTTTGTAGCGATGTTCGATCTGCTGGACGATGAATATATGAAGGAACGGGCCGTGGACATCAAGGATGTCGGCAACCGTCTGCTGAAGCATCTCCTGGGTGCGCCGGAGGTAACCCTGCCGTCTGACACCCAGCCCTATATCCTTGTGGCTAAGGAACTGTCCCCCTCACAGCTGGCCCATTTGAATCCGGCTTATGTGCTGGGCATCGTTACGATGATGGGCGGCAAAACCTCGCATTCCTCCATTATGGCCCGTGCGCTCGGCATTCCGCTGGTGGCAGGCCTGGAGAACAAGATCCTGACCCCGATCCAGACCGGGGACATGCTGGTGCTGGACGGAGAGACCGGAGCGGTGATGCTCCATCCCGATGAATCTACATTAAGAGACTTCACCTCCAGGCGCGCGAAGCAGCAGAGGAAGCGGGAGCAGCTTGAACTGCTTGCTACAGTCGAGGCAGTTACCAAGGACGGTGTATCGCTGCGGCTGGCCGGTAATATCAGTTCGGTGAAGGAGCTGAACATGGCGCTGAAATATGGGGCCGAGGGAGTGGGGCTGTTCCGCACGGAGTTCCTCTATATGGACCGCAGCTCCTTCCCGACAGAAGATGAGCAATTCGAGGTGTACAAGCTGGTCGCGGAAAAAGTCGGCAAGGAGACCGTTGTCATCCGTACGCTTGATATCGGGGGGGACAAGCACCTGGATTACTTCCAGCTGCCGGAGGAGCAGAATCCGTTCCTCGGCTACCGGGCAATCCGGATCAGTCTGGACCGCAAGGATATGTTCAAAACACAGATAGCGGCGATTCTGCGGGCCAGCCATTACGGTAATGTCCGAATGATGTTCCCGATGATCTCCTCTGTCGAAGAGGTACAGGCTGCCAAAGCGGTGCTGAACGAAGTCAAGAGTGAGCTGGACAGCCGGGGTGTACCGTATAACCGCGAGATGAAGGTAGGCATAATGATCGAGGTTCCGGCCGCAGTGATGATTGCCGACCTGCTGGCGGAGGAAGTGGATTTCTTCAGTATCGGCACGAACGATTTGGTACAATATGTACTGGCTGTGGACCGGATGAATGAGCAGATTGCCCATATGTATCATCCGTACCATCCGGGAGTGCTGCGCATGATCCGCATGACGGTGGATGCAGCGCACAGCGTGGGTATCGATGTCAGTGTATGCGGCGAGATGGCCGCAGACGAGCGCTCGTTACCGCTCTGGCTGGAGCTGGGGATTAGTGTGCTGAGCATGTCGCCGCAAGCTTTGCTGAAGGTGAAGCACCGCACGCTGAACACACTGGCTTCCGAAGCCAGAGAGATTGCGAAGCTTTGCTTCCGCAACCGCACCAGCTCGGAGACAGAGGAGCAGCTCAGTGCTTATGTTGGGCGCAGCGGATTCCCGCTCGGCGCTACTGGAGATTCCAAAGAGAAGACGTCATAGCCTTCTAGCGGCTTAGCGATATCAGCGGAACAATGACAAGTTGAACAAGAATATAGATATTAAGTCCGGGGTGAAGGTCAAGGGGGCCATACACACCGGGCTTTTTGCTTTGAAATTACGGGGGAACAGGTTAGCTGTCAAAAAAGTAAAACCGTTTGGGCTGCGAGACAGTCAGTATATACAGAAGTCAAAAAAAGAAAGGGGAGACTAAGCCTGGATGGAACATACGTGGGAAGGCGAGCAGGTACGCCACTTGAATGAACAGGAGCAACTGTTTATCGGCCGGGTACTGGAGCAAAAGAAAATACTCTACAGTATTGCGTACAGCTACTTGCGCAGTGAGGCAGAGTCACTTGAAATGGTTCAGGAAACTACATACCGGGCTTGGGTCAAGCGCAGGAGCCTGAAGGACGATGCCCGGTTCGCACCCTGGCTGACCCGGATTCTGATCAACTGCTGCAAGGACGAACTGAAGCGGAGGAAACGGCTGACTGCTCCCGTGCCGGAACAGGCAAGCGCTGGACTGCAGGAGATGACCAGTGACCGTAAGCTGGATATGGAGCAGGCCCTGGAAGCAGTGAAGCCCAAATACCGTCAGGTGCTTGTGCTGAAGTATTACCGGGATATGACGCTGACAGAAATTTCCGAGGTGCTGGGGAAGCCGGAAGGAACGGTCAAGACCTGGCTGAACAAGGGACTTAAGCAGTTACGTGACAAAATGAGAATCAAAGGGGGACTATAGTATGGTCAAGACCGAAGAAGAGCTGCTGAAGGAGTATTACCACAGTCTGTCGGCAGAAGCGGATGAGGTTGCAGAGATGAAACTGAACACGGCGGTGCGCAGCGGCATTACGCGTTCCCGCAGAACCTCTATGTCACTTAGGAGCCGCTATGCTCTGGCTACAGCGGCGGCAGTACTTGGGATTGTGCTGTTGTTCTCCTTTCCCCGGATAGGTGAGGTGTTGAAGACACAGGGGGCTGCTCCGGATCAGGCAGCAATACTTCCAAGCAATGGGCCGTTTGAAAAGTATATTCCATCAGTAAGACACTCCACAGTATCTTCGGCAATCGAGGCTGGCCTTGTACAGCGCATTACGGGTGTTACTGCAGAGCAGAACGGATTTGTCCTAACCGTAGATGGAATTGCTGCAGATCAGAAGGGGATTATCATTTTGTATTCATTGCAGAACAAGACAAATGAGAATGCCCAAGTTGAACTTATGCAGCTTACATCAGCAGCTTTAAACCCTTTGAATACTTCCAGGGGACCGGGTATTTCAATTTCCGCAAATCGTATAACCTACGGTTATGAAGTAAGGCAGTGGGAGAGTGGCACAGGCGCTCTTCCGGATCAAATTACGTTTGAGCTGGAGCTTGGTGAGTACAAACAGTTCGCCTCTGCTTCAGCAGACGGCCTTCAGGCTAAATTGTCTGCAACCCTTCCGCTGGACCGGGAGCAGATGGCCAAGGCTGGAGAAACCATACGTGTAGATAAAACACTGGAAATAGAGGGTCAGAAAATTGGAATTAATGAGATCTATCTGGCCGCATCCGGCATTTATCTGGACTATACCTGCGACCCGCTGAACTCCAAACAGATCTTCTCCATGTACAAACCGGGTTTCTTAGCGGGCGGCAGCGAAGATTACACGTATCTGGAATTACGCGCCGCCAGCTTTACAGACAATAAGGGCAGATTGATATTTGCGAACGACAGCAGCTTGACACAATCGCTCCAGCTGCAAATCAATGGAATTCTGGCGCTGGATAAGAAGGCAACCCAATTAATTATTGATACGGACAAGCAACAAATTATCAAGGCTCCGGATCAAAATTTGCAAATGTCCGTTCATAACACGGAGAGGGGCTCCACGATGGTACTGGAATATTATTCTCAGGCACAGACTAACAGTATCTACAATGACTTAATGCTGGGGCAAAAATTCACCGATGGAGCAGGTACAGTCCATTCAGCAGACAAGTTTGATATTGATATTCCGCGGCGTACTGAGCCGGAGAATGCGAAGTCAATCCCTCACATGTACTACAAGGGTCTGGGCAGCAATAAATATCCGCAGCCGCTGACGTTCACCATTGAGGCGTATCCTGCCCTGATCAAAGAGAAGCTGTCTCTCCCTATCCGCTAATCCTCCTTTAAAAGCGGCAACAAGCCCTGAACCCTGTCAGACGACAGGGCAGGGCTTTGTTTATATCAGATATCATGCTGCCTGTTATTCCCCGGCCAGTGCATCACAGAACGCTTTGCCGTAAGGCGGCAGGTCCGGCGGTCGGCGGGCGGAGATGATGTGGCCGTCCTGGACGACCGGCTCGTCCTTCCAGATGGCTCCGGCGTTCTCCATATCGTCACGGATGCCCGGTGTGGAGGTGACTGTTACGCCTTCAAGAATTTTGGCGGAGATTAAGACCCAGCCTGCATGGCAGATCTGGCCAATCGGCTTCTTCGCGGTGTTGAAATCCTGCACCAGCTTCAGCACTGCGCTGTACCGGCGGATTTTGTCGGGTGCCCAGCCTCCGGGAACGAGGATGCCGTCATAATCGGCAGCCTTCAGCTCGTCCCAGCTGTATTCAGCAGTGGCAGGTACGCCATATTTGCCGACATACGTCTTCCCCTTCTCAAGGCCTGCTAGATGAACCTCGGCCCCTTCCTCGCGCACGCGGTATACGGGATACCACAGCTCAAGGTCTTCAAATTCATCGTCCACCAGCGCAATGACTTTTTTACCTGACAGTCTCATTCTGTACAACTCCCTTCGGCTTAACTTCCTGATATCTATGTCATTCTATCAAAACAGACACTTGAAGTCACTTTTCGATATGGAAATTTCTAAGAATATTGCCAATTAAAACATGATATGCAAACTAGCAGGGATTCAGGGGGATGAAGTCGAATACTAGAGAGGGAAAAGGCAAAACTATGCGTTTTTAAAAGATCATTCTGAGGTGTGGGAGATGTATAAGGAACAATTAATGAAGAAGTCTTGTGGCTGCGGCGGGATCATGACCATACATATGCATACGCTGATTTATAGTGCGAAGATCAAAATTACTCATGTCCCTGTATATACCTGCGGGCAATGCGCCCGTTATGAGCCCCTGCCGGTTATTAAGCGTGACCTGGGTCTGCTGATCCGGGAGCTTGGAGAACGCCCTGCGGGCAAGCTGCATCTGTCCTTTGCGGACCGTAATGAGTGGGCCAGTGTGCTGAAGGATACCTTTGCATCGGGCTTGTTTGCCGGCGGCTTGCCGGAATTGGAGGAGGCTATCCGCAAGGCAATGCAGAGCCGGATTGATCTGCTGCTGGATGTATACCGCACGGCGGCGGATCTGTCCGACAAGAAGTGGATGGAAGAGATCGGCCTGCGGCTCTCCCAGTTGACGGCTCATTCGGCAGAAAGTGCCAAATAAAGAGCATTTTTTGACATTTTGAAAAAAAGTCTGCAAAAACAATGAAAAACTTTCAACGAATGTTGGATTTTTCACGCGCTTTTTGATACGATAGAGAAAGCATACAGAATTCTTGAAATTTTAAGGGCTTCCACTGGAAGCTATTGGAGGATCAGGAATTGGCGGAAGGCGTCAAAGCCGCGCCAGGACTGGCGTTTCAACCTTTGAAAGAAATTTTGAAAGGAAAATGAAGCGTTATCATTGCACAATTGTACAAAGTGTCGTATCATAATTTTAATTAGTCGAACGATAAAATTTATCGCAATGGAGAGAGTAATTTGACGGTAACCATTTACGATGTAGCTCGAGAAGCAGGCGTATCTATGGCTACGGTATCACGGGTTGTGAATAATAACCCCAACGTGAAGCCGCAGACCCGGAAGAAGGTTTTTGAAGCGATTGAGCGTTTGGGCTATCGTCCGAATGCGGTGGCGAGAGGTCTCGCCAGCAAGAAAACGACAACCGTAGGGGTTGTTATCCCTGATATCTCAAACTCGATTTTTGCGGAAATTGCACGCGGGATTGAAGATATTGCCAATATGTATCACTACAACATCATTCTCTGTAACGCAGACAAGCGCAAAGAGAAAGAGATTCGTGTCATTAACACACTGCTCGAGAAGCAGGTGGACGGGCTGCTGTTCATGGGCGGAACCGTTACGGAAGAGCATATTCAGGCGTTCCAGACCTCTGCTGTGCCTATCGTGCTCTGTGCGACCCGCGATGAGAAGGGAACATATCCTTCCGTGGATATCGACCATGAGACGGCTGCCTTTGATGCAGTGAATACGCTTATCCGCCACGGACACCGGGAGATCGCAATGATCAGCGGTACGCTGCAGGACCCTGCGAACGGATATGCCCGGTTCCACGGCTACAAGAAGGCGCTGGAAGCGGCAGGTATCGAGTATCAGGAAGATCTGGTACGCATCGGTAACTATCGTTACGAATCCGGTGTCGAAGCCATGAAGTACTTCCTGGGTCTGAAGAAGAAGCCGACAGCTATCTTTGCTGCTACCGATGAGATGGCGATTGGTGCCATTCACAGCATTCAGGATGAAGGCCTCAAGGTGCCGGATGACTTCTCAATTATCAGTGTAGACAACATCCGGATGGCTTCAATGGTTCGTCCACTCCTCACTACTGTAGCACAGCCGATGTATGATCTCGGTGCTGTAGCGATGAGATTGCTGACGAAGCTAATGAAGAAGGAGACGGTTGAGAATCCGCGTGTTATTTTGCCGCATGAGACCATTCTTCGTCTGTCTGTCAACCATGTCAACAAATAAGATCAGTACGTTTAGCAAGTGAATATAGGTTTCTTAAGAAGCTCCTTCGGGAGCTTTTTATGTTTGCGGGCAGAAAGTTCAAGGGGGATATGAAATGAGCGGAGTGCTGGGTCTGATTGGCGCAATGGATGAAGAAATCAAGCTGCTGCTGGAAGAGATGGAGAATCGGCAGACCACGGTGAAGGCCGGAATTACCTTTTATGCAGGGACAGTATTCGGGAAGGCAGCTGTAGTCAGCAAATCTGGGGTCGGGAAGGTGAATGCCGCAGTAACCACACAGATTCTGTTGGACAGCTTCGGAGTGGAAAAGGTGCTGTTCACTGGTGTGGCGGGGGCGCTGCACCCTGAGCTGAACATCGGGGATATTGTTATTTCGTCCTCCTGCATTCAGCATGACATGGATGTTACAGCGCTCGGTTATGCCAGAGGGGTGATCCCATATCAGGAGATCTCCGCCTTCCAGGCAGATCCGCTGCTGGTGAAGCTAGCAGAAGAGGCCTGTCAAGAGCTTAGACAGAAGTCTGTGACGGGCATTGTGCTGTCCGGGGATCAATTCATTGCCAGCAGGGCGTCAGTAGCTATGCTGCGTGAGCAGCTGGACGGGGCCTGTGCAGAGATGGAGGGTGCGGCGGTCGCCCAAGTCTGCCATATGAACGGGATACCTTTTGTAATCGTACGTTCAATGTCAGACAAAGCAGACGGCTCAGCACATGTGAATTACAGTGAGTTCACCGTAACGGCCTCACAGCATTCGCATGCCATTCTGGAGCATATGCTTAAGGCTATGTAACCTGCAGGCAGGCCGCCTGAATTAATACATAAACCGCTGTCTGAAGCGAACCCGGTCGAAGGTCTCACGGGAGGACAGCGGTACTTCCTGGCCCATGCGGACCATTAGGCAATTGGCCGGATGCGAGCAGATCTCCGGATCATCGGTGGCATACCACACCATATCTACCGTCTTCATCAGCTTCTCCATCATCTGGCGGTACTCCCATACACTAAGGCCGCTTCCCTTGAGGTCCCAGTGCCAATAATATTCGGTTGTGAATACGATGCAGTTCTCCAGCTGTCCCTCTTCAAAAGCGCTTGAAACCAGCAGCTTCGCAAGGCCGCACCCGCGATACTCGTCAGCCACTTCGATAGCTCCCAGCTCAACCAGATCCTCCATCCCGCCCTGAGACCATAACTCCAGTTCATCCGGATAATGAAAAGTGACATAGCCCACGATAACGTCTGAGACCACTGCTGCCAGGATGCGTCCTTCAGGTAAGCCAGATATCTCTATCAAGGCTTCAAGCTGCTCCTGCGGCTTACGGAAGGCGTCCAGATCGCGGTGCATGCTTAAGGTCTGAAGCGTTTCGGCTGATAAGGGGCCACCGATAGATATAAGCCGGCCTTGATGCTCTATGGTATGGGATACTGGGATTTTATGATGCTCCATTCTTGGGCTCCCTCCGGTTCACTATAATATGGAATGTAACCGCTTCCTGTGATATACTGATTCCGACACGGAATATTCACATTTAGAGTGTTGACGAAATTAAGAGAATTAGAGGGTACCCTTAAAGCTTAAAGCAAACCAGTAGGGGAGGCAAGAGTAATGGGGCAAGTTCAAGGCGAAATTTTGCCGGGCCGGGTGCAGCACTCGAATATGGAGGACTATTCCCGGGCAGTTGACGAATTCCGGTGGGAGGATGTCGAGCGCAGCTTCTCCTGGCATGGGACCGGCAAGGTGAATATGGCACATGAAGCTATAGACCGTCATGTCGAGGAGGGGCGAGGGGCTGCTACGGCGCTGATCTACAGCGATGCGGTGCGTGAGGAGCGGTACACCTTCGCCGACTTACGGGAACGGTCGAATAAGTTCGGTAATGTACTACGCAAATATGGAATCGGCAAAGGCGACCGGGTGTTCATCTTCATGCCGCGTACCCCGGAGCTGTATTTCAGCCTGCTTGGCATTCTGAAGACGGGAGCAGTGGCAGGTCCGCTGTTCGAGGCATTCATGGAGACGGCGGTCAAGGACCGTCTGGAGGATAGCGGAGCGGTAGCGCTGGTGACTACCCCGGAGCTGCTGCACCGGGTGAAGCGGGAGCAGCTCCCAGGACTGCGCCACATCTTTGTAGTCGGAGCCTCTGCTGCTGAGGATTCCGGGCTGCTGAGCTATGAAACGGAAATGGCTGAAGCCTCCGCTGAGCTGGAACCGGAATGGCTGAGCCTGGAGGATGGTCTGATCATGCATTATACCTCCGGCTCCACCGGGAAGCCCAAAGGCATCTACCATGTGCAGAGAGCCATGATCCAGCACTATTATACAGGCAAGGTAGTCCTGGACCTGCGACCGGACGATGTGTACTGGTGCACGGCCGATCCGGGTTGGGTGACCGGAACCTCTTATGGGATCTTTGCCCCCTGGCTGAATGGAGTAGCCAATGTGGTCCGGGGAGGCCGCTTCAGTCCACTGGACTGGTATAAGACGATCGAACGCTTCGGGGTGACGGTATGGTACAGTGCGCCTACGGCTTTCCGGATGCTGATGGGGGCTGGCAAGGAGACGCTGGAGGGGATCGATCTCAGCAGTCTGCGCCATGTGTTGTCTGTCGGCGAGCCGCTGAACCCGGAGGTCGTACGCTGGGGCGACAAAATCTATCAGCAGCGGATTCATGATACGTGGTGGATGACCGAGACGGGGGCGCAGCTCATCTGCAACTACCCGGGAATGGACATCAAGCCCGGCTCCATGGGCCGGCCGCTGCCGGGGATTGAAGCGGCTATCCTGGATGACCACGGCAACATGCTGCCGCCGTATTCCATGGGCAATCTGGCCATCCGCACCCCCTGGCCGTCCATGATGGGCCAGGTGTGGAATAACCAGGCTAAATACGATGAATACTTCCGAATTCCCGGATGGTATATCTCGGGGGATTCGGCGTACATGGATGAAGACGGCTATTTCTGGTTTCAGGGCCGGATTGATGATGTAATCAATTCCTCCGGGGAGCGGATTGGACCCTTCGAGGTCGAGAGCAAGCTGGTGGAGCACCCGGCTGTCGCGGAGGCTGGGGTAATCGGCAAGCCGGATGTCATGCGTGGTGAGATTATCAAGGCCTTCATCTCACTGCGTGACGGATATAGTCCGACCGCTGAGCTGAAGGAAGAGATCGCGGCATTTGTCAAAGCGGGCCTGTCTGCCCATGCTGCACCGCGTGAAATCGAGTTCAAGGATAAGCTGCCCAAGACCCGGTCCGGCAAAATTATGCGCCGTGTACTGAAGGCCTGGGAGCTGCATCTTCCGGCAGGCGATTTGTCTACCATCGAAGACTAGGCAGATCTGGAGTGCAATCCATTAAAAAAGCCCGTTCCCCTTATCCCGGGGAACGGGCTTTTGAAGCTTATACTGAAGTCTGCCTGGTGAGCTTAACGTCCTGTATTGCCTGCTGCGTTAGTAGAGGTAGTACCACCGGCATTCCCGCTGGTACTGCCTGAAGGCTTCCCAGTGGTATTCCTGCTACCATTGCCTGCGGGCTTCCCACCGGTATTACCTGTAGCATTCCCTCCGCTGTTTCCGCCGGCTGCATTGGTACCGCCTGACGGAGTAGAATCATCAACGGCAGGCGGCTGAATAATGATCATGCCAGGATCTTCCGTACTGTCCGGGATGATTCCGGCGTCCGGTGTCGGCTCTGCCTCCGGCGTCTGTTCCGGAGTTGGTGTAGGCTCCGGTGTAGGCTTAATTCCGCCACCCACACTGCCGGAAGCAGTCTCATGTCCGGCTACGTCCACGGCAGCCACATAGAAGGTAGCGTTGGCGCCAGCCGGAGTTCCCGGCTTGAAGACGGTGCTCTCTCCAGCAGAGAGGACGGCCTGCTTCTGGAAAGATCCGCCGTTCAGGGAACGGTAGAGGCGGTAACCGACAACATCCGGAGAACCGCTTGGAGTGAAGGTAACTACAGCCTTGCCAGTACTGTAGGAGACTATAACTTCTCCGGGAGCACTTGGCCCGTTGCCGTCATCCACGCGCGGATCGACCTCGGACGGGTAGTCTGTTTTGGCATCCTGCGGCATGTAGTACGATAGTGACTCATGTGACTTCATCGCCGGGAAGGCGGCAAGCAGCTCTTTGACCAGCTCCTGAATCGGCTTCTCGCGCTTGACTACGATCTTCTCCTTCAAGAAATCTTCAGGAGTTCCTTCCAGAGGGATGTAGTTCACCCCGTTATAAGTGATGTATCTGGCATTGGAAATGCCGTCGTCGCTCTCCTTAGGAACAAATTTCGCGTTGAACAGATCCGTTGTGAATCTGTCCGTCAGCTTGGAAGGCTTCTTGCCGCTGTATGCCGAGACGGTCGCCTTGACGATACCCTCCGGCTGGGCGAATTCTTTCGTGGTGAACAGCTCGGGACGTTTGTCAATCACTGTATTCATTACCTTGGCCCACAGAGTCTGCGCCTGACGCTTCTGCGTATCCCCCTGAAGGGTATTGACCTGCTCTTTGTAGCCCACCCAAATTCCAAGGGTGACATCCGGAGAATAGCCCATGAACCAGACATCTCCGTAGTTCTGGGTAGAGCCGGTTTTACCGACAATCGGCACTTCCTTGAAATGCTTGTAGTTCCTCTTCACTGTAGTTGCTGTTCCGTCCGTTATTACGGTACGCAGCATATCCGTCATCAGATAAGCGGTCTGCTTGGAGAAGACCTGCTCCGGATTCACTTTATGCTGATAGACGATTTTGCCTTGATAGTCAACGATCTTATCGATCATGTATGCATCATTGAAGGCACCCTGGTTGCCGATAGAGGAGTAGGCATTGGTCAGTTCCTCCACCGACACCCCGTATCGCAGACCTCCGATAACCCCGGTCTGTGCGTTGTAGTCGTTATCCTGAATGGTGGT